>DAIOWH010000043.1:0-3698 GCA_036758585.1 Planctomycetia bacterium
GCCTGCGGCTTCCTTTGACGACATTGCAGGCGGGCCGCCTGCACTACGCTAACGCTGACGTAGTCGTTGCACGGGCATCGTTTTCGATTCAGGGCTGTGCGGCGCGCGAACCAGGCGGGTATAGTGTGCGGCTGTGGCTCGACCAGCCATTGCTTTGCACCAGCTTCGTCGTGAAGGAGCGACATGTCGCGGCGCTACGTCAAAGACCTTTCCAGCGGCGATGCTATCGACGAGGTTTACCTTGTCGCCGACAAACAACTGCGGGCCAACCGCAACGGCAACCTCTACCTGCAAGTCGACCTGCGCGATCGGACCGGCACGATCAACGCCCGCATGTGGAACGCCACCGAGGCGCTGTTTCATTCGTTCGACGTGAACGACTACCTGCGCGTGCGCGGCAAGGCGCAGATTTTTCAGAACGCGATGCAGCTCATCCTGTCGGACCTGCAGGTGATCGACGCCGGCCGGGTCGAGGTCGCGGACTTCCTGCCGCACACGCCGCGCGACGTGGACAAGTTGCTCGCCCGGCTGCGCGAACTTCTGCTCGGCCTGGCGAACCCGCACTTGCGTGCGCTGGCCGAGAGCTTCCTGATGGACGACGGCTTCGTACGCAAGTTCGCCGCCGCGCCGGCCGGCATCAAGAACCATCACGCCTACGTCGGCGGCCTGCTGGAACACGTCGTCACGCTGCTCGAGGCCGCCGACCGCGTCGCGCCGCTCTATCCACAGATCGACCGCGACACGCTGCTCACCGGCGTCTTCCTGCACGACATCGGCAAGATCGATGAGTTGAGTTATCAAAAAGCGTTCGCTTACTCCGACGAGGGGCAACTCGTCGGGCACCTGGTGATCGGCGTCGAGTACCTGAACCGCCAGGCGGCCGAGGCCGAGAAGCTGACCGGCGAGCCGTTCCCCACCGAGCTGCTGCTGCGGCTCAAGCACATGATCTTGTCGCACCACGGCAGCTATGAGTTCGGCAGTCCGAAGCTTCCGATGACCCTCGAGGCCGTGGCGCTGAACCTGCTCGACAACCTCGACGCCAAGATCGTCAGCTTCAACGACCAGATGCGCGACGACCGCGACCCCACCTCGGCGTGGACTCAGTACAATCCCGCGATCGGGCGGAAACTGTTCAAAGGGTCCACGAACGGAAACAGCGCCACGTGACCCATCACGATATTCTTTCGTTCGTTCGTCGCGACGGCTATCAGCCGCTCAAGCTCAAGGCGCTCGCGCGCAAGCTTCAGGTGGCGAACGCTGAGTACCGCGAGTTCCGCGACGCGGTGAAGGAACTGGTCGGCCAGGGTCGGCTGGAATACGGCAAGAACCGGACGGTCCGGACGCCCGATGCGAGCGGCACGGTGGTCGGCGTGTTCCGCGGCATTCGAGCAGGCGGCGGCTTCGTGCGCCCGCATATCAAAGAGGGTGGGCCGGTCGCCGACATCTACATCTCGCGGGCCGCCGCCGGCGACGCGGCCAGCGGCGACGAGGTGCTGGTCAAGGTGACCAAGAAACCGAATCGGGCCGGCCGCAATCCCGAGGGCAAGGTTCTGGAGATCGTCGAGCGCGCCACTCGCCAATTTGTCGGCACGTACTTCGAGGAGGCCGGCGCGGCGATGGTGCGAGTCGACGGCAAGATCTTCGGCGACCCGATCGCGGTCGGCGATCCCGGCGCGAAAGGGGCCAAGACCGGCGACAAGGTCGTGGTCGAGATGGTCCGGTTCCCCAGCGCGGGCATGCCGGGCGAGGCGGTCGTCATCGAGTTGCTCGGCCCGCGCGGTGCGCCCGGCGTTGACACGCTGTCGATCATCCGCGAATTCAGCCTGCCCGACGTATTTCACGACGACGCACTGGCCGAGGCCCGCGAACAGGCGCGACGGTTCGACGAATCCGACCTCACCGGCCGCCGCGACTTCACCGGCGAGACGATCGCCACGATCGATCCCAAAGACGCACGCGACTTCGACGACGCAATTCACGTGCACCGGCTCGACGGCGGACGCTGGCAGTTGGGCGTTCACATCGCCGACGTCTGTCACTTCGTGCGGCCGCACTCGCCGCTCGACCGCGAGGCCCGCAAACGCGGCACGTCGGTCTACCTGCCAGACCGCGTCATCCCGATGCTGCCCGAACTGATCTCGAACGGACTGGCCAGTCTGCAAGAGGGCGTCAATCGGTACACCAAGACCGTACTCATGGAGTTCAGCGCCGACGGCGCGCGGCTCGATGTCGATGTCGTGCCGAGCGTGATTCGGGTCACCAAGCGATTGGACTACGAGACGGCGCTCGACAGCCTGCGGCACCCGCACAAATACCACGGGCGGCTCGCGGGCGAAGTGCGGGCGCTGCTCGATCGCATGCGAAAGCTCTTCGGCGTGTTGCGGCAGCGCCGCGCCGGACGCGGATTCCTGGAACTCGACCTGCCCGAGGCGAAACTCGAACTCGACGATCGCGGCCGATTCAAGGCGGCTCACCTGCAAGAACACGACGAGAGCCACCAGATCATCGAAGAGTTCATGCTATCGGCGAACGAAGCCGTGGCCCAGTACCTGGCCGACCGCGACCTCTTGTTCATGCGCCGCGTACACGGCAACCCCGACCCGCTGAAGCTCCGCGCGTTCGCCGAGTTCGTGCGGGCCATCGGCTACAAGATCACCAAGCCGCAAAGCCGGTTCGATCTGCAGCGAGTGCTGGCACAGAGCGAGACGCGGCCCGATCGGTACGCCGTACACTACGGTCTGCTGCGCAGCATGAAGCGGGCCGAGTACAGCCCCGAGGAACTGGGCCACTACGCGATCGCCAGCGACTGCTACTGCCACTTCACGTCGCCGATCCGCCGCTACCCCGACCTACTCGTTCACCGGCTGCTCGACCGGTACTGGGCGGCGGCAAAAAAGGGGACAGGTGCAAGTGCGGCCGGCAGGGTGCCGGTCGACGAGAACGAACTGGTCGCGCTGGGCGAGCACTGCACGTTCACCGAACGCCGCGCGGCACAGGCCGAGTCCGAGTTGATCAAGCTGAAGGTGCTGACGTATCTCGCCGACAAGATCGGCATGGAGATGAAGGCGGTGATCACGTCGGTCGAAGACTTCGGGCTGTTCGCTCAGTCAGTCGACTACGTGGTCGACGGCATGATACACGTCAGCACACTCACGGACGACCATTATCGTTACGATCCCGCCACGCACTCGCTCGAAGGTCGCCGTTCGGGTCGCGCCTATCGTCTCGGCGACACGATCACGGTCCGCGTCGCGCGCGTCGACGTCGACCGCCGCCAACTCGACTTCCAAATCGCGCGGCGACGCTAACGGTCGGGTTGACTTCCCCAGCACTCCTCAGGCGAGTAGGCAATGACTCGCTTCTCGGCCGCGTCGCGCAGCGCAAGGATCAGAAATGCGCTGCCGAACATGCCCAGTACTTCACCGGTGATAACGCAGGCCGCAAACACGCCGTCGTTCCTCTGAGGTCCGCGCGGCAGCGCGATCACCAGCAGCACGATCAGGAAGATGAGCAGGCCGGTGACCAACACGATGAGTGACGACAGCAACAGAGCACTCGCGCGGTTGCGCCGCCACTTGGCCGGCGGCCAGATGCCGTTGATGCGGGCCTTCGTGACCGCCGTGTCCACCCACACGCGTTGGCGACGACGTAGGGCCAGCCAGAACGCGAGGTAGGTAACGAGCGCCGAGAGCAGGAAT
>DAIOWH010000043.1:3798-8449 GCA_036758585.1 Planctomycetia bacterium
ACGACGTAGGGCCAGCCAGAACGCGAGGTAGGTAACGAGCGCCGAGAGCAGGAATAGAATGCGCGCATCGTTTTAGGTTGCGGGCGAAGCCCGCTTACAGACTTACCTTGTGTGATGCGCGCGCCGTGCGTGCATCTTTGTAGGCTGGGTCGCCGTCGCAGTGACGCACGCTGGAAACTCGACCACGGCGCCACGCGACGGCGATCCAGCCTATGCCATTGGGTTGCGGGCGTAGCCTGCGTTAGGCGGGAAACAAGTGCAACATGCGTCAAGGATCGTATGGACCCGAAGCAGGCGTCACGATCGCCGGCCAAACGCCGCGTACAGCGGCGGCATCACGAATAGGTTGAGGACGGTGGACGTCACCAGACCGCCGAGGATGACCAGGGCCATCGGGTATTCGATTTCGTAGCCGGGTCGATCGCCGCCTAGCGCGAGCGGCAGGAGGGCCAGCGCGGTCGTCAGCGCGGTCATCAGGATCGGGGCGAGTCGCTCCTGGGCGCCGCGCAGGACCAGAGTCGGACCGAAAGGCTCGCCCTCTTGGTCCTCGAGATGTCGGTAGTGGCTGATGAGCATGATGCCGTTGCGCGCGGCGATGCCGAGCACCGTGACGAAACCGACCAGCGAGCCGATCGAGATCGCGCCGCCGGCGATAAACGCCCCGGCCACTCCGCCGATCAGGGCAAAGGGCAGCGTGATCGCGACCAGCAGCACCAAGCGCAGCGACTGAAAGTCCACGTGTAGGATCAACAGGATGCCGGCGACGGCCAGCGCGGCCAGTGCGAGTAGGCGGCGCGTGGACTGCTGGCGAGCGGCGTATTCGCCGAGGAATTCTGGGTGGTACTCGCGATCGAACGGCACGGCGCGGACACGTTCGCGGATTTCGCGGGCCACGCGGCCGAGATCGCGACCGCGCACGTTGCACGTCACATCGATCCGGCGCGACGCGGCCTCACGCTTGATCTCGTTCGGTGTCGCGACGATCGACACATCGGCCAGGTCGCCGAGCGGCACGCGGCCGCCGGTCGGAGTCTCGATGAGCAGCCGCCGCAGCGAATCCAGGTCTTGCCGCACACCCTCGACGCCCCAGACCACGACGTCGAACACCTTCTGGGCGTCGTACACCTGACCCACTCGCACGCCCCGCACCAGCGCCGCGGCGGCGCCCGTAGATGCGTACCACGATGCTCGCGCTGGCGCCCGTCAGCACCTCCTTGATCCGCTCAGTCAAATACGTCAGCACGTCGCGGTACAGGCCGGGGTAGCCGTCCACGACCTCCTGAATCTTCGCGGCGGTGGACGCGTAGTCCACGTTCGGATCGACGCTGATCCACAGTTCCGTAAAGTTCGGCCCGACGACCTCGTCGGCGACTTCGGCCCGGCCGATGTGCGCGCCGAAGTTGCGCACGCCAGGGATCGCCCGCAGTTCGCGACTAACGCGGGTCGTGATGCGCCGCATGGCGTCGAGTGACGTGCCGGGCTTTTCGACCCAGTGCATCAAGTAGTCGGTCTCGCGGAACTTCGGCAGGAACTCCTCGCCCAAGAGCGGCACGCCGGCGGCAGAGAGGCCAAACGCCACGACCAGCAACCCGACGGCCCAGCGCGGCCTGGCCACCAGCCAGGGCAGCACACGACCGTAGGCGCCTCGCAGCCCGCGAACCAGCGGCGAGTCGGCTCGCACGTCGGTCCGGCCGGGCAGCAGGACCAGCGACAGGGCCGGCGTGACCGTCAGCGCAACCAGGAGCGACGCCACGATCGCCAGCACATAACTGAATGCAAGCGGTCGGAAGAACGTGCCGGCCAGACCCTCGAGGAAGAAGACGGGCACGAACACCAGCACCACGATCAGGCTGGCATAGACGACGGCGCTGCGAACTTCGAGCGACGCCCGCAACGCCACCGTCAGCGGCGAATCGGGGCTGCCCGCCGCACGATTCAACCGCAGCCGCCGCACGATGTTCTCGACGTCGATGATCGCGTCGTCTACGACTTCGCCGAGCGCGATCACCAGGCCGACGAGCACCATCGTGTTGATGGTCTCGCCCCAGTAGTGCAGCACGATGGCGGCAGCCAGCAGCGACAGTGGTATCGCCGCGGCGCTGATCACGGCCGACCGCCAATCAAACAGGAACACGACCAGCACCACAACGACCAGCACGCAGCCGACGATCATGGCGTGCCCGAGGTTTTGCAGCGAGCGTTCGATGAACGTCGCCGGCCGGAAGATGGTGTGATCGAGTTCGACATCGTGCAGACCCGGCCGCAGTTCTTCCAACGCGGCCTCAACGTCGCGGGTCACGTCGAGCGTGTTGGCCCACGGGTGCTTCTCGACGATCAGCAGCAGCCCCGGCCCGTCGTTGATCACGGCGTCGCCGATGGGTGGGGGCGAACCGGCGACGACGTCGGCCACATCGCCAAGTCGCACCGCTGAACCGCCGCGATAGGCAACCACCGTGGCCGCCAGGTCTGCCGGCTCGCGAAGCTGCGAGACGTGCCGCACGGCCAGCCGCTGGTTGGCCGTGTCAACGAACCCGCCGCTTTCGAGGGCCGCGGCGTCGCCCGCCGCTCGCACCACGTCGTCGAGCGAGAGATCGTGGTCGCGCAGCCGATCGGGATCGACCAGTACCTGAAACTGGCGGTCGCGCTGGCCCCAGATCGCGACGTTCGCGACGCCGTGGACCGCCATCAAGCGCGGCCGAATCGTCCAGCGGGCCAGCACCGTCAGGTCCATCTGCGACAGGGACTTCGACCACATGCCGATCTTCAAGGCCCGGCTGAGCGACGAGAGCGGCGGCAAGATCACCGGCGACTTCGCTACGCTCGGCAGGCGCGACGCCTCGACCGCGAGCCGCTCCTGCACAAGCTGCCGCGCTCGCATCAGATCGACCCGCCGCTCGAAGATGAGCACGACCGACGACAGGCCAAGCACCGACTTGGAGCGGATGGTTTCGAGCCACGGCGAACCGTTGAGTGCGTTTTCGAGCGGTACGGTCACCAGGCTCTCGACCTCCTCGGCCGACAACCCGGGCGCCTCGGTCTGAATCTCGACCAGCGGCGGGGCAAACTCGGGGAACACATCCAGCGGCGTCCTTTGAGCCGTGCGCACACCGACGACGATCAACACGATCGCCAGTGCGAGCACCAGCACGCGCAGCCGCAGCGCTGTGGAAACAAGCCAACTGAGCATGAGTCTGTTCTGCTACACCGCTTTGCGATCTTGGCGCCTGTGCCTGAACCGGATCGCGCTCAAAGAACCTCACGCAGAGGCCAGAGTCCGCAGAGAGGGTTGAGCTACTTGCCGATTCCAAACTCGACGCCGAACAGTTCCGCGGCCCCGGTGGTCACGACCTTCGCGCCGGGCGGCGGGCCGTTGGCAAGCACGGCGCCGGAGCCGCCGACGTACCAGACCTGGATGCGACGGCGGCGAAACTTGTGATCGGCAATCTTCTCGTACACCCAGGTTCCACCCAGGGCATCATGAATGACCGACGACCAAGGCACGACCAGACTGGGCTGCGGATCGCCGAACTGCAACAAGACCGAGAGTCTCTGCCCCGGTTGCAGGGTCCCATCGTTGTTGTTCACTTCGTAGAACAGGTCCACTGTGGCGGCATCGGCGCTGGCGGCCGGCGGCGCGGCCACGGGGTTGGCGGGCCGTCGATTCATGCCCGATTCATCGCCCAGTAGACTCCACAGCGCGGGATGATCGACCAGCACGCGGCCCAGATCGCCCGCGTAGACCGGCACGCGAATCCACAGCTTGTCCAAATTCTGGACGTCGAACAGGGCGTCGCCGGCGGCAACGGTTTGACCCGGCGCCGCCTGAATCGCTCGGATGAGTCCGTCGATCGGCGACTCGATCGGCAGTCGAGCGGCCGCGCCGTTTTCCACGTCAATGACCTTGGCCAAGAAGTCGCGCCGCGCCTCAGCCGTTTTTCGCGAGGCGTCTGCCAGGTCAAGCTGGGCGCGAGCTTCGTCGACACTGCGTACGCTGCCGGCCTTGTCGCGCTCGAGTCGTTCGGCACGATGCAGCGCGACGCGCGCAGCGTCGGCGCGGACCGCCGCGAGGCCGGCCTCGCCCTCGGCGACAAGCAGCGACTCGATCAACGTCGCTCGCGATTCGGGACCGAGCAGCGGCTGCAATTGAAAAATGGCCGCTTGTTTAGCGATCTTTCGGCCCGCGATAGGTCCCGCGGCGGCCCCGCTTGCGCCCGACGCAACGCGGCGATCGCTTCAGCCTCGCTCGTCTCCGAGTCGAGCCGCTGCCGCATGGTCTCGAGCACGAGCAAATAGGACGCCTCGCCCGCCGCGTATGCCTTTTCGGCACGACCCATCGTGCGACGCACCTCAGGCAGCACGCGGTTGCGTGTTGTGTCGAGCAGTTCTTGCGCCTGCACGTAGCGGCGATGCGCCTCGCGCACCTCACGCCGGACCCGCGATCGGACGGTATGCTGGCGGCGTACGGCTCGCTCGATCTCGGCACGCGCCCGCGCGACGCCGTCTTGGTTGCGGTTGAAGATCGGCAACTCGACTTCCAGGCCCGGCCCGATCTCGAACCCATCTTCGCCTTCTTCGTTGGCGTCGAGCACACCGCTGCTACACCGTACACGTTCCTGAGACGAAGACCCGCGAAGAGACATACACGGTTCGC
>DAIOWH010000043.1:8549-38193 GCA_036758585.1 Planctomycetia bacterium
CTACACCGTACACGTTCCTGAGACGAAGACCCGCGAAGAGACATACACGGTTCGCAGGCCGGTATGGAAGGACGTCGAGCAGACCTACACGGTTTCGGTGCCGGTTCAGGAGAAGCGTCAGGGGACGCACACGGTGTATCGCACGGTGTATGACGACCGGGAAGAAACCTACACCGTGATGGTCGCGTCTCAGGAGACTCGGCAGGCGACTCGGACGGTGTGCCGCACGGTGTACGAAGACAAAGAGGAGTCGTACACGGTGAGCGTTCCGCACCAGGAGACGCGCGAGGGGACTCGCACTGCCTATCGCAGTGTGTCCGTGACGCGGACGCGCACGGTCTGTGAGAACCAGGGTTACTGGGAAGAACGTCCCGTCGAAGTGAGTGCCGCGTACTACACTCCCGGCTATGACGGCGGAACGGATTGCGGCAATGGCGGGGGCGGCGGCAATGGGTGTGGTGGCAACCGCTGCGGCGGCTGTGGACTGTTGAGCCTTTTGTGTTTCGATCGTTGCGGCAGAAGTTCAGGCTACGGCTGTGGCCATGGCGACGGGTGTGGGTCGGCAGGCGGCGGCTGTGGCTCGGTGAGCAGTGCCTACTATGGCGACGGTTCGCTAAACGGCTGCGGATCCGCCGTCGCCCAGACGACTCGCGTCTGGGTGTCCAATCCGGTGACACGACAGGTGGAGTACACCGCTTACGAAAGTCAGCCCGTTGAGGAGAAGTACAGCTACACCGTGACCGTGTACAAGCCCGAGACGCGCACGCGGACGGTGAAGGTTGCCCGCAATGTCCAAGAGCAACAGCCCTACAATTACACCGTGACGGTCTCCAAGCCCGAGGCCCGGACGCGCACGGTCAAGGTTGCTCGCACGGTTCAAGAACAGCAGCCGTACGAGTACACCGTGACTGTCTATAAGCCGGAGACTCGGACTCGGACCGTGAAGGTCTCCGAAATGGTTGCCGAGGAGCAGAAGCGGACGGTCAACTACACCGTGTACACGCCTCAGGAAAGGACCGACAAGTACAATGTGACAACGTATCGCTGCGTCTCCGAAGAAAAGACCGACACCTACAATGTGTCGGTGCCGGTGACGGTGCAGAAGGAAGTGCAGGTGCAGGTCTGCCGCATGGTACCGCAAACGGTAACCAGCACGCTGACCGCTGAGCAGGATGCTTGCCACGAACGACGACGCGGCTTTAGGCTGTTTCGTGGCTGTAACTAAATACTACAGCGCACCTTGGGTAGGGTGGGCACTGCCCACCGCCACATATGGGGTTGGTGGGCAAAGCCCACCCTACCTGTGACCGCGCAGCAATCAAGGTGCGCTGTAGTAGTGTATCTCCGGCCGCCTGCGGCTCCGCGTTAAACGAGTCAAACCTACCGCGTGCGGTATAGCGTTGTGAACATGCGGTACGGGGTCGTTTCGCGAATCCCACGCGTGGTTGCGAGCCTGGGAGGCGGCTTGGCCCGTTGGGTCGCCAATATTCTATTGCGGGGCTCTTTCGCTGCGACGACCGGTGTGGTAAAAGGGTTGCCACTCTGCCCGTAGTTCTCACCCTTTTTACCCAAAGGAGGTTGACCCCCCATGAGAACGAGATGGTTGGGCGGTCTGTCTCTGGCGGCATCGGTGGCCTTGGTGGGCTTGGCGATTGCCGCGGAGGGAGACGCCGAGTTCAAGTCGGGCTTGCAGCCCGGCGATCGTACGAGTGCGTTTCAGTGCCGGGACATTACCGGCCCGAACAAGGGCAAGTCGCTCTGCTATGTCTGACAGAACGGCCCTCGGCCGGTCGCGATGCTGTTTGCTCGCGACGTGACCGGCCCCTTGAGCAGTTTGCTCAAGGAATTGGACAAGGCCGTGGCCAAGAACAAAGCGGCTGACATGCGCAGCTTCGCCGTGTTCCTGACCGACGACAGCGACGCCATGGAGAAGAAGATCAAGGAACTGGCCGAGAAAGAGAAGATCTCGGAGAACGTTCCGCTGACGATCGTGGAAGACCCGGCCGGCCCGCCGAACTTCAAGGTGGACAAGGACGCCGAAGTCACGGTGCTGCTGTACTCCAAGGGTGAAGTGGTCAAGAACTTCGCTTACAAGGCGGGTGCCCTGAAGGACAAGGACGTGAAGGCGATCGTCGCCGAGCTACCGAAGATCCTGCCCTCGCCGGAGGATCTCGAAGAGCAGGCGAAGAAGAGGAAGGAAGCCGCCGAGCTGCGCAAGAAGCTCGACGCCAAGAAGGCGAAAGACAAGGCTGACAAGGCGAAAGACGAGAAGAAGTAACCGTTGCGTTACCCCTGCTTGGGGTGTCCGGACCGACATGCAACGCCGCGGGCCAAGTCGTCCGCGGCGTTGCTTTTCTACAAGCTCCAAACCTCAAGCACCAAATCCCAAGCAACGCGGAAAAAACCAAAGATCCAAGCGTAACGGATCAGCCCACGCTGTCGTAGCAGCCCGTTTTGGTCATTGACGTTTGGTGGCTTGTTTGGGTTTGGTGCTTGGGATTTGGCGTTTGGGCCGCGCTGGCATTTCCGACCCCCTTTCCCCGGACCGGCCACCCGGTCGATCCGTCACGGCCGCCCGACGCGCGCGCCGCAGCGACTTGAATTCAAACGGCCGCGCGGTAGGATCGACCGATAACTGTGGGGCCAGGAGTCGTTTGGCAGGGAGGTGACGAGCATGTCGTTCCAGAAAGGTCACGCCCATGCCCGCTCGCGCTACGTGGTCAGGGTTCTTGAAGCTCAGCCTCGTCTCGGTGCCCGTTAAGGCATACACCGCTGCGATCAGCGGCGGCAACGAGATTCACCTCAACCAGTTGCACGCCGAGTGCAACAGCCGCATCCAGTACAAAAAGACATGCCCGATCCATGGCGAGGTCGTGGCCGACGCGATCGTCTCGGGGTACGAATTCGCCAAAGACCAGTACGTCGTCATTGATACCGAAGAGATCGAGAAGCTGCGCAAGCCCAGCGACAAGGCCGTTACGATCGACGCATTCGTCGCGCCCGACTCGATCGACCCGATCTACCTAGCCGGCAGGTCGTACTACATCGTGCCCGATGGACCGGTCGGTCAGAAGCCGTATGGCTTGCTGTATCAGGCGATGGTCGAGAAGAATCGGTACGCGGTCGCTCAGGTCATATTCTCGGGCCGCGAGCAACTCGTCGTGCTGCGCCCGATGGACGGGCTGATCGCCATGTCGATGCTGAGCTACGACGACCAGCTCAAGAAACCGTCCGCGTTCAAGGACGAGCTGACCAAGCAGGATATCTCGCCCGAGGAGCTGTCGCTCGCCAAGACGCTGGTCGACGCCTCGACGCCCAAGCAGTTCGACTTTGCCAAGTACAAAGACGTCTATCGCGAGAAGCTGACCACGCTGATCCAGTCGAAGGTCGAGGGGAAGGAGATTGTGGCGCCGCCGGTCCAGGAAGAGGCCCAGGTGATCAACCTGATGGACGCGCTGCGCCAGAGCGTGGCCCGCGCACAGCAGGCGTCGCCCGAGGCGATCGACAAGCCTGCGAAGAAGATGGCCCCGAGCGTGAAGCCCGACAGCGGCCGGCGCAAGAAGAAGATGGCCTGACGTGCCGCTCGACAAGTACCGCCAGAAACGGCAATTTCAAGGGACGCCCGAACCTACCGGCGGCGACGAAACCGCAATCGGGCCGCTTCGTTTCGTCGTCCAAAAGCACCGCGCCTCGCGCCTGCACTACGACTTTCGATTGGAAGTCGGCGGCGTGCTCAAGAGTTGGGCCGTGCCCAAGGGTCCATCGCTCGACCCGGGCGAAAAACGGCTCGCCCTCATGGTCGAAGACCACCCCATCGCGTACGCCGATTTCGAGGGCGTCATCCCGGAAGGCAACTACGGCGCGGGCACCGTCATGGTTTGGGACCATGGGCGCTATTGTGCTCGCTCCTCAGCCGATCGTGCGGAATCGGAGCGGCTTGTCGAGCAGGGCCTGGCCGCCGGCGACCTCAAGATCATCCTCGACGGTCAGAAGCTCAAGGGCGAGTTCGCCGTCGTGAAGCTCAAGAGCAAGGGCAAGAAGGGCGACGAGAACGCCTGGCTGCTCATCAAGAAACACGACGCATTCGCGACGTCGGACGACGTCACGAAACTCGACCTCTCGTCGGTGTCGCATCGCTCGATGGACGAGATTGCTCGCGGCCCCGGCGCCGCGTGGGGTCCGCAGGCACAGGGCGGCCGCGGCGCACGCATCGAGCTGGGCGACGCGCCGGCCGCGGCGATGCCGCACGACGTCAGGCCGATGCTCGCCACCGCCATCGATCGACCGTTCGATCGACCGGGGTGGCTGTTCGAGGTCAAGTGGGACGGCTATCGCGCGATTGCAGAGGTCGATCGCGGCAAGGTGCGGCTCTATTCACGCAATCAGGTGGGACTCGAATCAAAGTTTCCGCCGATCGTGAAGACGTTGGCCTCGCTCGGTCACGACGCGGTGCTCGACGGTGAGATCGTCGTGCTCGACGCCGCCGGCCGCGCCGACTTTGAGCGGTTGCAGAACTACGCGCGATCGTCAGGCACGCTGGTATATTTCGTCTTCGACATCTTGTTTCTCGACGGCCACGATTTGCGCACGCTGCCGCTCGGCCGTCGCAAGCAGATTCTGAAACAGATCGTAGGCTCGCAGGGCAACGTGCGATTCTGCGAACACGTCGACGAGGCCGGCGTCGCGTTCTACCGCGCGGTCTGCGAACACGGCCTCGAAGGATTCGTCGCCAAGGACGCGACCAGCCGCTACGCCGCCGGCAAGCGCGGCAAGTCGTGGCTCAAGCTGAAGGCCGTCTCGCAGCAAGAGGCGGTGATCGGCGGCTACACCGAACAGCGCGGCGACCCGCGTGGGTTCGGCTCGCTCATGCTCGGAGTTTACGAAGGCGACGAACTGCGATACATCGGCCAGGCGGGCACCGGCTTCACGACGAAGTCGGCCGACGAACTTCGGCGGCGACTCGACGCGATTGAGATACCCACGTGTCCGTTCCGGTCGAAACCGAAACCCGACGCACCGGTTCACTGGGTGAAGCCGGAACTCGTCTGCCAGGTCAAGTTCCAGAACTGGACCTCCGAGGGCGTCCTTCGCCAGCCCGTCTTTCTCGGCATGCGCGACGACAAGCCAGCTCGCGAAGTGCATCACGAGCAGCCGGTCGCGCCGCCACGCCCTGACCGGCCCGATCCGTCCGACCAGTCGGACGGGTCTGACCAGGCGGACCAGTCGGACGTCGGGTTAGGGGTTGGGGTCAGGGGTCCCCGCGCACAGCTCAAGGAACAGCGGATCGCGATCGGTGGCAACGTGCTCAAGCTGACCAACCTGACCAAGGTCCTCTGGCCAGTCGAAGGTTACACCAAGGCCGACCTGATCGACTACTACCGCACCGTCGCGCCGGTGATCTTGCCGTACCTGCGCGACCGGCCGCAGTCGCTGCACCGGCATCCCGACGGGATCGGCAACGAGGGCTTCTATCAGAAAGACGTGCGCGACCCGCCGCCGTGGGTCCAAACGGTCCACCTCCGCTCGCGAGCGACCGAACGGCCGATCAACTATCTTCTCTGCCAAGACGAGGCGACGCTGGTCTACCTTGCGAACCTAGCCTGCATCGAGCTCAACCCGTGGTTCTCGCGAGTCGACGCACTAGACCGGCCGGACTTTCTGGTCGTCGACCTCGACACCGACGTCGCGCCGTTTGCGATGATGGTTGAGACGGCGCTCGTCGTCCGCAAGACGCTGGACGACGCCGGCGCGACCGGCGTGTGCAAGACGTCGGGCAAGAAAGGCCTGCACATCTACGTGCCGCTGGGCGCGCGATACGACTACGATCAGGCAGTGCAGTTCGCCGAGTTGCTCGCGCGGATGGTTCACGCGCAGTTACCGCAGACCACGAGTATGGAACGCAGCCCAGAAAAACGCCGCGGCCTGGTCTATCCCGACTACCTACAGAACCGCCGCGGCCAGACGATTGCGGCCCCCTACTCGGTCCGGCCGTTTCCGGGAGCGACGGTCTCCACGCCGCTGCGCTGGCAAGAAGTGAAACGCGGTCTTGACCCCGCCGCCTTCACGATCCGCACCGTGCCGCCGCGCCTCGACAAATTGGGCGACCTCTGGGCGCCGGTGCTCGGCCCCGGCGTGGACATCCTCGGCTGCATCGAGCGGCTCGCACGTGTTACAATGCCGCGGCGAACCAAGGGTTGACCACGAAGGGCAGGATCGAATCATGGCAATGGATGCCGATTGGTTGCACGGTAAAGAGGTGGCGTTCACGGGCCGACTGGCGTCGATGACCCGCCGCGCCGCGATGGATCTCGTTCGTCGGCACGGCGGCCGTTGCTCACGAGGCGTCACGAGCGACACCGCGCTGCTGGTCGTCGGCCAAGACGGATGGCCGCGCAAAACGAGCGGACGGCCAACGGCCGAACTGCGGCGGGCCCGCCAACTGATCCGGGCCGGGCAGACAATAGAGATAGTGCCCGAGCAGACCTTGCTGGATCGGCTTCACGCCGCCGAAGGGACCGACGGTGTGCGGCGCTCGCACACGGTCGCCGAACTCAGTCGCCTGGTGCACACTCCCGGCAGCCGTATTCGCGGCTGGGTCCGGTCGCAGTTGATCGCGCCGGCCGACTCACGCGACGGGCTTGACTACTTCAGCTTCCGCCAGGTCTCGGCGGCCCGCTCGCTCGTGCGCCTGTTGCAGAGCGGCGCCACCGTCGCGCGGATTCGTCGCAGCCTCGAACAACTCCGCGGCTGGTTCGGCGACGCCAACGACTCGCTGCCCGTGCTCGTGCCGCTTGGCGGCGCCGGTCGGCTGGGTGTGCGGCTCGATGCCGGCCGGCTGGCCGATCCGCAGCGGCAGATGCACTTTGACTATGCGAGTGAGCCCGCGTGTGCGTCGATCGCGCTGCCGCAAGCAACGGAGCTGGCCGACGGCTGGTTTGAACGCGGGTGCCTGCATGAAGAGGCGGACGAGTTGGCCGAGGCGGAACACTGTTACCGCACCGCGTTGCTTGCCGGCGGTTCGGACGCCACGATCGCGTTCAACCTGGCCAACGTACTCTACAGGCTTGGCCGCAAGCAGGAGTCGGCCGAGCGTCTGTGGGCGGCCGTGGAGTTGGATTCCGAGTTCGCCGAAGCCTGGAACAATCTCGGCGTAGTGATTGAGGAACTCGGCCGACCGGCCGAGGCCGTCCACGCGTTTCGCCGCGCGATCGAACTCCGCCCAGACTACGCCGACGCTCGCAACAACCTGGCCGACACGTTGCAACGCACCGGCACACGCTGACAGAGTTGTGGTGCAGGCGGCCCGCCTGACAGTTCCAGAAATGTTGGCAGGCTGGAAGCCTGCCCGACAAACTACCACTTCCAACCAACCCGAATGGCAGGGTTGACGACGCATCGTTCGGGCCAGCGCCCGGCGTAGAGGTCGATGACGTTCTGCGCAGCCAGCGCCGCCATCTCGGCGAGCGACTGGGTGTCGACGCCGGCGACGTGCGGACTGGAGAGGACGTTGTCCATCTGCGTGAGCGGGTTGCCGATGGCCGGCTCCTTCTCGAAGACATCGAGGCCGGCCGCGGCCAGGCGACCCGATCGCAGCGCCTCCATGAGATCGGCCTCGACGACGAGCCCGCCTCGCGCGGTGTTGATCAGGATGGCGCCCGGCTTCATCTGCGCGAGCGTTCGGGAGTTGATGAGGCCCGCGGTCTCGGCCGTCAGCGGGACGTGCAGAGTGACAAAGTCGGACTGGGCCAGGAGCGTGGCGAGGTCGACGAGTTCGACGCCGTGCTGCCGCACGAAGTCGCGGTCCGGCGCGGCCTCCCAGGCCAAGATGCGCAGCCGAAACGGCGCGGCTCGCACGGCGACGCTCTGACCGATGCGGCCTAGCCCGACAATGCCGAGCGTCTTGCCGCGAATCGGCGGCAGCGGGTCGCGGGGCCAGCGGCCCGCACGGACCTCACGATCGAGCCGCGGCACCCAACGGGCCAGGGACAAGAGCAGCGCCATCGCGGTTTCGGCCACAGCCTCGTGGTTCGTGCCGGGCGTGATGCTCACGACCACGCCATGCTTGTCGGCCGCACTGATCGAGACGGCGTCGCAGCCAACGCCCGATCGCGAGATCACCCTTAGCGACTTGGCCGCGTCGAGCACCCGCTCGTTGTACGGCTCGGAACCGGCCAGCACCGCCGCCACGCCGTCGAGCGCGGCGATGATCTCGGCCTCGCTCAGCACCGGTTTCTTTTCGGGTGGGTAAACCGGCTCGAAGCCGGCCTCGCGCAGCACGTCGACATGGCGGCCCGGTTGTTTGTACAGCGGCGCAGGTACGATCAGGACGCGGGGCATGGCGCTTCGTACTCCTTGTTGTGGCTCTCCGCCAAGTTTGGGGCGCAGGCGTCTCGCCTGCTGTTTCATCCGCCAGTGGTGAGACGGCCGCGGCGGCCACACCACAAGTTTCCCCAAAGTTGGCGGAGATCCGTTGTTGGTTGCGCAGGGATGGCGGGTCCAACTTCAAGCTGGCAAACGGCGTATTTATGTAGTAGAGAGCGACGGGTACACAAGTGGGTTTGGGGGCAGACCGGTCGCGAACCGCACGCCAGCGATTGCCGCCACGGATAATGCGGCAGAACCAGAGGAACCCTACCGGTCGTGGCGGGCAACGGGATTGACATTTTCCGGGAAGTTGGGCAAGGTTTAATCGGTCCCTCAGGGTTGGGCAGCGTTGGGGCGACGAAGGCTACGGAGGGGACCAAGAACGGCCTTCGGCAATTCATCTTCTCTGGTATTCGGTAACGGGGGTCGCTACGGAGAAGATGGCCCCAGATCGAGCCGGACACCTCGACCGCGCTGTCACCTGACGGGCCGGGACGGAAGGCTGCTCGCGACGGATCGCTTACCAGAGCACCGAACGGAGGACCCCGAGGATGGACGGCAAAACACTTCTACAGTTGTTGGGTCATCGCCAGAACACGGCGAACTACCAGAAGGAACACTGGGAGGGCAGCTTCGAAGGCTACCTCGACATTGTTCGCACTCACCCACTGGTCACCCGCACCGCGTTCCAGCGCATCTACGACATGATCCTCTCCTACGGGACCGAGGATTTCACCGAGGGTAAAGACAAGATCACGCGCTACCGCTTCTTCGACGACCCGATCGAGAACGGCCGCGATGCGATCTTCGGACTCGAGCGGGCGCTCGCGGTGCTCGTGAACGTGCTCAAGTCGGCGGCGCATCGCTACGGCAGTGAACGCCGCGTGCTGCTGCTGCACGGTCCGGTGGGCAGCTCCAAGAGCACGATCGTTCGGTTGCTCAAGAAAGGGCTGGAGCGCTACTCGCACACCGACGAGGGCGAGCTCTATAGCTACGGCTGGTTGGAGGGCGATGGGCCGAGCCGCACCTACGCGCCATGTCCAATGCACGAAGACCCATTGCACCTGGTGCCGCAGGATCTGCGACCCGAGCTGATGGATCAGCTCAACGCCGGCCGCGGGCCCTGCGAGTACAAAGTCAACATCGAGGGCGACCTCTGCCCGTTCTGCCGCCAGATGTTCTCGGAGCGCATGAAGCGATACGGCGGCGACTGGGTCCGCGCCATCGCCGACGTGCGCGTGCGACGGCTGCTGCTTTCGGAGCAGGACCGCGTCGGCATCGGCACGTTCCAGCCCAAGGACGAAAAGAACCAGGACTCGACCGAACTGACCGGCGACATCAACTATCGCAAGATCGCCGAGTACGGCAGCGACTCCGATCCGCGAGCGTTCAACTTCGACGGCGAGTTCAACGTGGCCAACCGCGGCCTGATCGAGTTCATCGAGGTGCTGAAGCTCGACGTCGCGTTCCTGTACGACCTGTTGGGCGCGTCGCAGGAGCACAAGATCAAGCCGAAGAAGTTCGCACAGACCGACATCGACGAGGTGATCCTGGGCCACACCAACGAGCCGGAGTACCGCAAGCTGCAGTCGAACGAGTTCATGGAGGCGCTGCGCGACCGTACGGTGAAAATCGACATCCCGTACGTCACGCGCCTGGGCGACGAGATCAAGATTTACGAGAAGGACTACAACGATCGCCGCGTGGCCGGCAAGCATCTGGCCCCGCACACGCTCGAGATGGCGGCCATGTGGGCGGTGCTCACACGATTGGAAGAGCCGAAGAAGGCGAACCTGAGCCGCCTGCAGAAGCTCAAACTGTACAACGGCAAGACGCTGCCCGGTTTCACCGAAGACAACGTGCGGGAGTTGAAGGAGGAAGCAGTGCGCGAGGGCATGGTCGGCATCTCGCCGCGCTACGTGCAGGACAAGATATCGAACGCCCTGGTGTCGCATCCGGAAGATGCGTGCGTGAATCCGTTCATGGTGATGCACGAGTTGGAGGAGGGCGTCAGGCACCACTCGTTGATTAGCAGCGAGGAGATGCGCAAGCAGTGCGTGCAATTGCTCGGCGTGATCAAGGAGGAGTACGAGGACATCGTCAAGAACGAGGTGCAACGGGCCATCGCCGCGGACGAGGAATCGCTGCAGCGCCTGGCCTCGAACTACCTCGACAACGTCAAGGCCTACACACTGAAGGAGAAGCTGCGCAACAAGTACACCGGCCAAAAGGAAGAACCGGACGAACGGCTGATGCGGTCGATCGAGCAGAAGATCGACATCCCGGAAAGCCGCAAGGACGACTTCCGCCGCGAGATCATGAACTTCATCGGAGCGCTGGCCATCGACGGCAAGCCGTTCGACTACCGCAGCAACGAGCGGCTCTTGAAGGCCCTTGAGTTGAAGCTGTTTGAAGATCAGAAGGACACGATCAAGTTGACGAGTCTCGTTACGAGCGCCGTTGACCAGAGCACGCAGGAGAAGATCGACGTGGTCAAGGGTCGGCTCATTCGCAATTACGGATACTGCGAGGTGTGCGCGACGGATGTGCTGAGCTATGTCGCGAGCATCTTTGCACGAGGGGACGTGAAGAAGACGGCCTAAGGCGAGTCGCGTCCGCGCATCGACCACCAGCGGACAGGCCCCTCGGGGCCGGCGGCACGCCACTCCCGCACCTTGACAAGGCGACGGGCACGGATGCCATGGCGGCGAGTCCTCGCGACCGGCCCCACGGGGCCGGCGCGCAGACGAGCCGAGTGGGGTGCTATTGTGATCCAGAAGATTCAGCGTGACACAGCCCGGTTTCGTCAGATCGTGCGTGGGAAGATCAAGCAGGAACTGAAGAAGTACATCACCCACGGCGAGATGATCGGCAAGAAGGGCAAGGATCTCATTTCGATCCCCTTGCCCCAGATTGAGATTCCCCACTTCCGATACGGCTCGCGCGGCAATGGCGGGGCCGGCCAAGGCGACGGCGACGGCGGCACGCCGCTCGGCCCCGGCCAGGGCCAACCCGGCGCCGGAGCGGGCGACCAGCCCGGCGGACATATTATCGAAGTCGACGTCTCGCTCGACGAACTCGCCGAAATCCTCGGCGAAGAGCTGGAACTGCCGCACATCGAGCCGAAGGGCAAGAAGACAATCAACGAAGATAAGGACAAGTACACCGGCATCCGCCAGACCGGTCCCGAGTCGCTGCGGCATTTCAAACGCACCTACAAGCGGGCGCTCAAGCGACAGATCGCGTCGAAGCAATACGACGCCGAGACGCCCATCGTCATCCCGATCCGCGAAGACAAGCTGTATCGCTCGTGGAAAACGATCGAGCGCCCCGAAGCAAACGCCGTGATCATCCACATGATGGACGTATCCGGTTCGATGACCGACGAACAGAAAGAGATCGTTCGCATCGAAGCGTTCTGGATCGACACCTGGCTGCGATCGCAGTACGACGGCATCGAGACGCGCTACATCATTCACGACGCCGAGGCGGCCGAGGTCGACGCCGAGACGTTCTACCACACCCGCGAAAGCGGCGGCACGCGCATCTCGTCCGCCTACAAACTGTGCGACCAGTTGATCGACGCCCAGTTTCCCAGCGCCGACTGGAACGTGTATACGTTTCATTTCTCCGACGGCGACAACTGGGGTGAAGACAACGCGATCTGCATGGAGACGCTCCGGGAGCGGTTGCTGCCCAAGTGCAATATGTTCTGTTACGGCCAGGTTGAAAGCCCGTACGGCAGCGGCCAGTTCATCCGCGAACTCAACAACAACCTGAACGAACACGAGAACGTGGCCGTCGCCGAGATTCCGAACAAAGAGGCGATCTACGATTCGATCAAGGTGTTCCTGGGGAAGGGGAAGTAACACAGGGTCCAACCGTTCCGACGAACTGAGGCCAAACCACATGTCGGCAATCGCCACTCAACGTGTGTTTCCCGCCGAGCTACGACGCTGGCAGCACGAGAGCGAACGTCGTGCGCGGTCGTACGGCCTCGACTTCTTCGAGACGATCTTCGAGGTGCTGAGCTACGAAGAGATCAATGAGGTCGCCGCGTACGGCGGGTTCCCGACGCGATACCCCCACTGGCGGTTTGGCATGGAGCACGAGCAGCTCGCCAAGGGCTACGCCTACGGGCTGCAGAAAATCTACGAAATGGTGATCAACAACGACCCGTGCTACGCCTACCTGCTTGAGTGCAACACGCTGATGGACCAGAAGCTCGTGATGGCCCACGTCTACGGCCACTGCGACTTCTTCAAGAACAACCAATGGTTCGCGCACACCGATCGCAAGATGATGGACACGATGGCCAATCACGGCAATCGCGTGCGCGCCTACATGGACAAGTTCGGCGTCGAGGAGGTCGAGTCGTTCATCGACGCCTGCCTTTCCATCGAAGACCTGATCGACATTCACCTGCCGGGCATCAAGCGTCGCGACGACCCGCCGCGGTCCGTCACGGAAGAGCAGGCCCACGACGAGCCGACGACGGGCAAGTTCAAGAGCAAGGGGTACATGGACGAGTTCGTCAATCCGCGCGAGGCGCTGGCCGCGGAACGACAGCGCCGCGAGGACGAGAAAAAACAGACCAAGCGGAGATTCCCCGACTCGCCCGAACGCGATGTACTGCTGTTCCTGATGGACTACGCGCCAATCGATTCGTGGCAGCGCGACGTGCTGTCGATCATCCGCGACGAGGCGTACTACTTTGCCCCGCAGGCTCAGACCAAGATCATGAACGAAGGCTGGGCCAGCTATTGGCACTCGAAGATCATGACCCAGCATCACCTGACGGCCGCCGAGATCGTCGACTACGCCGACCACCATTCGGGCACGGTGGCCACGCATCCCGGCCGGATCAATCCGTACAAGCTGGGCATCGAGTTGTTTCGCGACATCGAACATCGTTGGGACACCGGCCGGTTCGGCCGCGACTACGATGACTGCGACGACCGGCGGACCAAGGCGGCGTGGGACCAGAAGCTCGGCCTCGGCCGCCGGAAAATCTTCGAGGTCCGCCGCAACTACAACGACGTGACGTTCATCGACGAGTTCCTGACCCCGGAATTCTGCCGCGAACAGAACATGTTCTCCTACGCCTTCAACGAGAACGACGACCAGTACGAGATCGAAAGCCGCGAGTTCAAGAAGATCAAAGAGCGGCTCTTGTTCAGCCTGACGAACTTTGGCCGCCCGATCATCGTCGTACAAGATGGGAACTACGAGAACCGCGGCGAACTTTACCTCGTGCACCAGCACGGTGGAGTGGACCTGAAGATGGACTACGCCCAGGACACCATGCGCAATCTGCAGAAGCTCTGGACGCGCCCCGTACACCTCGAAACACGATTTGACGACAAACACTTGCTGCTCAGTTTTGACGGCAAGGAGCATCAGAATCGCTCTTTAGGAGACAAGAAATGAAACTCGGTCAGAAGGCCATTGCAGTGCTCGAAGCGTGGGGGGCCTTCACGGACGACCGGCGCCGGCTTGTGGTCGATGGCGATCAGTGTTCGATCGTCGGCGAGGTGACTGGCGCCGACAAACTGAGTTGCTCGCTCGCCGAGCTGCGCATGGCGCCGAAGTCGCCGGCGGCCCTGGCGCCGGATCGCCTCAAGGCCTGGGGTCAGGCCGTCGGCAAACGCGTGCGATACTTGCTCGAAGCGATCGAAACCGTGGAGCTGGACGCAACGTCCGGCCAGTTGATGCTGCGCAGCACTCCGCCCGAGAAAAAGGACGACGGCGCCGTGCTGTACTATGAACTTCTGCTGGAGGCGCGGGGATCGCTGACGTTGACCCGCCGTCAGTTCGACCCTGTCACGCGCAGCCGAACGATTGTCGCACTGCATTGCACGCGCGAGTTGCTTGAAAAACTCGTCGACGACCTGGCTGCTACCCGGCCGTAACACAATGTGCGTTGTGTCTCTTCCCGGCTGCGACTTGGGTCAGATGCCGCTGGTGGGTCGTACGGCCGCGTCCTCCAGGGGCGCCGCGGCCGATGGGGCCAACGGTCCTTCCACGCTTTCGATCAGGTACGTGGCCCAATACCCTTCGGCCATTCGCTCGAAGTCGCTTAGTCGCTGGTCCTTCCACGCGCGAAAGATCGCCGACACCGACTTGCTGATCGACGCCTGCTCGTCCTTCGAAATCGGCAGGGCACAGACGCGAGCCTCGTCGATCCAGATCGTGCCTTCGTCGAGCAACTGGAACCGCACGCGCACGTTGGCGAGCTGGGCCGGCAGGTCGCGCGCGCGGAATTGTTTCTGTTCCCACGCGGTCTGTAGCTTCACATCGGCCGACCAGCGATGTACGTTCTCGCCGCCGTTGTCGCCGACCAGCATCCATCGCACACGCAGACCCGGTCGATCGGCTTTCAGCGCCACGTTCATTGCCATCGCTTTGCTGTCGGGCGGCTCAAACGCGTCGCTGCCGACGCCGTCGCCCGCGCTGCCCGATAAACGCAGCGAGCGCTTTCCGCCTCGCGTGTTGGTTTCATCCAGCTCGCCGCGCGCGCTCGGCCCTTCGCTGCTCCAGTGCGCCGGCGCCGTGGTATCATCCTTCGCCAACTCAAACTCTCCGTTCGGCGGCAGGCCCTCGAGCGTCCGTCCACCGTCGCGACGCAACACCATCATTGCTTGCGTCAATCGGTCAAACCGCACCTTCAACCCCTTCTCGGCCGTCGCCGGCACATTCGGTTTGCACTCGGTCACCGTCGCTTCGGCGTTCGACGCACGCAGCACCAGCGTCTCGAACGGTTCCAGCGAGAGCCGCGCATCGAGGCGGCCGGCCGATCCGTCGGCCGACACCGGCTCGCCGTTGGTCGCATCGACCAGGCGTGTGCGATCGGGGCAGGCAAACGACAGAGTCGCCTCGATCGGGTAGCTCGCGTCGTTGACCAGGTACGCGTAGGCGTCGCGCGAAGTCCCGTGCGAGCGCACGATCACGGGCTGCGGCGTCGCAAGCGGCCGGAACGTTCCCGACGGTATCGCGCGAAACACGCGGGCGAACCGCCGAGTCGTGTCCTCTTGGCCAATGCTGAGCGCGGCGCCGCCCTCGAAAATCACTTCGCAATCGCCCGCAGCAAGGCTCCGTGCATAGCGCCGCGAGCACCGCCCGGGCTCCCCCAACGCGACCCGTACCGCCTCGCTCGCCACGTTGCCAGCGGGTCGGTCCGAGCCAGCCTCCGTGGCCAGTGGCAACGATTGCGGTACGTAAACACTCAACGCCCCTCGGCGGGGCAGCCGCGCCAGCAGTTCGTCGAGTTCGCGGCTCGTGTTCCAATGCGCCCCTTCGCTGCTACCGCCACTCGTCAGAAACACACGCGCGACGATGATGTCGGCCGGCGCAGCCCAGCCGCGCATGTCGAGACCCTTCGACTTCAGCACGTCCTCCACGTTGCGCGACTGGCGGAGCACGTCGCGCAACTCATTGGGGTTGGCGCTGGTGAGCGTGCTAAGGTTTAGCATCAATCGCGCGTTCGGATTGGTGCGCTGCAGTTCCGCAAGGATCGTCTCGTAGAACGCCGACAGCCGGCGGCAGCGCCACGCCGCCCAGGCATCTCGTTTCTCGCCGGTCAGCACACGGTGCCGCAGCGCGAAACGGTCGGCGCCGGAGTCGTCGAGGCCCACGGCATCGGCGCCGGTCTCGCGGCGAAACTGAGCGACCGTAAAGTCGTCGTAGCCCCAATCGAGATCGGGCAGCACCAGCTGACTGTCGGCCGCCAGGTCGAGCGCCAGGCCGCGGAACGCGGAATGAGCGGCATAGCGCGCACTGAACTCCCGCACGATCTCGATCACCGCCGCCTGCACTTCCGGATGCAGTGGGTTGTAGCGGCGCCGCGGCCGGCCGCCGGATGTTGTTTCGCGGTCCCACAGCTTGCCCTCGCGCGAAACCAACATGACGCCGTCGCACCGCGAATCGGCCGATGCCGGGCGTTCGTCCAGCGCCGGCAGCGCTGACTCCAATCGCAACGTTGGCATCAGGCCCAGGCCGTCGCGCGCACAGGTGCGCAGCAGCAACTCGACCACGTCACGCGCCGGTATGTCGCCAGCCGCGCCTGCGAATCGGGCCGTATCGTCCAGAGACCCCGCCAGCAGCCGCGTCGGGTACAGTACGCCGTCCGGTCCGGCCGCCGTCACTTGCAAGCAGTTGTAGCCGCAGTAGCGGGCGTACTCGGCCAGGCGTTCGGCGCCGTCGAGATACGTTTGCCAATCGGCCGAGACGAGACCGGTCGCCGCATCGGTCGCCCGCGCCGCGCCCCACTGACTCCAGGCATCGGAGCCATCGACGAACAGTCCGAAGATGCGCGGACGTCCGTCGGGTTCGCGCACAGCGAGCGGCGGCAAACCATCGGGTAGCTCGAAGAGCTGCACGTTCTTGACGGCCGACGAGCCGGCCCCTTCGGCATAGAGCCACAGGATCGGCGATGTAGTGTGCGGCCAACAGAAGAACTGATGCGTCTCGGTCTTGTTCGCCGCCGGCTGGTCGGACGGCCCAATGCCGCTGGCGAGCGGGGTCTGCACCCATCGGCCATCAGGATCCGCCTCGGCGATCGATGCGGCCAGCATGATCGGCCGGCTGGCCTCGTACTCGATGCGTACCAGGTGCGCGACGCCGGGCCGCTTCACAAGGAGCTGCAACTGGCGCACGAACAAGTCTCCAGTCGCGTCGGACGCACCAAACGGGTGCCGGACGCTCGTCCAAAGCAGATGGCCGAGGCGAGTCGTGCCCGCCCAGATTCGTTGCTTCGAGTACCACGGCTTGCCCGGCGCTGCCGATCGCGGATCGAGTTCCACGATCAATTCGGTCACGAGCTCACCCGCCCGCGCCGCCGGCTTCGGCCGTGGGTCTACGACGACGCACGGAACGACTCGCTCCACCGGCGCGAGACCCGATGGCGTCGCTCGCACCCAGAGGTCGTACGCGCCGGCCAACTCGGGCATGCGAAGTTGCAGGCGGCGACGGGGCGGCGACGCCGCGTTCGAAGCGATCTGCAATTCACTCTGCTTCGTCACCAGCGGCGCGAGTTGCCGTGCCGGACGCAGCTCCACCTGGAGTTGCGTGGCAACCGTGGCCGCGTCGGACGTGATGTAGTGAAACGTCACATCGACGTGCGCCGTCTCGCCCGGACTGAAGATCAAGTGCGCTCGGTCCGGCTTCACGCGTAGTATGTCGGCCGGGTCGCGACCGATCCGCGCCCACCCGTCCCACTCGACTACGGCCGGCGACCCGAACAGCAACCGGTCGAGACTTGTCGTCACGGTGTGGCCGTCGACTTGCATCTCCACGGTTGCATTCATCGGCGCGTCGACCGTCAGGTCCAAGCGGCACAATGAAACCGGCCCGTTGCCCGAGAACTTCGCCTCGCCGGCAGTCGCGGCCACGGCGACGACCTCTCCGCCGATCGCGGCCGGGCGACTGGCTGTGATCGTTCCGCGATCGAGCTTCACCAAGCCTTCCCACCGAACGCCCGCCGGCACTTTGCACTCCGCGCGCAGGGCCACGCGCACCGTCCTGTCCGGCGCCTCGTCGGCGCATGCGAACGTCGGATGGGCCAACACCACTACCCACGCGACCAAACTCCACACGCGATACGACCGCATATCCATGCTAATCGGCGCAACCAGACCACGTTGTTCAGTCACAACTCACGTTACGGTCTAGTCTGGTAATTTGGGACGACGGCGTCGTCGGGGATGGCCGCCGAGACATTCACATCGGGCGGGCGACACCGTACCATGTCGAGCAAGATTGGGGCTGTCCGCCAACTTTGGCGTCCCGCCTGCCCAACAACTGGTGCAGAATCCGGCAGGCGGGACGCCTGCGCTCCAAGTTGGCGGAGAGACCAAATTGGATTCACACCGACGGCAGCGAGGTGCACTGTGGCTGTGTCATTCAGTAGTTTTACGCGCGGGATTGTCGCCGAGACGGCGTTCACGGTGTTGGCCGCGGCGAAGAAGCTCAAGGCCGCGGGCAAGGATGTCGTCGAACTCGAGATCGGCGACAGCCCGTTCGGCACGACGCGAGCGGCAGCGGCGGCGGGCATCGACGCGATCCGCGGCGGCCAGACGCACTACTGCCCGTCCGACGGGCTGCCGGATTTTCGTGCTGCGGCGGCGGAGTTTGTGTCGCGCGAGTTTGGCATCGCGGCGACCGTCGAGAACATCGTGGCCGGCCACGGCGGCAAGATCTTTCAGACGCTGTTCTGTGAGGCGTTCGTCAGTCCGGGCGACGGCGTACTCGTCTTCGAGCCGTACTTTCCGACGTTCCTCCCGAACATCGAGCGGCGTGGCGGCCGCGCGGTGATCAGCGTGCTGAGAGAACAGGACAGCTTCCGACCGAGGCCGGCGGAGGTCGAGCGGTTCCTGCGCGACGATCCGCGGCCGCGAGCGATCTTTCTGAACTCGCCGCACAACCCGACCGGCGGAGTCGCGACGCGAGACGACCTCTCGGCGATCGCCGACCTGGTGCGCGGCCGCGACGTCGCCGTGTTTAGCGACGAGCCGTATTGCCACATGGCCTGGTCGGGCCGGCACCACAGCATCCTGAGCGAGCCGGAGATGCTCGACCAGTGCGTAGGCGCGTACACATTTTCCAAGTCGTACAGCATGAGCGGCTGGCGGTTGGGGTTCGCGGTGGCGTCGCGAGCGGTGGCCGAGATGCTAGGCAAGCTGATCAACACATCGCTTTCGTGCGTGCCGCCGATGATTCAGCGGGCGGGCAGTGCAGCGCTGGTCGAGGACGCCGCCGAACGAGACGCGACGATGGCTCAGTTCCGTCGCAAGGTCGAGTTGCTCACCGCCGGCCTCGAGCGCATCCCGGAGGTTCGTGTGGTGCCGCCTGCGGGCACGTTCTACGCCTTCCCGAACGTCTCATCGGTTTGCGATCGTCTCGGCATCACGTCGCAGGGGCTGGCCTTGTACCTGCTGAGCGGCGCGGACGACCGGTTCGGCGTCGCTTGTTTGGGCGGCGAGTGTTTCGGTCCGGCCGGCCGCGGCTTCCTACGGTTCTCGTGCGCCGAACCCGACGACCGCATCGAACAGGCGGTCCGATTCCTTCCCGACGCCTGGACCCGCACCGACCGCGTCGCGCGGTTCTTGGCCGATCACCCCGAACATCGGTTGAACCGATGAACCCTGGGAACGATTGGGCCGGACGTCACGCGATCCGTTCAATGATTATCCGGCCGCGAATCCGAGCGGCTCGGACTGCGCCGGGCAGGTCCCATGCGGCGCCGTCGTCGTGTGCCAGGCGGGCAACGCGTTCCAGGTCGGCCTGGCCGACTTCTTGAAGCGGCCAGGAGTGGTCGACCCAAATCTGCCTCAGCAGTTCGCAGACGAGGAATGTGCTCGCGCGACGCAGTGGAGCCACGTCGAGGGTCACTTGCCGCGTGTGCTCGCGAACCACGGCGCGACGGCGGAGTTTTGCGGTCTGCTGGCCGATCGCCTCCTGCGCGGCGGCGGCGTGCGCGGCGAGCCGCACCAACGCCTCGGCCACCTGTGGGTTCAAATGTTCCGCCAGGTAGGGCAACACTTCGTGTCGCAGGCGATTGCGTGTGAAACGCAGGTCGCGGTTCGACAGGTCCTCGCGTGCGAGTTGACCTCGCGCGGCGAGGAACTCAAGAACCTCCGTGCGACGAATGGCCAAGAGCGGTCGAATCAAACTAACGCCCGCCGTCAGCTCGCGCCGCGCCGGAATGCCCGCCAGGCCGGCCAGCCCCGTGCCGCGCACGATGCGGTGCAACACCGTTTCGGCCTGATCGTCGGCCGTGTGTGCCGTGGCGACGAACCGGGCGTTCAACTCCATCGCCGCGTCGCTGTAGAATGCACGACGCAACCGACGGGCCGTCGCTTCGATCCCCTCGTCTCGGTCGCGGGCGTCGATGCCCACGGGCAGGCGACGACACGCGATCGGTACGTGCAGTCGGCCGCAAAGCTCGCGGACAAACTGCTCGTCTGCGTCGCTATCCTTGCCGCGCAAGGCATGGTTCGCGTGAGCGGCGGCAATGTCCGCACTGGACTTTCGTCGCAGCGCGTGCAGGGCGACCAACAGAGCGGTGCTGTCGGGCCCACCCGAAACCGCCACCACGACGCGTTGCCCGCCGGCCCCAAGCGTCTCGATCGCAGCGCCCACCCGCTCGACGAAACGCCGCGATGCCTGCACCAAACTGGACGGGCGACGATTCATGGCATGACTTTAACAAGCCGACCGTCGCCGTTCCCGACTTTTCGCTTGCAGACGCCGACGGTTGCCGAGACAATGTGACCGCACGCCCGGCATTATGCCGCACGCGCCAGGTTTGACTCGTTTAACGCGGAGCCGCAGGCGACCGGAGATGCACAATCCCAGCCATGTCCTGCCGGTGCCTTCGGCTGGGCGTTAAACGAAACGTCTCATTGATGGCCGCATGCGGCATTAGCCGCCATGGCCCGCCGCCCGCTGAGCCGACACTGCCGTTGCATGAAGGCTTGTTGATGGGTTAAATACACTCGTTGCACGCCTAACTTCACGGCTGTCCATAGATAGGAGCTTAGCCATGAGGATTCAGTCCATTCGCGTAGGAAGCCTCTGCCTGACCGTCCTCGTCGTCGCCGCCGCACGGCTTGCCGCCGATGAGCCGAAGGCCGATGCCAAGCCTGCCGTCGACCTCAGCACCGCTCAGTCGCTGAGACTGGAGCCGGCCACGTTTAGCTTGCGTGGACTGGATAGCGTGCAGCAGACCTTTGTCACGGCCGTGCTGCCGGGCGACTTGCAACGCGACGTGACGAAGAAGGTCGCCTACAAGAGTTCCAACGAGAAGGTCGCTCGCGTCGATGCGGAAGGCATCGTCTATCCGGTCGGCGACGGCACGGCGGAAATCACTGCGGAGGTCGCGGGCAAGACAACCAAGGCGACTGTGACGGTGTCGAACACTGCGGGCGAGTTGCCGATCAACTTCCCGAACCAAGTTGTCCCGATCTTCACCAAGCTCGGCTGCAACTCCGGCGGCTGCCACGGCAAGGCCAGCGGCCAGAACGGATTCAAGCTGTCGCTCTTGGGCTTCGAGCCGAACGTCGACTTTGAATCGCTCGTGAAGGAAGGTCGCGGCCGTCGCATCTTCCCTGCCGCGCCGGACCAGAGCCTGCTGCTGCTCAAGGCAACTTCGCTGATGCCGCACGGCGGTGGCAAACGCATGGAGGTCGGCAGCCACGATTACAAGATGGTGCGACGCTGGATCACCACCGGCCTGCCCTACGGCAAGCCGGAAGATCCGGTCGTGACCAAGATCACGATGAACCCGCCGCAACGAATCCTGGCGCGTGGCACCGAACAACAGATCACCGTGACGGCTCACTACAGCGACGGGTCGACCGAAGACGTTACGCGCCACGCTCAGTATGAATCGAACGAGACCGAAGTGGCCACGGTCGACGAGGGCGGCTTGGTTCGGACACTCGATATGAGCGGCGAGGCCGCGGTGATGGCCCGATATCAGGGCCATGTCGACGTCTTCCGCGCGACCGTGCCGCTGGGAGTGCCGATCGCCCAGTATCCGGAATTCCCCGCCAACAACTTCGTTGACCAGCACACACTCGCAAAGTGGAAGCAGCTTGGCATCGTGCCGGCCGATCTGTGCACGGACCACGAGTTCATCCGCCGGTCGATGCTCGACATCTGCGGCACGCTGCCGACTCCGCAGGAAGTTGAGGCGTTCGCAGCCGACGCCGCGCCGGACAAGCGAGCCAAGCTCATCGAGTCGCTGCTCGACCGCGAGGAGTACGCCGACTACTTCACGCTCAAGTGGGCCGACATCCTCCGCGTCAAGCGTCGCGGCAACGCCAACCTGCGTCGCACGACGTTCGGTTTCAGCCGCTGGATTCGCGAGCAACTGATCTTCGACACGCCGTACGATCAGTTCGTGCGCAGCATCGTGGCCGCCCAGGGCGATGTGACGACGTCGCCGCCCGTTGCTTGGTTCCGCGAGATCACGACGGCCGAAGCCGCCGTAGACGACGCCGCTCAGGTGTTCTTGGGCCTGCGCATCCAATGTGCGCGGTGTCATCACCATCCGTTCGAGAAGTGGAGCCAGGACGATTACTACGGCTTCGCCGCGTTCTTCGCACGCGTCGGTCGCAAGCCCGGATTGGAAGGCGTGCCCGAAGAGCAGCGCGTCTTCGCCCAACGCAGCGGCGAGACCAGTCACCCGAAGACCGGTAAGGTCATGAAGCCCAAGGGCCTCGATGGGCCGGAACTCGACGTCCCCGCCGATCAGGACCGCCGGCAGTTCTTGGCCGACTGGCTGCGCGACCCGAACAACCCGTTCTTCGCCCGCGCGGTCGTCAATCGCATGTGGGCGCACTTCTTCAGCCGCGGCATCGTCAACCCCGAAGACGATATGCGGGTGACCAACCCGCCGTCGAACCCGGAACTGCTCGACGCGCTGTCCAAGGACTTCATCGCCCACAACTACAGCCTGAAGTACTTGATTCGCACGATCTGCACGAGCCGCACCTACCAGCTCAGCTCGGTGCCGAACGAATACAACAGGCACGACAAGCAGAACTACGCTCGCTACTATCCGAAGCGCATGCAGGCCGAGGTCATGCACGACGCGATCGTGGCCGTCACCGGTTCGCCGTCCAGTTTCGGCGGCTTGCCCGCCGGCACGCGAGCGATCGGGCTGCCCGACGAGTCGTCGGCCACGTACTTTCTGACGGTGTTCGGCAAGCCGCAGCGTGAAAGCGCCTGCGAATGCGAGCGAGTCGGCGAGGCCAACCTCGCTCAAAGCCTGCACCTGCTGAACTCGAACGAGATTCAGGGCAAGATTTCTGGCGGCGTCCGCATCAACGGCTGGATGAACGAAAAGGAACGCACCGACGCCGACCGGATTCAGGAACTCTGGCTCACGTGCTACGCGCGCAAGCCCACCGCCGAGGAACTCGACATCGCGACCAAACACATCGAGTCCAAAAAGGACAAAAAGAAGGAAGCCTACGAAGACATCATGTGGGCGTTGATCAACACCAAGGAGTTCCTGTTCAACGACTAAATTTAGGTCTAGGCCTCAACCAAGCGAGCTTTGGACTGCGGTAGCTTGACACCGCTTTGGATTGCTTGAGTTTTTGGCGAGGACACGATCCAAGGCGGTGTCAAGCCACCGCACTCCAAGACTTCGCTCGGCCACGATGAATCGTCGTCGATTCGAGATTGGCCGAACGAACCTCGCTTGGTTGAGGTCTAAATAGCCTTGCACGATTCTGGGACAGTAGCCCGACGCGCCAGCGAGGGAGCACATGGCGAAATCACAAGAAATCAGGCCCGGTCCCTCGCTGGCGCGTCGGGCTACTGTCCCTGCGGACTCCCAGAATCACGCAAAGCCATTTAGGGTTTCGCTTCGGGTCGGCAGCATGTCGCGGTTGATGACGCACGTACCGCGGGTTTGACTCGTCTAACGCGGAGCCACAGCCGACCGGAGATGCACAATCCCAGCCATGTTCTGCCGGCGCCTTCGGCTGGGCGTTAAACGAAAAACGTCTCATTGATGGCCGCGTGCGGTATAAACGAAGCGCCTGCCACAGTGCGTCGCACACCTCGCCAGCACCCAGATAGCCCTGCGCGCTGGAAGTCGCTACTATGAGGCCCGTGCCCGTTCAGTCGGAACAAACCGTGGAGCCAATCGCACGTGGGCGGCCTGTTCTACCAACTTGGTCGGCTTGCCGGCCCGAAGATCCGCAAGGCCAAGTGGGTGCTGCGTTCGCTGACGGGCACCGAGGCCGAGGCGATACAGGCGGAGTTTGAGGTCGGCCGCGACATGGCGACCGAAGTCGCACGCGAGTTGGAGGTGGACGACGACGCCGAGGTGCGGCGCTGGCTCGACGACATCGCGGCCCGGCTGGCCGCGCGGGTCAAGAATCGGCAGAGGCGGTTCACGATCGGGGCGGTGCGTGCGCCGCAGGCGAACGCCTTCGCGCTGCCGGGCGGGTTCATCTGGATCACTCGGTCGCTGGTGGAACTGTGCGCCTGGGACGCCCACGAAGTTGCGTTTGTGCTGGGACACGAGATGGGCCACGTGATCCGCAAGCACGCGATGGAGCGGCTCATGACCAATTCGCTGGTGAACACGGCGATGCGTGCGGTGCCGGCGGCCGGCCTCATGCGGTCGCAACTCGGTGGCTTGGTGCTGAACCTGTTGGAAAAGGGATACTCGCAAGATCAGGAACTCGACGCAGACGACATCGGTGTGCGGCTGGCTCGCGCCGCGGGATTTGACCCGGCCGCGGCCATCCGGCTGATGGCCCGTCTGGCCGATCGCTCGCGGCAGAGCGGCGGCCTCGACATTTACTTTTCGTCGCACCCGCCGTTCGAGACGCGCGTGCGGCAAGTGCAGAAGTACATTTAAGGTCTTACTCGGCAACATGCGCGTGCGCGCATGGTCGTGGCCGACGCTGCCAGCGTCGGCGTCGGACGCTGGCAGCGTCCGGCACATGGAGTTGCGGGCGCTGCCCGCGTTAGGAGTGCATGCAGGATGGAACTCGAACGATTCCGGAACAGTATGGTGGTGTTGGCTTGTTTTATTGCGTGCGGCTGCTCGCCGCAGGGCAGCGCGCCGCCGCCGGCGAACCCACCCGCGTCGACTGGCAGCCCAACGTCCGCGATCGAATCGCCCGATATATCGGAACGAATGCTGCCGCTTGAGCCGATCGGCGCGGACGCCGAGTTGCCGAAGGTCGGCGTGGGCAGAGAAAACGAACCAGCCCCGCCGACCGCCGCGGAGGCCGACATGGTCGTGCCCGAAGGGCTGCTCGGCCGTTGGTCGTTGAACATCGCCACCGGCCCGACCATCTCGCGCCCCTGGCTCATCGAAATCACCGGCAAGGTGAACGAGTATCAGGCCGACGTGATCGACAGCCTCGTGCGTGCGAAGCCCAAACTCGCACAACTCGAGGCGGCGGACGATCGTGTGAGTTTTCAGCTCACACTCGATCGCCAGTCGCTGGCGTTCGAGGGCGCCGTTGTGGGCGAGCGGGTCAAGGGCACGATCGAGTCTTCCGGCCAGGTGACGCTCGCGTGGCTCGAACGGAGCAGACAGAAGACGCTGCGCAACGAGCAAGCCACGGTGCCCGCCCCCGGGGCGAAGGAGTACGAGCAGGCTCAGGAATCGCCCGACGCCAAGGCCCGCGTCGCGCAGTTGATCGAGTTTGCCGACGCCCACCCCGACTCGACCATAGTGTTCGACGCGCTGCGGACCGCGGTCCGACTGGCGACGGCGGCCGAAATCGACGAGGCCCAAGGACGCGGCATCGTTCAGAAGTACGAAGAGCTGGCGAAGGCATGGGGCGACCGCTGGTCGGCCAGCGCGGTGGAGAACATGGCCTATGACCTGGCCACGAGCGATGTGTTCCCGGCGATCGCTCTGGAACTTGCCGAACGGGCCAATGAGTCGCTGCCGCAAGGCGCGTCGGTCGCCCGCAGGCAGTTCGTCCGGACGGCCCTGGCTGTGGCCATGATCCGCACTGACAAGGCCGAAGAGGCGAAGAAACTGCTCGACGAACTGCTCAAGGGGCAGGCCGACGACGGCGAGCTGCGCTACTACAGCGCGCTGGCCAGCGAGAAACTCGGCGATCTCGACGGCGCGATGGACCTGCTCACCCCGATCTGGCCGCACCCGCTCGCGGCTCGCGAGTTGGAACGGCTTTGGAAAGCGAAGCACAACAGCCTCGACGGATTCGAGGCGCGACTCGACGAAGTTTACGCCGAGCGGTTTCCGCCGCTCGCCGTCGAGCCGCACGCCGGCCGAGCCGACCCGGCGACGAACCAGGCGGCGCTCGTCGAGTTGTTCACCGGCACCAGTTGTCCGCCGTGCGTCGCCGCCGATGTGGCGTTCGACGCGCTGGGGCGAACCTTCAAGCGGTCCGATGTGGTGCTGCTTCAATATCACCTGCACGTACCCGGCCCCGACCCGCTCACGAACGCCGACAACGAAGCGCGGTCTGAATTCTATCGAGTGCCCGGCACGCCAATGCTGCTCATCAACGGCAAGGAGGCCGCGCCCGGCGGTGGGCCGCGTCAGGGGGGGAAGGCAAAGTACGACGAGTTCCGCGCCGTCGTCGAGAAGGAACTGGAGCGGAAGAGTACGGCGAAGATCGAGCTTGCCGCCTCGCGCGACGGCGACTCGATCACGATCGACGCCAAGGTGACCGGCGCGCCGGACCCGAGCGACAAGTTGCGGCTGCGTCTCGTGCTGGTCGAAGAGACAGTGCGATTCATGGGGCTGAACGGCGTACGCATGCACCACTCGGTCGTGCGCGCCCTGCCCGGCGGCGCGTCCGGAGTGCCGGTCACCGAGCAAGCGCTCACGCATCAGGAGGTCGTCGACCTGGCGAAGCTCAAGGAGAAACTGGCCGGCTCACTGGGTGAGTTGGAAAAGCAGTTCGGCTTCGAGTTCCCCGCCAAGCCGCTCGATCTCGAACGGCTCGGCGTCGCGGCCATCTTGCAGAACGACTCGACGCGGGCGGTCGTCCAGGCCGCATTCGTCGAGATCACCGCGAAGTCAGAGTGAGGATCGAGGATTGAACCCGGAGAAAACGATGAGTATCAAGGCCGTCCCCGCCGCTGATTTGGAGTTGCTGCGCAAGTTTGACACGCCGACGGTGTGCAACGTGATCGAGTTGTTCGACATTCGGCCGCGCACAGCCGGCTACATGGACGGCCGCATTCGCGCGTGCTTCCCCGAGATGCCGCCGATGGTCGGTTACGCGACGACGGCGACGTTTCGATCGGCGGCCCCGCCGCGAGCTGGCGACGTGTACGCGGGCATCGACGGCCAGATCGCCGCCTTGGCCGAAATCCCCGCGCCGCAGATAGTCGTGTTCCAGGACATCGACAGCCCACCCGTCTCGGCTACGTTCGGCGAGGTGATGTGTGCGACGTACAAATCGTTCGGCTGTGTCGGCATCATCACCTCCGGCGCCGGCCGCGACCTCGACCAGGTTCGCGCGCTCGGCTTCCCAGCGTTCACCGACGGTACAATCTGTTCGCACGGCTATTGCCACACGCTGGCGATCAACGTGCCGGTTCACGTCGGCGGCCTCACGATCTACCCGGGCGACCTGTTGCACGGCGATTGCAACGGCGTCACCACGATCCCCAACCAGGTCGCCTCGGCGATCGCCCAAGCCTGCGCCGAGTTCGTCCGTGCCGAGGCAGTCGTGCTCGACTACGTCAAGGCCGGCAAACCCTCGCCCGATGGCTACAAGAAGGCCCGCGCCGAGTTGCAACGCCTCATCGCGGAACTGGGCAAGAAGGTGAGGCAAGGATAGAGGATTGGAACCTCTGTTTACGATTCTCGATCACGATCCCTGCCAACGGTTCATGCGGTGAAAGGCGATCGCGAAGGTCGGTAATGCGCTGGCGGAATGTGCTTGGGTCGCCGTCATTCGGACCGTCACGACCGTCCCACAGCACGATGCGCGGACGCCCGCCCGATTCGGGAAGCGGGTCCGCGGCCGATCGCGATCGAGTGAATACCACCCGCGCGCGGGTCGCGCTCGCCTCGGCCGAGGACGAGGCGAACACTCCCACGGGCCGCGATGGATCGAGCTTGTGAATGAGCGACGCCGGCAGTCGAGGATCCTCAGCGGCTTGACCTTCCGGCAAGACCCACATGCCGATCGACGGGTGATTGCGCAGGGCTTCCACTTGGGGTATGGCAATCCCCAGGTCGGCATCCAGTTCGGCGAGAATCATTGGGCCCCAACGGTCGGCGAGCGAGCACAGTTCCGGCGTGGCGCGGGTGAGCCATGCGTCGCACTCGGCCAGGTGCCACGCCTGCAGTTCGGTCTGATTCGCGGCAGCGCTGTGCCGAACGCCGCCGAGAAAGATCGGATGGTTGTTCAGCCAAAGCTGACCGCGGCCGGTGCCGACGTGAGAAATCCCCCAGCGAAACCGCCGCTGGTCGATCAGCCGCCGCGAGTCGTCGTGCAGTTCGAGTTCGACCTCGTAACAGAACGGGTGCTGAGGTTCCCAGAAGCACGGGTCGATCAGCAGTGCTGTCGCGCGAAGCTGATTCGGCGCGAGGTCGGGCACTGCTTCCGAGCACAGCGGAACACTCGAGCTGAGCGTGTTTGCATACTCGCACCACGGGCCAACGATGCGACCGGCGAGCCGCAGTTTGCTCTGCCCGCACGTGACGTCGCTAGTCCACGCGCACCGCACAACCACCTGAGCCTCGATGGGCGAGACCCTTGGCGCGAAAACGAAGTGGTCGCTGAGACGGATCATATACTGGTCGGCAAGAAAGCTGAGGCGGGCCTGTAAGCCGGGTTCTGTGACGGCACAAGTGCCGCCGACGGTCATTTCTCTTGGGTCGCCGGTTGCCCGGCGCCTCTGTGCGGCCTACCCGGAAGTCATAACGGACCGGGCCGGTCCTGCTTCCTTATTTGGCCTTGCTCCCAGTGGGGTTTGCCTAGCCAGGCCGGTCACCCGACCTGCTGGTGCGCTCTTACCGCACCGTTTCACCCTTACCAGGGAAGAATCGAGGATTGAGGATCGAGAATGGACTGACACCCATCATCCACGATGGTCGATCCTCTATCCTCGATTCTTCCCTTCGGCGGTTTGCTTTCTGTTGCACTTTCCCGGTCCTTCGGCGCGCCGAACCAAGCGGATCGGCCGTCCCTCGGACGGTGGGCGTTACCCACCACTGTGCCCTGCGGAGCCCGGACTTTCCTCTCGGGACCACGGCCCCGAGCGACCATCCGGCCCACTTCAGCATGAGCCAGTGTAGTGTGATGGTCCGGTGCGGGCAAAGATGAAGTGCGAGCCGTTGAAAAAAGAGCGGTCAGCGGTCAGCTTTCAGTCAGCCGGAATCTCGTTCTGGCAAACCACTGATCGCTGATCGCTGACCGCTTGTGCGCCGACGCATTGTGCAGTTTCAATCAGCCAGCCACGGAGACCGACACTGCCCGTGGGCCTTTGCCGCCCTTGGCTTCACCCTCATCCAGTTCATAGTCGACTTCCTGGCCTTCACTCAACGTTTCGAACGCGCCCCCCTGCACCGTCGAGCAGTGGAAGAACACGTCTGGCCCGCGTTCCGGGCGAATGAAGCCAAACCCACGATCCTGCACAATCTTCTTGATCGAACCACGCATGAAACAACTCCTTCACCAAACAACGTGACTATCACCACCAGCAAGCGGCTCCACGCCATCGGCCTGGAACTGACGCTGGACAAACGACTTCGTACTGCTCCACATTGAAAGGGGTCCGAATTCGTTTAACCCGCAGCCGCAGGCGA
>DAIOWH010000044.1:0-37819 GCA_036758585.1 Planctomycetia bacterium
GCGCGTCGGGCTACTGTCCCTGCGGACTCCCAGAATCACGCAAAGCCATTTAGATCTAGTGGTTGCCGACCGGTTCGAGAACCTCGTTGACCGTGTCGGCGTCGGAGGCCAAACAGGTCGTGCCGCCACCCAAGCGTTTGGCCGCGTAGAGCGCCTGATCGGCGCGCTGGAACAGTTCTTCGGCCGTCTCGGCGTCGGCAGGGAACAATGCGACGCCTAGGCTGGGCTGTGCGTGGATCTTTGTCGTGCCCGCCATGATAGGTCGTTCGGCCAGAAGCCGGCGCAGCGAATCCAGGTGATCGAGCACCTGCTCGCGACCATTGAACGGCAGCACACATGCAAACTCGTCGCCGCCGTACCGCGCCAGCACCGCACCAGCAGGGAGTATTGCACGCCATGTGTCGGCCAGGTGCCGCAGCAGCATGCTGCCCAACTGGTGACCGAATTGATCGTTCACCTCCTTGAACTTGTCGAGGTCCATCAGCACCAGCGCGAGCGACCCCCAGCCGCCGGAGCATCGGCTGAGCGCGAGGCCCAGTTCATCCTGAAATGCGGCATAGTTCCACAACCCGGTCAGGCCGTCGCGCCATGCCTGGTCGCGCAGCCGTTCGATCAGCCGCACGTTGCGCAGCGCCAGGCCCGAGAAGTTAGTGAGTATTCTGAGCAGTGGCTGAAGCTCGCCGATGGCCACTTGCTTGCCCGCGATGCGCAGGTAGCCAAACACCTCATCGTCGCCGGCCACGAGCGGCACGGGAACCTCGCCACGGTTGCCGCCGCCCAGTTGCGTCATGAGGCACTGCCAGTCGGCAACGGTTGGCGCCAACGCATCTTCGTCGCCGCCGCTGAACAACGGCATTCTCGCATTCGCCGGGTTGGCGGCTGCGTCTGCGACGCAATCCACCGGCTTCGTATCAGAGTCCCAAACAGTTAGACTCTTCGTCTCGCGGCAATAGACCGCGTGACGCAACCGGACGAATGCCTGTTCACGCGGCTCCCACACGTGCAACTCGCACTCGCCGCCCGGCGCCACTCGAGCCGCCGTGTCGATGATCGCCCCGACGACGCTATTGATGTCCGCGGCTGAAACGATGCGCTCGACTCCGGCTTCCAACTCGGCGATGCGCTGCTCCACGTCGTCGCGACGAAGCGTCAGCAGCGAGCCGACCGCGATCAGCGTCCCACCCAGCAGCACGGGCATACCCATCATGTTCCCCGGCATCAGGTCCATTGGCACTGTGTTGCCCATGCAACCGGCGACGACGCACCCGAAGCCGCTGACGAGAGCGGTGATCAAGCCTTGCCAGCGGCGACCGGTGAGCGCGACAATAACGGTCGGAATGAGCAGGACGAGGAACGCGAATTTGCCGGGTACGTCCGGGTCCGATCGTTCCAAACTGATGCTCATGAACGCCAGCACGGGCGTCAGAAGCACAAAAACAATGGCCTCGCGGCTGTCCCGAACCCGACCTAACCGCATAGTTCGTCCTCTGATAGATGGGCAACGCGTAACCGGACCCAATCGGTTCACAATTCGCCGGAAGCATAGCTCACAATCGTGGCCAGCAAACCAGCGAATCGAGATCGTTCACGCCTTGACGGCGCCCTCGATCAGGGGCCGCACGACCGCCGGATTCTGCGCACGTTGGTTGGCCTCGACCGATCCGAGGTTCGGGAGTTCCGGACCGCCGCCGCCAAGGCCAGCGCGCGCCTTGGGTTGGACTACGTGCGAGACTCCGGTGAGACGATCCTGATCCCCGTGACGCCTACACCCGCCGTGCCCAGTCGGCGTCAGGTGAGTTACCTGGCCGGCGTGCTGCGGGCGTTCACGTACGGTGTCGCACGCATTGTGGCGAATCGGCTCGACGACCCCAAGCTGGCCGCCGCACTGCCGCTGACTGACCAAGAGTTGCAGTGGCTGCGGCTCGGCCGCAACGCGCCCGGCAATCCGCCGACGCACGTGTTTCACCGCTGGGACCTGGCGATCGACCTGAGCCACGACGCCGGAGCGATGCACGCGAAGTTCTTTGAAGTGAACTCGGTCGACGTGGGCGGTATCCACTACGCCGCTGCCGCGCGAGAGACGCTGCTCGAATCGCTGCATTCGGTCGGCATCCGCGGCTTCTCGCTCGACGCGGCCGCGGCCGGTTCCGACCCGCGACTGATCTTGCTCGAAGAGGTCAAGGCGCACGCGCGGACGATCGGACGCAAGCTGCAGTTCCTGGCTATCGCCGAGAACCAGGACTTCACGACGGGCATCACCGAGGCGGCGTCGATCGCGCGGTTCTTCTGCGATCGCGGGCTGCCCACGGAGTGTGTCGATGTGCGGGCCTTCGAGGTGCATCGCCGCCGCGGAGTCTGCGTGAAGGGCCGACCGGTCGACGTGATCTACCGCAACATCGAGCTACGCGATTTGGCCGCGCTCGAGGCCGCCGGCGCCGAGCTGGCCGGGCTGAAGGCGGCCGCCGCCGCCGGACAACTCTTCTCGTCGCCGTTCGGTGAACTCGACCACAAGAGCCTGTGGGAAGTTCTCGGCTCGGCCGAGTTCAACGCCTCGCTCAAGCCGATCGAGCGCACCATGGTCCGCCGCCATATTCCGTGGACCCGCCTCTTACGCGAGCGACGCACCGACGGGCCGGCGGGCAAGCCGGTCGACCTGGTCGACTTCACGCGGCTACGCCGCTCGCAACTGGTCATGAAGCCGAATCGCAGTTGCGGCGGTCAGGGAGTGACGATCGGCGCGATCACGACACAGGCCCGATGGGAACGCATCCTCGACGACGCCCTGGCTCAGGAAGACACTTGGGTCGTGCAAGAGTTGATCCCGATCCCACGGCGACGCACTGCCGCACCGGGCGCGTCGGGGCGCTTCGAACCTCGAACAGTCTACGCCGTCTACGGACTCTTCTGTTCTCCGTTCGGCGTCGCGTTCGTCGGGCGTGCGAGCCGCAAGCCCGTCGTCAACGTCATGCAAGGCGGCGGCATGCTCGGCATCCTCGGCCACGCCTGACCGCCCGACGCGCGGCGCACCAACGGAGCGCAGGCGTCCCGCCTGCCGGCGCGAGCGCAGCGAGACGACTTCCCTTACTTGCCCTTCGCAGACTTGAGCGGCCGGATCTTCATGTTGCGGTACTCGACGTGGTCGCCGTGATCTTGCAGAGCAATGTGGCCCTTCGTGCACTCGCCGTAGTGGGCCATGTCCTTGAACTTGCTGGCCTTCACCAGGCTGGTCCACTCGTCGCTCGCGAGTTCGTACTCGACAACCTTCTCGCCGTTCAACCAGTGTTCGATGTGGTTGCCGTTGGCGACGATCTTGCCCTGGTTCCACTGGCCGGGCGGCTTGGTCAGGTCCTTCTTCGGTGCATGCAGCGCGTAGTTCGACGCGGCCGACGTCTTCGGGTTGCGGCCGTCCTGGTGTTTTTGGTTGTGCAAGACTTGGTACTCGGGACTTTGGATCACGCCATAGTCCTCGTTCACGCGATAGAACACGCCGCTGTTCGCCCCTTCGGCCACCTTCCATTCAAACACAAGCTCGAAGTTGTCGAACTGGTCGACCGTGACGACATCGCCGCCGCCCTTGACCCGGACGAGCGCCCCGTCGACCGCGGCCCAGCCGTCGGGGGCCTTGTCTTTCTTGACTCCGCGCCATCCTGTGGTGGTCTTGCCGTCGAACAGGAGCTTCCAGCCATCGGCTCGCTCCTTGTCGCTCAGAGTGTTCGCGTCGTCTGCGGCGGCCAGTGGGGCCGCGTGCAACAAGATTGCGGCGGCCAGCACGGCCACAAAACCGACGAACGACGACGGGAGATCGTGTGTAGTCATGGTGGAGGGCTCCGGTTGTTGCGGGACTGATGTAGCTGTTATCGGCACGCCGCCGACGTGCGACGATTATGGCGACCGCCGATGAGGCTGCCAAGTCGTGAGACGCCGAAACGCGGAACTGGCTAGCGCCTGAGCGGGCGTCGCGTGCCGTTGTCGTCGAACAGGGTTCCCGTGACGACTCCCTTGAAGAACCGCAGCGCCGGTTCGCTCAGGTCTTGAAGCGGCACGGGCACCGCCACCGGGTCGGCCAGAGTGCCGACGACGTGAATTCGCACTAGTCGCCGCTGCAAGTAACCCAAGGCCCGCTGCAATGTGCCGACGACGGGCACGTCCCGGGTCAGGCCGCTCTCGACGTTGCCGACGACTTCCAGGTCGAGCCGCCCGTTTAGATCGACCGTGCCTTCGCCAAAGAGCTGCACTGCGTCGCCAGCCAGCCAGAACTCGTAAAAATCGAGTCGGCCGCCGCGCAGCGTCACGCGAGCCACCTCGCCCGTGTGGAACCCGCCCGACTTGGTCAGGTTCAAGTTCAGCACTTTGGCGATCACGGCGAACACGGGGATCGGCCAGAGATTGGCCTGGCGGATCTTCAGATTAGTCATGTCGCCGCGCAGGTCGACCGCGCCGCGCTCGCTGCCGCTGAGGTGCATCGAACCCGACACGATCCCGGCCGTGTCGTCCGGCGACGCATGCATCCACCGTGCGACGCGGGCCAGATCGACATCGACAAACTGAATGCTGCAATCGTAGACCACGGGCCGCGCCAGGGTCAGCACCGTCTGGCCGCGAACGACGCCGCCGGCTGCTCGCGCTTCTTGCACCTTGAGCTGCAGGTGCTGAACCGAGCTGGCCCGTTGGCTCGCGGGCGATTGACTCGGGTTTGCCGCCGAGGGCCGAGCCGTGTCGAACAACTCGAACGTGCCCGCCGCTGATTCGACCGGCAGCCCGAACACTGTGCCGGCCGCCAGTTGATAGGCGCCCGCGCCCGACACGCCCCGATCCGAAAACGGCTTCGGAACAAAAAGCCGACCGCTCGCCGTTACCCGACCGCCGAGACGGCCCGCCAGGTGCGGCCAACTCTTGGCCAGGCGGGCGAGTTCCACGCCCTGCACACGATCGAGCGTCACGTCGATCGGCCGAGCGGCCTCAGCGCCGAGGTCGATCACAGCCGATCCGTTCGATGTTCCACCCCAAGCCGAGGCGTCGAATCGAGCGATGATGATGCGATCGTCTTCGATGCGCAGGTCGGAAGTCTCCACGAGGTCGATCGGCGGCAGGTCGCCGAGCACCAGCGCGGCACATCGCGCGCGACCGTGACAGGTCAGTCGATCGGCGGCCACGTCCCAACGCACGGCAATGTCGCCGGCGATTTCGCCGCGCACGGCAGGCACCGCACCGCCGCCGGCAGGCGCCAGTGCCTTGTCGAGGTTCAACCGACCGGACGCGATGCGGCCCGCGACTACCGGCCCATCGCCGTCCGTGTCGATTCGTCCCGCGCCGTTCAGCGTTCCGGCCGGATGAACGACCGAGACCTGGCTCAAGACGATCGGGCCGCCGCCGTACGACAGCTTGGCCCGGACTTCATGCAGCGGCGTCGCGCCCAGCCAGAGTTCGCGCGATTCGATCGTCGTCGCGAGCGACAGGAGCTTGGGCCCGTCGGGCGTGGTCGCCGGCGTTTCAATCCGAAACCGCCCGCTCACCGGGCCACGCAACGCGACCGCCGACCGATCTGTTCGCAATACGGAGAGCAGTGCACTCAGGTCCACACGTTGATACGCACCGTCCAACCGCAACTGGCCGTATGAACTCGCGACGGTCGCGGCGCTACCGGCGACGCTGGTGGATCGGTCGCTCGAAGGCCAGCTCCATCGCCCTTGCGCTTGGAGTTGGCCTCCGAGGCCGGTCAGTTCGGCGCCGCTGAAATCGAAGCCCGCGCCGGCGAGTGTGTAGGAGAACGACGTGTCGCCGAAACCGAGTTCGTGAACGACGAGCCCAGTGGCTCGGGCGACGCCGCCGAGTTTGATCGCCAATGGATCGAGCGTGCCGGCCAACTCGCCGTCCGCCCCGAGGCTGCCGCGCAGCAGCGGCGGCGCGTCGGGCTGGTCACCGTCGCGCGTGAAGTCGGCCAGGTCCAGGGGCGTCATCGCGAACTGCACGCCGATGGGAAATGGAGCGGCGAGGCCGATGCCGACGCGGCCCCGAAAGGCTTGGCCCGCCAAGGTCGCCGACGCCTCGTCGAGTACCAGCGACTGCCCCTCGACCCGCAGGCGGCCGTCCAACGCGGCGAATTCGACGTCGCCGAACTTCGCGTCGCGCAGTCGAACCGGGCCGTGCCATCGCCACTGAGCGCCGTCGGACCAAGCGTCGAATGGGAACGCGAACGCCAGTTCGCCGCTGATCGTGCCGGCCGTCTCGACGCCGTCGCACGCGAGCCGTCCGATCGCGGCGAGATCGACTGCTCGCAGCGACACGGAGCCGAGCACGGTGGCGTCGTCGCCCAGTGGCGCACGCGCTTCGACGCGCAACTCACCGTCGCCCCAGTCAAGGCGCAGATCGCTGAGGTACACGAGCGAGTCCTTGATCGCAAGGTGCAGCGGAATCGGATCGTCGCCGGCCGCGCTGACCAGAACTGAACCGTCGAAGGCCCCGGCCCAGGTCGCGTAGTCGGGCGTGCCGGCGAGGTGTAACTCGCCGCTGAGCGAATCGTCCGGTGCGACGCGATTGCCCAAGAGTCCGCTCGCGAATGATCGCAGCGGCAACCGACGGGCCTCGATTGACAGATCGAAATGCGGTTCATGGCGTCGCACGGCGCCTGAGGCCGCGAGCTGCCCGGCGCCCCAACGACCGACCATGCTGTGAACTCGAATCTCGTCGCACGTAATCTCGACTCGGCCCGCCACATCGTTCAGCCGATCGGGAACCGTCGGGATTCGCACGCTGATGTTCTGCGGATCGAGCAACACGTGATACTGCAAGCGGCCAGGTTGGTTTTGATTCCAGACCAGGTCTACCTCCGCCGCGACGTTTCCGACCGGCTGAATCGCGTCCCATGCCTCAACGAAGGCCGGGCCGAGCCAATCGGTCTGACCACGGTCGAGCGTCAACATCGACGCTCGTGCCCGAAGGCGAAGCTGCCCATCGCGTCGCAGTGTGCCGTCGATGTCCCAAACCCCCCAGACACGATCGGTCACGCGGCCCGAGACCTGATTGTCTGTGGATCCGCGGGCGCCCTGGATGTCCAGGTCGATCCCCTCGACCGCTCGACTGTCCGGGCGCTCGGCGCCGCCGCGCGGCGCGAGTTCGATCCGTGCTTCGCGAATCTGAACCGGAATGTTCAACGCATCAGGGGCGAGGCTCGAGTGCCGCAGCGGCAGCGCAAGAGTCCAAGAACCGCTCTCGTCCGTGAGCACGCGCACGACAGGCCGGTTGAGAGTCGCGCGAGTTGGAGCGAATCGGCGTGCAACCAGGTCGGCCCATGAACCGTCCAGATCGATTCGAGGTAGATCGAGCAGCACACGCGATTGAGGCGATGCGTTTTCGTGAAGCCTCAATGAGCGAATCGTCAGGCCGCCTTGCCAACGCAACGAAACAGAGTCGAGTGCGACGTGACCTTCATAGTGTTGCGAGATGAGTGTCAGCGCCGCTTGGCGCAACGGCTTGGCACTGAGACAAAGTCCAATGTACACAGCCGCGCTGACAACAGCAGCGACAAGCGACCACGAAATGAGACGACGTCGCGCTCGCATCCGTGCTCCTGCGACATGTGTGGAGCGACTCTGAAACAGTCTGAAGGGACAACCTGGTCGCGCGTCCGGCGCAGCCAGGAGTTAGTGTGTACCCCTACGTGCTCGAAGTTCCGTCCGGTGGAACCGACGCGTGTGCCTCATGAGGGGCATCATCGCGTTTGCCGTGAATCTGGTCGTACACTTCCTGCCGATGCACATCGATCGTCCGAGGGGCTTCGATGCCCAGTCGGACTTTGTCACCGCGAATCTCAACAACGGTGACCTTGATCACATCGTTGATGACAATGCTCTCGTTTTTCTTCCTGGTGAGTACTAGCATCGCCGACCCATTCCATTCAAATCACGCGCCCACCCTTCGATGTTCACCGTCCGGCGGCGAACCGCTCGGGGCGATCGACCGTGATACAGCCCCCCTCGTCCTTAGTGTTTGGCCGTTAAGAGTGTACGTCACAACCGGCGACTGGTCAAGGTTCCACCCGGCCGAACTTTGTCCGGCCAATGTGGGCTTGTCCGGTTTGAGGAGGTTTGATAGGGTCCGGTCAAATTCAGCCTTTCGGTCCCATCTCCCTACTGGCACGACGGCAAACCAGCGGCGTGACTTTTGCTGGTAACTCGGTAGTTGAAATCGGGTTAAGTCTGATTAGAATGGGTCTGCCACAGCGGACTAAATTGACTGGTGCCTGGATTTACCCGATAAGCTGGGATCATTGGAGAAGCCGTCGTGCAAGAGTACCTAAACCTCGACGAGGCCGCCGAACAACTTGGGATCACGGCCGAGGAGTTGAATCGCAAGGCGCAGCGTCGTGAGATTCGGGCGTTCGCAGATCGCGGAACGTGGAAGTTCCGAAAACAAGACATCGACGAGCACGCTCGGCAGGCCGGCATCGGTAGCGGTGCCGAGATCGTGTTCGGCGACCTCGACGACGCGCTGCCCGTGCTGGATACCGGATCGAGCGACCAAATACTGTTGCCGGACATGCCGGCCGATGCGTCGCCCGGCGGCTCGGGCGCGCGAGTGATCGGCATGGACCAGCGCGGCGAAACGCCCAGTGACAGCGATGTGCGGTTGGTGGTTGATGCGGGCAAGAAAAAAGGTAGCGATAGCGACGTCAAACTCGTTGGGCCGAAGCCTCCGAGCGACAGCGATGTCAAGGTGGTTACGACGCCGGGTGCCGCCCTGAGCGACAGCGACGTGAAGATCGCCGGGCCAGCGCCGGGCGACAGTGATGTGCGGCTCGACCAGTACAAGGCGCCGAGCGACAGTGGAATCCGACTAAGCCCTGATCCAGAAGTCGGCGCGGCCGGCAGCGATGTGACCCAGGACCTGCCCGTGTTCCGCGAGATGCAGGACGAGGGTCTTTCGATAAAATCCGGATCGAGCGGCGAGCAAGCGGCCGCAAAGGAGCCAGACAGCGACTTTGACTTGGGTCTGACTCAGGCCGACAGCGACTTTGAACTCGGGGCCGCCAGTCCGCCGCAGGGTTCGGACAGCGGCATTACGTTGGCGATGGATGACAACATCGGTCTGATGCCGACCGATGAGGAACCGTCGACGCCCAGCAAGCGAGACGTGACGGCGCACTCGCCGAGTTCCAGCGGGATCAGTCTGGGCAATCCCGCAGACAGCGGCATCGCGCTCGATGAGCCGCCTGCTCGACCGGGCGGTATGCCGAGCAAGGCGAAGCCGGCCAGCGACGTATTCGAGACCGACTTTGAGGTGCCGGTGCTCGACAGCGACAGCGCACTCGGCACGGTAACCTCGGACGACACGGCGAAGCTAACGTCCGACTCGGACTTTGACGTGTCCGGATCGGACTTCGATTTGGATGGATCGGACAGTTCGAGCCATGTGCTGGTGCTCGAAGGCGAGGAGTCGGCGGACGAGAGCGCCGCGACGAGCATGGCGCCGGCGCCGCAGGAGGAACAGTGGGAGGAGGACCTGCAGGGCGAAGAGGGGCCGGAATTCGAACGCAAGACCTCAGTGATGCCGGCGGCAGAGGACGAAGGTTTGCCCGCGGCGGATTCGGGCCCGATGGCCGGCCCGCCGCTCGCCCCGATCGGAGGCCCTGAGGCAGAGTGGACCGGGTTCGACGTCGGAATCCTCACGACCTCGGCGCTGCTCATGGTGCTGTTGGGGATGGTGATGTTCGACATGGTTCGCACCATGTGGGGTTGGGAGGACGGCCAGTACCTGATGTATCAAAGCCCAATCTTGGACTGGATGAAGGGCCTGATGCCCAAATAGAGCAGTGTGGCGCCGCATCGAGGCGCGGCGACCAACCTAAATGGCTTTGCGTGATCCTGGGAGTCCGCAGGGACAGTAGCCCGACGCGCCAGCGAGGGACCGGCCTGATTTCTTGTGATTTCGCCATGTGCTCCCCTCGCCGGCGCGTCGGGCTACTGTCCCAGAATCGTGCAAGGCTATTTAGTTCGCGTCGGAACGGATATCGGACCGTGCGGGCGCTCTTGCACTCGCGCGGGCGTTACAGGGAGGAGAGCGATCATGTCGTCTCGTTTCCAGTTTGTCGCAGTTGCGGCCGTCTCATTGGTCGCATCTTCAGGCTGTGGCATGGTGCCGCGTTCTCAGCTCGTCGCATGCCAAACGTACAGTTGCCAGTTGCAGAGGCGGAACCAGGAAATCTGCGCCCAGTTGCAGAACCTCCGCACGCAGAACCAGGAACTCGCCAACAAGGCGCTCGACGCCGAAGAACAACTCGCTCGCTACGAAAAACGCGCGGGTGAGTGGGACGAGGAGCGCAACAAGCTTCAGTCGTTGTACTCGTCCGCCGTCGAGGGCCGCGGTGCGTCGTTGCCGCGCTCGGTGCGCTACCGACTCGAAGACTTCGCCGAACGCTATCCCGAGTACGTAGAGGTGGACGCCGAGTCGGGTATCAGCAAGTTCAAATCGAACGTACTGTTCGGCAAGGGCCAAGCGGAGTTGCTGCCCGACGCTCAGGCGGTGCTGAGCGAATTCGCGTCGATTTTCCAAGATCCAGCCGGCAAGTCGCTGCGCATCATGGTCGTCGGCCACACCGACGAAACGCCTATCGTGAAGAGCACGACCCGGCAGGCGCATCAGACCAACTGGCACTTGAGCGCCCATCGTGCGATCGCCGTTGAGGAGTACCTCGCCGCCGCGGGCATCGAACCGCGCCGCATCGGCATCGTCGGATACGGCCCATACCAACCGCTCAGCCGCGGCCGCCAGGAAAAAGACCTCGCTCAGAACCGGCGAGTCGAGATCTACGTACTCGCCCCCGACGCCCCGATCGTCGGCCGCACCGACCAGGCGGGAACGTACTGACCAATCGTGCTCGCTGGTCCAGCGTGCTTGTGGCGCCGCCCGCGCGGTGGGAGTAAGATCGCCCGGCTTGGTGGAACGTGCGAGGCCAAACGCTGACGCTGGAAGGAGACCTCCGTGACCAGCACGCCGCGCCGCCGCCCGCCGCTCGGACTGCCGCCCGGCAGCGTCCGGGCCTTGCTCGCGCTGATGATCGTGAGCACCGCCATCACCGAGACTGTGCGTGGGCGCACGTTGCACGTTGCCTTGGCCGAGTCGCTAATGATCGTGCTCGCCGCGTACTTCGCGACTCGTCGCGTGGTCGACCTGCCGCCCGAGATGATCGAGAAACTCGAACAGGAGGGGCAGTTGCCCTCCGACCGTCATCCGCTCTACCTGCCGCGATTCTCGATTCGTGCGATCATTCTGCTCAGCTTTGCGGGCCTGGCGGCCTACTTGTACCAGCGCGGCGAGTTGTTTTCCGAGAAGGCCCTCGCCACGCTCGGCCTGGTCTTCGCCTACTTCGTTGGTGTGCTGTTCCGGTTCGTGGCGAGGCTGTTCCGACGGTGGAGCGTCCCGACCGGATTGGTCGATTGGTTTGCCGACCTGCGAGCCATCGTGGTGCTCGGCGCCACCGCCGCGCTGACGGCCTGCTACTGGCTCGAGCGTAAGGACCTGTTGCCCGATTGGGCCGAGAGCACCGCACTGAGCCTGCTGCTGTTCTACTTCGGGGCGAGGTGATCTATGCCACGCCCGCGGCGCGCACGCGGCGTCGATGCGCCATTTCTGAGAACAGAAACCAGGTACACAGCACGAGCCCGTTACACGGCGCGAACGAGACGCCCGGCCCAATCGCGATCAGTGCGCCCTCGCTGACGAGGACGCCGCCCAGTTGATCCGGACTCGGCCCGACTCGCGCTTCGCCCTGGCCCGTTAGCACGTAGTGCAACTCGACCAGGTCCGTACCGGCATGAGGGGCGCCATTCTCGGTTTCCACCAGGTTGCAATGTACGCGATGCCGCAAGTCGGTCGTGGGCAACACCCGGCGGCACCGGCCCTGGTCGGTTGATTCCTGCGTCGCGGAGGCCAACGCAAATCGCTCGAAACCGGCGGCGATGCCATTAGGCCCGCTCAGGTGCGCGGGCGGGAGTCCCTCGTAACACACCCAGAGAAAATCGGCCGCCGGCTGGGCCGCGACACGCACCGATGGCGGCATCACGACGGCGTCGCCCGGTTCGACCGCCTCACGCCGATCTCGATAAACGAGCGTCGTTGAGCCGACCGACAGCCCGTAAGAGGTGAGGATTCCGCCGTACAGCGATTCGCCGCGGCTGAATCGCAGCGAAAACAGCGGGTCCCAAGCCGTTATCGCCTTTGAGAGCTGTTTGAGCGAATCCGCCTGGCGCGGATCCGCGACCACGTACTTGCCTTGCATCGCCAAGCCCACCGCTGACCCTTGCCCGTGAATCCACTCCGTCGAACGGCCACATCGTACCACAACTCACCGGGCTGCGTGCCGCTGCACCATGTCCCAGTCGACCTCGACGCCCAGGCCCAGTCGCTCGGGCAGCGTACACGTCGCGCGGTCGATCTTGAGCGGTTCGACTGCGATGCGTTCGGCGTGGTACCACGCGCCGATGATGTCGCCGGGGTATTGTTCAACTCGCATGTTCTCGAGTCCGACGACCAGGTGCGCCATCGCGGCGTTGGCGACGTCCCATTCCAGGTTCGAGCCGATCGTACACGCGACACCATGGTCGGCCGCGAACCGCACGATCTCGGCCGACTTGCGGATGCCTCCGTTCTTGCCGGGATAGACGCTGATCACGTCGCACGCCTCGTGGCGAACCAACTCCTTGGCGTGAACCATGTCAAAGCACATGTCGTCGGCCATAACCGGCACATCGATCGCGCGGCGTACGCGAGCCATGGCGTCGTAGTCGCCGTCGGGCGTGGGCTGTTCGACCAGTGCGAGGTTGGACGATTTCAGTTCCCGGCAGCAACGGATCGCGGTGTCGGCGTCCCAGCCGCAGTTGGCGTCGATGACGATGTGAATCCTCGGCCCGACGGCATCGCGGACCGCGCGAACCCTGGCGACGTCCGCGGCCGGATCGGTGCCGACCTTTATCTTGATCGTGGTGAAGCCCCAGGCGACTCGTTCCGCGGCCTTCACTGCGGCCGTCTGCGGGTCGTACGCGGCCATCGAGAAACGCGACGGAATCACACGCGAACGGTGCGGACCGCCCAGCAGTTCGTACACCGGCTTGCCGGCGCACTTGCCGCGGATGTCCCAGCACGCCATCTCGACGGCCGCCTTGGTAAACCAGTTGCAGTAGGCGCTCGAATCCATCAGCCGGTCGATCGCTGCGATGTCGGTCGGATCGGCGTCAACTAGTTCGGGCGCGAAAACCTGGTCGATGATCGCCTTGGCGGTCGAGCATGTTTCGCCGCTCCACTTGGGCATGGTCGTCGCTTCGCCGACGCCGCTGACGCCTTCGTCGGTGTTGACTCGCACGATCAAATAGGGCGACACGCGATGTGTGCCGCGCGACGAGGTGATCATCAGTTCCGGCCGCACATTGAGTTGTACCGGAAACGTCTCAATGGTGGTGATTCGCATGTTCGCTTGGCCGGGAATGCCCGGCAACGGGAAGCACGTAGAATCTGCAACTGCGGACCACAAGGCCGATCCGTAAGTACATCTCCACATTGAAAGGGGTTCAGATTCGTTTAACCCGCAGCCGCAGGCGAGGCATAGTTGGCGTTTGTTGTGCCTCGCCTGCGGCTGCGGGTTAGACGACCGAAGCCGATTTCAGACCCTATTCAATGTGGCACAGTAACAAGAGTGGACCCTACGCGCTACGCGGCTGGTCGCGGCGGCGGCTCAGATCTTTGTTGGGACCTTGGCCGGCGGTGCGGCGGGTTTGGCGGGGGCCTTGGGGGCGGGCTTGGCCGGCGGCCGCGGCGCGTTGGGGCGGGCGCCGGCAACCTCGACCGGCCGCGAGAACTCGACCCACTTGAACCCCAGATCGGTGGCCAGTTCCTTCTTGGCGAAGTCCGCCCACGGCGTGCCCGGATTCTCGTCGGCCACTCGGTTCAGGAGTTGCCGCGCCTTCTCGGCCGCCTCGACCAGCTTGGGACCAGCCGGCGTGTCGTCGGGCACTGATGAATCGGACGCCAGCCGCCACATGTTCGAGTCGGGCTTCTCGAACTCCTTCTTCTTTTTCTTCATTGCGGCGCACATTGCGTTGTAGGTGTAGGTGCGGACCTTGGCGGCGAGCAGCCGGCCGAGCAGCAGATCGTACTGGGCCCGCCAGCGTCGGGACTTTTCCCGATCGCGGTCCTTCTCGACGGCCTGCATCGCCTTCAGCGAAGGCTCGATGAAATACTGAATTCGCGCCATGACCGCCTGGCCGTCGCCCATCGCGCGATTGAGTTGGGCGTCGTCGGCCGGGAACTCGAGCGGGATCGCCGGGATCGTCTGCGGCCCCTTGGACGTCATGTCGGCGACGCTGACAACCGCCTTGCGGATTGGGCTGGCCGTGAGCATACGTTCGTATTCCTTGCGCGGGACGTAGTCGGGCTGGTAGGCGCGCAGGGCGGCGGGCTCGTACGTGTTCACGGTCGCTCGGTCTTGCATCATGAAGTAGATGCCGCCGGAATCGCGGCACAGTCGGCTGAGCGCCCACGGACCGAAACCGGACGAGATGTTCTCAGCCGTCTGGCGATCGGACCAGAAAGGCAGGGCGTCGCGTTCCACCTTGGCCGACTCAGGCCCGCGGTCGGCGGGCAGCATGGCGAGCACCTCGCCTTCGCTCGGCCAGGGCAGTCGGACCGTCGGTCGTCCCAGCGGCGCGGCGGCGCCGACGACATAGACCTTGGCCTGAACCGACTTGGCCTTGACCATCGCCTCTTCCACTTTGGCCTCGTCGTCGCCCCGTTCGTCGGTCATGGCGATCACCATGATGTTGCGCTTGTCCATCGTGCGGTACTTGCCCCACCGGCCGAGCGAGTTCATGATCGCCGTGAAGACGTTCTCGGTGCCGCTCTCGTCCTCCTTCACGGCTCGGATCGCCTTTTTGATCTCTTCGACGTCGGCGGTCGGCTCGGCGGTGAGCGGTCGATCCTTCTGGCCGAACTCGACGATGGCGGTCAGCAGCGCCCGCTGTTGGTCCTTCTTGAGCACTCCGAGTTCCTCATACACGCGGTCGATGCGGCTGGCCAGTTCCTCGCGTTGCGTCTTGAGGCTAGCCGTGGCGTCGAGCAGCCAGATCACGAGCGTCTTGCGATCGTCGAGCGAGCGTGCGATCTCGTAGGTGATGCGGTCGATCGCACCCGACACGCCGCCTCCGACGCCCGCGCTGGTGTCGGTGCCGCCTTTGATCGCTACGTGCGTATCGATCTTGACGCCCGTCGAGATTCCCATGCCGCCCGGGCCGGCGAGCGATGGGCCTTTGCGGTTGCGGTCCAGGCCGATAATGGGGCTGGCCGCCGCGGTCGTCGATCCGAAAGCAGTGCCGGCCGCGGAGCCGGTGTTGAACGACGGATCGCCCAGTTCTTGTCCCACCGAAACGCCCGCCTTAGTGAACGACAGCGAGTCTTCCATCGGCGCGCTCGCGTCGAGCACGTTCAGCACCTGGCTGAACTCCGGCTGCATCAGGTCTTGTTCGATTCGCGTGTCGACGACGACCGGCGGCTTCTTGGCGACCGACGCGCTGGCACTCAGCCCTGCCAGCATCAGCACGACGACGAAATGGACCAGCAGACTCGCGAGCCACGGGGGCGCGCCCAAGACCCAGGCTCGGACATCGGCTAGCCGGGTGAGCAGACTCTTACGGGGGGGCTGGGTGGGTTGGGTCATGGTCTCTCCTGCTGGAACTAAGTCCCGGTTTCCGCTCCGCGTGGGCACATTATCAGCAAAAGCGATCGTCTTACGCAAGCACGGCTTGTGTGTAGCCGTGATTTAGACGCCGTGATTCAGACGTAAGCGGTTGGCGCGGCGCGACCGCGTAAGCAGGCCCTGACGCGACGCCATGCACGGTTGCCATTCTGTGGTCTCATTTTCGGCCGCCAAGTCGGCGGTGTGGGTGAGCGTCGAGCCGAGGCCGAATGCGTTAGCGATCGTGACCGAGGCATTGTTCGCCTGTGCTGCGTCCCCTGGTATGTCGGTTTTGGAGTCCAAATCTCCTCTCTGCATCCGGCGCGCCAGACACCTTCTTGGGAATTGGGAATGGTTCCCAAAGTTCCTTGTTCAAGGAGGTGTCTCATGGCTCGTTCCGTTGTGGTCAGGTCCGGTTCGGCCAAGGGTCGACGCAGTATCGTGCACGTGCACAAGCCGCACGGCGTGATTGACCCACGCGTGCAACTCGCCACGCCCGAACGGTTCGGCGTCGTCGCCGTCGATTGCGCCAAGCTACGCTCCAAATGGATGCTCTGCGATTTCTATGGCCGCGTCCTCGTCCCGCCCACCATCGTCGAGCAATCTCCTCAGTGAACATGGGCCCGCAGATCGGCGTGCTTGAATACGCACGGTTCATTACTATGTGGTTTTTGTTCCCGAAGGTGAGCGGGCGCAGTTTGGACAGCGGCCCGAGCGCACCAAGGAGCTTCGCTGGATCAACCCCGCAGAGCTGGCAACGCTTCCGCTTGTGAATGAGCAGTTGCGTTCGATCATCGCACGAGCGTTGATCACGCCGGAACAATGAGGCGATGCGGCTCGGGCGGCTCGACGAGCTCGATCGAGACATGGGCTTGCTGATTCTACTAGGATCAAACACACCCGCATTCGGATGGCTTGGAGCGTTCGAGCGCCGGTGCCAAGACAAAGTCGCACCGAATCGCTATACTGCACGCGGACAAGACTGACCATAGCCCGACGCGCAAGCGAGGGACCGCAACGACTATCCTCGCTTGCGCTTCGGGCTACGGTGCCCGCGCCTGGCGAATGTCTCAATTTTAGACCGCGTGGAGTATTCTTCCACGGCAGTATTGCCGCGGTCGTTTCGCACGGCCTGGTCAAGGAACGCGAGTTCCACTGCAAGAAATCGATCGGGCCGTCCAACGAAAACGCCGGTTCCATGAAGTACCGACAGCCCATGTCGTACACGTCGGTGCGATGGTCGCGGTCGGGTGGCTGGGTCGAGTCCTCGAGTCCCCAGCATTGGCGGCCTTGCGATCAATCGGATCTCACACGTCCCAGACGATTACCTTGCGATCGTCGACGTAGACATCGAAAAGAATCGTCAGTGGTGATTCGGTGGCAATGCGGCTCAATTCGCCACGTGATTCGCCCAGCGAAACAGGGTCGAGTCGCAGGGCGTTATCGAGGGCATCAGCCGCTTTGGCGACTTGATCTCGGTCCGATGAATCGATCCAGATTTGGGCCAAATCGCGTTCCGGCGAGGGTCGCCATAGGACGGTGTAGCTCATGTGCGGCCCAGGCTCTTCCAGATTTCGGCGAGTGGCCGGCCGCCGCGCTCTTGATGACGACGCTTCAGTTCCTCTTTCGTGTGCGGACTCTCAGCCGCCAACGCGGCGTAGAACAAATCCTCGTACAGCGGCGCCGGCAGGAAGTGCCCGACGACTTGGCCCGCTTCATCGCAAAACTCAACGGGTTCGCCAAGCGTACCCAGCTTGTTCCGAAGATCGGAATCGAGCGTCAGTTTACCCATCTTCAACTCCACTCGACATCGTTCTCGTGCTGAGCCCATTCTAAATGGCCTTGCGTGATCCTGGGAGTCCGCAGGGACAGTAGCCCGACGCGCCAGCGAGGGACCGGGCCTGATTTCTTGTGATTTCGCCATGTGCCCCCTCGCTGGCGCGTCGGGCTACTGTCCCAGAATCGTGCAAGGCTATTTAGATGAGTAGCCGCCTGGCTTCCATGTGTTCTACGGGCGCGGGGAAACACCGTCGCGCCGCCGATGACCAGATCAGCCGCACGGCCTACAACTCGCGCGGCTTGGTTACGTACTCCCGCGATGGCCGAGCGAAGTTCACGCAAGCACTTCTTGAATCACGTGACCGTGCACATCCGTCAGCCGGCGATCAATGCCGTTGTGCCGCACGGTGAGGCGCTCGTGGTCGATGCCGAGCAGGTGAAGGATGGTCGCGTGGATGTCGTAGACCTCGGTGGGGTGGTCGCGGTCGAGCGGCTTGTAGCCCCACGGGTCGCTGGGTCCGTGGGTGACGCCGCCGCGGACGCCGCCGCCGCAGAGCCAATTGGTGAAGACGAACGGGTTGTGATCGCGCCCCTTGCCGCCTTGCGTCGAGGGCATGCGGCCAAACTCGGTGGTCCAGAAGACGATCGTGTCTTCGAGCAGTCCACGCTGGTCGAGGTCTTTGATCAGTGCCGCCGCGCCGCGGGCCATGCCGGCGGCCAGTGGGCCGTGGTCGCGGGCGACGTCTTCGTGCGAGTCCCAATTGCGTCGCGGGAACCCGTTGTCGTTGCCGCTCCAGACCTGCACAAAGCGAACGCCGCGCTCCAAGAGCCGTCGCGCGACCAGGCACTTGCGAGCGAAGTGGTCAGTCTCCTCGACCGTGTTGATCTCCTTGTCGAACGACTGAACGCCGTGATCGAGGCCGTACATCTTCAGGATGTAGGCCGGCTCGCGCGAGATGTCGAGCGCCTCGGGCGCGGCCAGTTGCATACGTGCGGCCAGTTCGTAGCTGCGGATGCGTGCGTCGAGTCGTTCGTCACCCGGTCGGGCGGCGGCGTGCCTGCGGTTGAGTTCGCCGAGCAGCGCGATCGCGTCGGCGTCGCTGCGCCGCGTGATGAACGCGCCCTGCCGGGCGGGGAACAGGTCGGCGATGGGCGTTTCGCGCTCGGGGTAAATCGCCGTGCCCGAATGTTGCGCGGGCAGGAACGCGGAGTCCCAGTTCTTCGTGCCGTTCGACGCCAGCCCGCGGTGATCGGGCAGCACGACGAACGTGGGCAGGTTGTCGTTCGTGCTCCCCAGTCCGTAGCTGACCCAGCAGCCCATGCCGGGAAAGCCGGGCCGGTTGAAGCCGGTGGTCTGCAGCAGCGTGCCCTGGCTGTGTACGCCGGTCTTGCCGACGACGTTGTGAACGAACGCGATCTGGTCGACCACGTCGCCGAGCGGCGCGACGACGTCGCTGAGCATCTTGCCGCACTGGCCGTACGGCCGGAACTGCCACACCGGCCGCATCCACGGGCCGAGTCCGTTCTGGAACGCCTCGACGTGTTCGCCGAAATCCGAAGGCTGCCCGTCGCGTTTCACCAGTTCGGGCTTGTAGTCAAACAGGTCGATGTGACTCGCCCCGCCGGCCATGAACAACTGAACCACGCGCTTCGCCCGCGCGGGAAAGTGCGCCGAGCCGGACCGCGGTTCGCCTGCGCCGAGCGAACCGGCGGCGAGCAACCGGTCGCGATCGAGCAGGCTCGCCAGCGCGATGCCGCCCAGTCCGCCGCCGGTTCGCCAGAGCCACTCACGTCGGGTCCGTGTTTTCACGCGTGCAATTATCGACGATGGCAAGCGCGACGCAAGCTCTCGGCAGTTCGGCCAGCGCTGCTTTCGCTGCGGAGTTGCTTGGCCTATAATCCGACCATGAGCCTAACTAGTCATGAAAAAATAGAACGCATTCAGTCGAACGTCGCTCGCGTGTTACGCGGCAAGCCCGATGCGATCAAGCTGGCCGTTGTGGGGCTGCTCGCCGAAGGGCACTTGCTGATCGAAGATGTGCCGGGCGTCGGCAAGACGCTGCTCGCCCGCGCGCTGGCTCGGTCGATCGGCGGCACGTTTCGCCGCATCCAGTTCACGCCCGACCTGCTGCCCAGCGACATCATCGGCACGAACGTGTTCAACACCCAGGCCGGATCGTTCAGCTTCAAGCACGGACCGATCTTCGCCAACGTCGTGCTCGCCGACGAGATCAACCGCACGACTCCGCGAACCCAAAGCGCACTGCTCGAGGCCATGAACGACCGGCAGGTTTCGGTCGATACGGGGACGTTCCCGCTTGAAGCTCCGTTCATCGTCTTGGCGACTCAGAACCCATTCGAGTTCGAGGGGACGTATCCTTTGCCCGAAAGTCAATTGGATCGGTTCATGCTCCGCATCAAGGTGGGCTACCCGCAGCGCGGCGACGAGATGCAGATGCTGGCCGATCATCGCCGCGGCGAGCCGATGGACGAGTTGGAGCAGGTGCTGACCCCGAGCGACGTGCTGGCGTTGCAGACCGCGGCGCAGGGCGTGCGCATGGACGACGCGCTCGCGGCCTATGTGCTGGATTTGATCGAAGCAACGCGCCGCTCGGCGGAGTTGCACGTCGGGGCGAGTCCGCGCGGCAGCATCTATCTCTATCGAGCGGCCCAGGCGCTGGCACTGGTCGAACAACGCGAGTACGTCACGCCCGACGACATCAAGCGATTGGCGTCGCCGGTGCTCGCCCATCGAGTGATTGGCAAATCCTTCTTGCAGGACGGCGAGCCGGGGCACGCCGAATCAGTCATTGACGGCCTGGTCAATCAGATCGCGGTCCCCGATTGAGCGATACCTGAGTCGTTTGCGAATCGAATCGAGATGCACCTAGTGAAACGGTCCAACTCGCCGTCCAGCGGCGGCTCGCAACGCCTGCGTCTCACGAGCGAAGGCTGGTGGGCCGCGCTGCTGACCGTCTGGATGCTCGGCTCGGCGTTGATCAGCCATGCCAGTCTGATGCTGTTGGTGTTCAGCATCCTGCTGGCGATTCTGGTGGTGAGCGGCTTGTTGACGGCCCGGAACGTGCGACGACTCGACGCGGTGCGTCGGGCGCCGGGCGAGGCGGTCGCTGGCCGGCCGTTTCACGTCGAGTATCAAGTGCAAAACAACCGTCGGGTCGGCGACGCACAAGGGCTTGTGCTTGCCAGTTCGCTGGTCCCGGCCGCCGACGTCGAGCGTCCGGCGGTGTTCTTTCGCAACGTGGCGCCGTGTCGCGAGGCGAGCCAACGCGTCGAAGTCATGGTGTCGCGTCGCGGGCTGTACCAATTCGGGCCGATCGAGCTGGCGAGCCGGCTGCCGTGGGGATTCTTCGAGCGGTCCGAGCAGCGTGGCCGCCCGCAAGACCTGATCGTGTATCCGCGGCTCGGCAAGTTGCGGCGTCGGTTTATTGAGGCGGAACAGGAGAGCTATCAGCGCGAAGAAGGCCGGCGCGTCGGGCGACTCGCGCTCGACGCCGACTATCTCGGGCTGCGCGAGTTCCGCGACGGCGACAGCCCGCGTTGGATTCACTGGCCCACCACGGCCCGGCGCGGCCGACTGATGGCCAAGGAATTCGAGGCCCGTCACAAGGCCGATGCGGTGGTGCTGGTCGACCCCTGGCTGCCCGATCGGCCCGGCCCGCGCGATCACGAGTTGCTCGAGTTGGCGATCAGTTTCGCCGCGACGTTGTGCGTCGAGCTGAGTCAGCGGCACAGCATGCACATCGTGCTCGGCATCGCGTCGGACCCGCCGGTGCTACGCTACGGACAGGCGTCGGTCGGCATGCTGCGCGAGGCGCTGCGCGATCTGGCGCTCGTGAACGGCACGTCGCAGGTGCGCTGGCAAGAATTGATCGCCCGGTTGCCGCCCGGCACCACGACGCCGGTCCGCGTCACCGCGGTGAGTCCGCGGCCGCTCGACCTGGTCCGCGAGCTGGGCAGCCACGATGCCGCGATGGGCCGGCAGTGGCAGCGGCTGAAGAAACGACTGGTGCAAGTGGATGTGAGCAGTCCTGAACTGGCCACTTACTTTGAACTGAAATGACGCCCGCCGACCATCGATTTCGAGTCAGTCTGTACGCCACAATCTGCATGGCCACGATCGGCATGTGGATGGGTGAAGACGATCCTGCGCCGTACCCGTTGCTGGTGATCCTATGCACCGTCGGCGCGTATGCCTTCATCGATCAGGGGGGCCGATTCGCGATACCGCCGCGTGTCGCGCCGTGGTTGGGCTTCCTGGCCATTGCCGCGTTTGTGCGCGAAGAGCTGGCCAATTACAGCCTCGATCCCGTGATGCCGCTGGGGCACCTGCTGGTGTACTTGCAGCTCATCGTGTTGTTTCACCGCAAGACGCCGCGGCTTTACTGGGGCACGGTGCTGATGGCGTTCTTGCAGATGGCGATCGCGGCGATTCACAACAACAGCGTGCGCTTCGGTGTGTTGCTTTGCGTGTACCTAGCGACGACCTTGTGGACGTTGACGCAGTTTCTGCTGGTGCGCGAGGCCGACCGGGCCCGGCCCAGCGCCGTCGATGCAAACCCGCCGCCGCGCCTGGGCCGCTCGCTGGTCGGTTCGCTGGTCTCGTGCCTGGCGATTCTGGCCGTCGCACTCACCGGGTTTCTGACGTTTCCGCGACGCGGCCAGACGGCGTGGACCCAGTCGCGGTTCGGAACCGTGCAACACCTCACCGGCTTTGACGAGCAGATCCGACTGGGTCAACTCGGCGCGATCCTCGAGAGCGACGACGAGGTCATGACCATCCACCTCTACGACGAGAACGGCGAGAAGTACAGGCCGACGACGGAACTGCTGTGGCGCGGGGTCACCTTGACGCGGTACCAGGAGGGAAGGTGGCAACGCGGATTCGATGTGCGGCCGGTGACGGGCCCGTGGAGCGACAGCCGACCGAACAGGTACGTGCGGATCGAGATCAGTCTGCAATCGGTGTCGCGCAACGTGCTGTTCGCGCTGCGGCCGACGCTGACCGGCTACACACGCGACGGCACGCCGCTCGATCTGGTGCGGCGCGACGGTTCGTTGATTCGTCCGCCCGACTCGGGCAGCGGTCCAATCCAGTACATCCTCGAGGCGGACCTGGACGATCGCATGATGCAGCGCGGCGAGCATCCCACCGCCGCCGCGATGAACGACACCAGACTGGTTCAGGCGCCCGGCGACCTCGTCGCGCCGTTGCGCGACTACGTCGCCCGGCTCGGCATTCGCACCGACAATCCACAACTGTTGGCTCAGCAACTCGTTGCCCACTTTCAGGACCCGGCCGAGTTCAGCTACACGCTCAGCGCCAGCGTGCAGAACCCGGACGTGGACCCGGTGCTCGACTTCTTGCTGTTCCGCAAGGAGGGGCACTGCGAGTACTACGCGAGTGCACTGGCTCTGCTGTTGCGCGTGCATGGCGTTCCGGCTCGCGTGGTCAACGGCTTCAAGGGCGGCGACTGGAATGCGCTAATCGACCGATTCCTCGTGGTGCGTCAGAAGCACGCACACAGTTGGGTCGAGGCAATCGTGAGCACGCCGGACCAGCCGCAACCACATTGGATCACGCTGGACCCGACTCCAAACCAGGGCCGCCAACAGATCGTGGCGATGGTCAACCCGACCCCGTCGCTGGTGCGCCAGGTTGGCGATTTCTCGCGCCAGGTTTGGTCGCGGTTTGTGCTCAACTTCAACGCAGGCGAGCAAGACGCGGTATTGTACAGTCCCGCGCGTCGCGTGGCGCAAGAGGTTGTCGATCGTGCCGAGGAAATGCGCACGACGCTGCTCGCGCCGCGAAGGTTCAACTGGATTGCGGCGATCGTTTCCGGCAGCAGTATGGCCGCGTTGCTTAGCATGGTTTGGGCGGCGTCGGTGGTTTTGCCGAAAGCCGGGCCAACGACCAGGACCGCCGGGCGCGCCGGCCTGTGGACTTGGCTCAAGGCTCTTGTCCGCGATTTGTTCGATCGACTTCATGGCGGGCGCCGCCTGGCACGCCCGCACGTCGCGTTCTACGATCGCTTGCTGCAGATACTCGAATCGCACGGCTTCGAGAAACAGGTGGCGGCGACGCCGCGCCAGTTCGCCGAAGAGGTCGGCCAGCGGCTCGCGGGTTCTAATGGCGCGGCGGCAGTCGCTCAGGTGCCGTCCGACGTGGTCGTGCACTTTTATCGCGTCCGATTTGGCGCTCGGGCGCTGAGTCGGCCGGAGTTGGACCGCATCGAACAATCGCTCGATTTACTCAGTGCGGCGTTACGGCAGCGCTCGCGAGCGAGTGACGAAGGGAGTCACGAGTGAGAGTTGGCATCGTCGGATTCGCATCAAGCGGCAAGAGCACATTGTTTCAACTTCTGACCGGGGCCAAGCCCGATCACGCGGCCGCCCACTCAGGCCAACTGGGCGTCGCCGAGATTCCCGACCCACGGCTCGATGTTCTCACGAAGATGTACGAGCCGGCCAAGGTGACGCCCGCGACGCTCGAACTGGTCGACACTCCGGGCCTCGACCCGCGCGGCGGCGGCGACAATCCACAGGTGCTCGGCCTCATGCGCGCCGCAGACGCCTTGCTCATCGTGCTGGGCCAGTATCTGGGCGGCAACCCGGCCGACGAGTTGGCACGACTCGTCGACGAACTCGTCTTTGCCGACCTGACGATCGTTACGGGCCGCATCGAGAAACTCGAAGCGACGCTGAAGAAGCCTCGACCCGAAAAAGAGCGTGAGGCCGCGACCGAAGAACTCGCCGCGCTGCGGGCGATCGCCGCAAAACTCGAAGCCGGCGGCCGAACGCAGCATTGGACCGAGAACGAGCGCAGCGCCTTTCGCGCCTACCAACTGTTTCTGCAAAAGCCGCGGTTCGTCGTGACGAATCTGGCCGAGGACGCCGTTGCGAGCGCCGTGTCGTTGGGCGACGCCGGGCAAGGCGTCGAGTCGCTTGCGCTCTGCGCGTCGCTCGAACTCGAAATCGCCCAACTAGCCGACGAAGATCGACAGGCGTTCATGGCCGACCTCGGACTGGAGTCGTTGTCGCGCGGCCCTCTGCTCGCCGCGTTGACTCGGGGCACGATGGGCCAGATCACCTTCTTCACCGCCGGACCGAAGGAGGTCCGAGGCTGGCCGCTCACCGGCGGCGCCACGGCCGTCGACGCCGCGGGCAAGATCCACACCGATCTCGCCCGCGGATTCATCCGTGCCGAAGTCATTCACTACGACGACCTGGTTCGATGCGGCTCCGAACGCGAAGCCAAAAAGCACGGCCTGTACCGGCTGGAAGGCAAGGAATACATCGTCAAAGATGGCGACGTGATCGTCATTCGATTCAGTGTGTAGCGCGGCGACTCAAAGTGCACGGCATGCCGCCGGCCCGCGCCCTAATCGAGTTGGTCGTTGAACCAACCCGTACAGCACATTACATTAGTGCCGGTCCATAAGCCCGCGACACTCCTCACACCGCGTGCCGCTGAATGCGTGCGGAGGGATCTTGTGGCTACCGGTCGGGAAACCCGTGTCTTCCTCACACTGGCACTGGCTGTAGCTTCGCCCGTGATCACACTTGGGCAAACTACGTTGCGCGATCGCGACGAGCAGCGACGGATCGAATTCTTCGAGAAGAAGATCCGGCCGGTGCTGGTTGAGAACTGCTATAACTGCCATTCCGCAAACACCAACTCGCGGGGCGGGCTGCGTGTGGATGATCGCAATGGCTTGATACTCGGCGGCGACCACGGGCCGGCGGTCGTGCCGGGCGATCCGGACAAGAGCCTGCTGATTCAGGCGGTCCGGCAGACGCATGCCGAGGTCAAGATGCCGCCGAAGAAGCATCTCGCGGACGAGCAGATCGCAGACCTGATGCAATGGATCAAGGACGGCGCCGCGTGGCCCAAGGCGGCCGTGCCGGTATTGAGTGGCGAGTTCAACGGAAGGTACGAGCAACTCCGCGCGGAGCACTGGGCCTGGCAGCCCATTCGCAAACACGAAACGCCAGCGGGGAAGAACGAGTCGTGGGTGCGGGACGACATCGACCGATTCATCCTCGCCGGGCTGGAGGCGAAGGGGCTGCAGCCGGTCGCGGACGCGGACCCCGCGACGTTCATCCGCCGCGTCACGTTCGATCTCACCGGTCTGCCGCCCACTACCAGTGAAATTGCGGATTTCGAACTGCGGATTGCGGAACTGAAGTCGCCCCAATCCGAAATCCGCATTCCCCAATCCGCAACCGAGGAGTTGGTCGATCGGCTGCTCGCGTCCCCCGCGTTCGGCGAACGTTGGGGCCGGCACTGGCTGGATGTGGCGCGCTACGGAGAATCGACCGGCTCGGCGCGGAACGTCGCGTACCCGCACGCCTGGCGTTATCGCGACTACGTCATCAACGCATTCAACAGCGACAAGCCGTACGATCGGTTTCTGCGCGAGCAGATCGCCGGCGATCTCTTGCCGGCGGAGTTGGAGTCACAACGCGACGAGCAGTCGATCGCGACCGGGTTCCTGGCCATCGGCGTCTGCGACGTGAATCAGCGGTTCAAGGTGCGATTCGTGATGGACAACATCGACGAGCAAATCGACACGGTTAGTCGTGCGGTCTTGGGGCTGACCGCGAGCTGTGCGCGGTGCCACGACCACAAGTTCGATCCGATTCCGATCATCGATTACTACGCGTTGGCCGGCATCTTTCACAGTAGCGACCGCTGCGCCGCGGTGCGGAACAAAATGGGCGGCGGCGGCATGGACTACTACGATACGGCTATGCTTCTGCGGTTGGGTTCCACGGCCGAATTGGACGCCGGTGTTGCCGAGCAGATCGAACAGTCGAAAACGGAGCTGGCCCAGGCCCGTGCCGGCGCGCTGGCGCTCCAGGAGAACGTTGACGAGAACCCACCCGGCCCCGAGCGCGAGCAGCGACTTGCGGCGGCACGCAAGCAGGTCGAAGCGGCACAGGCGAAGTTGATTGCTCTGAGCGATCCGGCAACGCGCGGGCCGGTGGCGATGGGGGTCCGCGACGGCCGAACGATCGGCGACACGGAGATTCGCATTCGTGGCGAGGCGGAGAATCTCGGCCCCGTCGTGCCGCGCGGGTTCCTCTCCGTGTTCGACGTGCCCAACTCCGCCAAGATCAATGCAGCGCAAAGTGGCCGGCTCGAGTTGGCCGACTGGCTCGCCAGCCCGCACAACCCGCTGACCGCGCGCGTAATGGCCAACCGGATCTGGCAACACCTGTTTGGCCAGGGTCTGGTGATCAGCGTGGACAACTTCGGCGTGACCGGCGACGCGCCCTCGCATCCGGAGTTACTCGATCATCTGGCGACGCGGTTCATCGCGGGCGGTTGGTCGGTCAAGAAGTTAGTGCGATCCATCGTGCTCAGCCGGGCGTACCAACTGAGTTCGGACGCGCCAGCTAGCCAACTCACCGTCGATCCGGCGAACCGGCTCATCTGGCGGCACGGCCCGCGACGGATGGATGCCGAAGAGATTCGCGATGCGATGCTCGCTGCGTCCGGCGAACTCGACCTGAACCGGCCCGCGGGATCACCGGCGCAGAACCTCAAGGTCATGGAACTGCGCAACGACGGCCCTGAGGCGAAGCGGCTCGCCGAGTACTCGCTCGCGAGCAAGCACCGCAGCCTGTATCTGCCCCAGCTGCGCGGCCTGACGCCTCGATCGTTGGAGGTGTTCGACTTCGCCGAGCAGGGCATGGTCACCGGCAGCCGCGACACGACCACCGTGGCCACGCAGGCCCTGTACTTATTGAACGACCCGTTCGTACGGCAACAAGCCGCAGCCCTGTCGGCCAGGCTGCTCGGAGCGAGCGAATTGGACGACGCCGGCCGCATCGCGCTGGCGTACCGACTCACGCTAGGCCGGTCGGCCACGGTACAAGAGACAGAACGAACGAAGAACTACATCACCGAGTACGCGGCCGCGTCCCGCAACGAAGGCGAGGAGCCGGCCGCGGCGCTGAGTGCGGCCTGGAGCAGTCTGTGCCAGGCGATCTTGGCGTCCGCCGAGTTCCGCTATCTCAGGTGACGAGTTGGAGGTGAATCCATGCCAAACATTCGGTCAATTCCTGCCGTGATGGGAACACGGTGCTCACGCCGGCAAGCGCTACAGACTGCCGGCGCGGGCTTCGGCTATCTGGCGCTGACAGCGCTGCTCGGCGAAACCGCTGCCGCTTCGAGTGCTGAGCGGACCGCCGCGGAACCGCTTTCGCCCAAGCGGCCGCACTTCCAGGCCAAGGCCAAGCGGATCATATTCCTGTTCATGGAAGGCGCCATGTCACAGATGGACACCTTCGAATACAAGCCCCAATTACAGGGCGATGACGGGAAGATCGCGCCCGGCGGCGCCACGCTGACCGCATCGAAATTCAAGTTCGCGCAGCACGGCCAGACGGGCACGTGGGTCTCGGAACTTTTTCCCCACGTCGCCCGGCACGTGGACAAATTCTGCTTCCTCCGAGGTCTGCACACCGACACGCCCGCCCACCCGCAGGCGGTCATGCAGCTCCACACCGGTACCGCGCTGGCGTCGCTCACGCGGCCGTCGATGGGCGCGTGGCTCTTGTACGGACTCGGAACGGAGAACCACGATCTGCCCGGCTACGTCACGATCAATCCGTCGCCGAATTTCGGCGGAGCGATCAACTACGGCAGCGCGTTTCTGCCCGCCCACTTTCAAGGAACTCGCGTCAATGACTCCGGCGAGATGGCGAACCTCAAGCCGCAAGTCGCCGCATCGCTGCAACGCCGCCAGATCGATCTGATCCAGGCCATGAATCGCGACGCGGCGGCCAGGCCGGGCGCGCCGGACCAGATCGAAGGCGTGATCCAATCGTTCGAGCTGGCGTTTCGAATGCAGGACAAAGTGCCCGAGTTGCTCGACATCTCGCGCGAGCCGCAGTCGGTGCTCGATGCCTACGGTGTGCGGCCCGGCCCGGAGGGTAGTTTCGCCCGCCAGTGCCTGATGGCCCGGCGGCTCAGCGAGGCCGGCGCGCGGTTCGTCGAGATTACGCAATCGGGCTGGGACCACCACAACAATCTGCACAAGGGACTGATCAAACAATCCGAAATGGTAGACCGCCCGACGGCCGCGCTGCTCACCGATCTCGAACAGCGCGGGCTACTCGACGAGACGCTGGTCCTCTTCGGCAGCGAATTCGGCCGCATGCCCACCGCGCAAGGCCCCGACGGCCGCGACCACAACATCACCGGCTACCCGATGTGGCTCGCCGGCGCCGGCGTGAAGCAAGGCTTTTCGTACGGCGGCACCGATGAGTACGGCCTGCACGGCGTCGAGGGCCGCATGCACACCACCGACCTGCACGCCACGCTGCTCGCCCTGATGGGTTTGGACCACGAGCGTCTCACCTACCGTTACGCCGGCCGCGACTTCCGGCTCACCGACGTGGCCGGCAAAGTGGCGGCGGAGATACTCGCCTGAGTCTGAGGACCGCCGGCCGCGAGCAAGCGGAGCGGCGACAAGATCGGCGGTTCGCCTCCGCAAAGCCGTATCAGCACGCACCGGTCATGGATCCTTCTGAGTTCGACTCGGTTCTGACATCCGCCGAACGGGTCCGCGATGCGCGGCTCGGGATAAACGGGTGCGGCAGCTCGGGCGGGAACGACGGCAGCTCCTTGTCAGCGTAGTACTCGGCGTGGCGATTGCGCAGCGGATTCAACAGGCTGCGGCCGAGTCCGTACGAGCCGTTGTAGGCGAGGAACAGAAAGAACGGCCGCTGGAGCCGTTTCCAGATTGATGACCAGTCGGCAACCGAAGTCGTTGATGTAGGCGGTTGTCGCGTCGCCATCGCCATCGGGGTGGAACGCGCGCGTACGTTCAATCGACACATCGTAATTCTCCACGAAAGTTGCTTCCCCACAGGTGACTCCCAGATCCCACCCGTGCAGTATGTATAGCATGTTTCCGCTTCTTGAATCAGTTCACCTACATCAACTTCGGAAATCAGAGTCAATTCGGACTGGAAACCTGACCGCACATTGTCGGCCTTGCGCGCTCACGATTACTTGTTCGTTCCGTGGCCGATCTGGATCGACATCTTGGTTTCGTCGCCGTGCTCGCCCGGATCGGCGGCGTACCAGAAGAGGAATCGGCCGTCGTTGTCGCTGTCGCCTTCACGAAACATGATGTCGAACGACAGGAACGTGCCGCCGTCCCACGCGCCGGGCGGGCCGATGTCGAGCACCGGCTCGGCGCCAGACTTGGTCCACTTCAGCCCGTCCGGCGACGTGGCATGGCCGATTCGCCAGGCCTTGAGTCAGTTCGTACTTCGCCATGTAGAACGGTTTCGAGATCACGACACGGTGAACCGGTCGTTCATCGTTCAGACCCTTCTCGGAACCCATCAGGAACGAACCGACGGGAATGAGGACGAACTCCATGCGGATGTCGTCAGCAACGCGATCGTGAGTTCCTTGTCCCACTTGGCATTAGCCGCGCCGGCTTGCAGCGCGGCGAGCACTTCCTTTGATTCCGCGCCCGGATCACGCTTCTTGTTCCGCCGCTCGTCATCCGGATCGACCGCTGGCGGGACGCCTTCGACCCCCTTGATGCGCATGGCCACGCGAAAGCCCATGTGTGGATGCTGAGTCGATCGCTGCCCGATGCGCATGCGGTACGCCGCATCGCCGCCCCAACTGTCCCAGTCGAACGAACGACCGGCGCCGGTCGTGCTTACCCTGCGACCCTTCGGACCACCAGGCGTACTCGTGGGCGACGCGCGGCACGTCCCGCCAGTCGCCGAAGGACCACGGTGTCGCGGTGCCCGCGCGGCAGGCATACTCCCACTCCGCCTCGGTCGGCAGGCAATACTCGACACCTTCTTTCTTGCTGAGCCAATTACAGAACTCGACGCAGTCGTTGTAGCAGAGATGCAGCACCGGCTCGTCGTCCTTCTGCTGGAGGTTGATCCAGACCATCGGCTTTCGCCAGGTGCAGATTGGCCGGTTACTCTTGAACGGTTCGCCGCCGTCGAGCCCCTGTTCGGCTTCTGTCTTGTAGCCGGATGCTTGGCAGAATTGGCGGAACTGGCCGACGGTAACCTCGGTGGCGCCCATGTAGAACGGTTTCGTCAGACGGACTCGATGCGCGAGCATCATCAGCATCGACCAGACCACTTGGCCACCGTAGTTCCGCTTCATCTCAGGGTTGTTCTTGACCGTGGCCAGCAGTTGGTCGAGCTGCTCTTCCGTTCGCCCCATCGTGAACTCGCCCGGCGGCAGCAGGACCAGTTTCATGCCGATCGAGTTGCTGTGCACTACTTCTGCGCGGACGTGCTTGGCCCACTGCTGTTGAAACTCGTCCGTCTGTTCCGCAGTGAATGGGGCAGTGGCGAGCGGCGGCTGCTCGGCAGCCACGGCAGAGCACGCGGCCATGCACAGGACACCGGCTGAGAGGATTTGGCGAACACTCATGAGCGTTCTCCTTCTTGGTCCGTGGCACTGCGTACTCAACTAATGCCGATGCCCTCTGGATCTTCGACCAGCGGATGACGACCGTGGCGTTTGCCTGGCCTTGGAAACCGGTCCCCGAGTTGGTTGCTCCGCAAATCCTGCACCGCTCAACCTATGGTTCGGGTCATAATGTTGGTCCTCCAATCCTCGCGTCACGGGGCGGGTGGATCCACGCTCCGCGCACCTCGATTGCCTGCGCGGAGCGCACCTTGCGAGTCTTTCATGGTTTACCCTGCAGTCGTTTTGGCGCGGTGGGTCATTTCAATCTTTCCACCCGCGGCGGGAATTGGCTTGCCTCGCCAAATGCTACCGGCTCGTCCGCAGCGCGGGCCAAGCTGCCGAGCACGACCGCAGTGGCAATGAAGAGCATCGAGCGGAGAATCGTGAAGCGTTCCGTGCGAGTTCGTGAATTCGTCATGGGGGATTCCGGTGCGATTCTGTTCTACGGGTTGGGCAATTCCACGCGGTTGTTGCGGACGACTCCTTCGCCGCCAGAGATGGCGATTCCTTCGCGGTCACGCTCGCTCTCGAGAACGTTGCCGATGATCATGGGCGTGCCGATTGGTTGATCGACCTTGATAGCCACGGTCCCGTAATTCGTGACGCGGTTGTAGCAGGCGGTGACGCCGGCTTTCTCAGCCACCAGCGCGTGCCGCCAGCCGGAGACTTTGTTGTCGGTGAAAACGATGTCGGACCCGGGCAGTCCCCAGACGGCGAATTGCGGCGGGCCAACTGTACGCAGCCCGGGCGTTTCGAACGTGTTGTTGGTCACGCGGACCGTACCCTCGGCACGGATTCCGGCGACGCCGCTGCCACGTAGCGTGTTGCCGGTGAAGTCCGCTTCGGCTCCTTTGAAAACCATCACGACCGGAGGCATCCCGTTCGACGTGGTCAGCTCGTTGCCGGCAAGTCGCTGCCCGCGGTGACGCCGGCCGTCGTGATGACCTTGCCGCTGTCTACGAACCGCTTACCTTCGACAACTCTACAGGTTGGCGCCGCGGCCTTCAGGTCGTCGATGGCCCAGTGGTGCGTCGTCGCTTCGATGTCGTCGAGCAACCCAACGTCGGCGAGCAGCAGCGCGCCGTAACAGACCGACATCGTGATCTCGGCGTCGCCGCTCGCCCGCTTTAGCCACTCGCGACCGGCCTCGCCCACGGTCGCGATGTTGCCGCCGGGCGCGACGACGATATCCGCACGCGGAACCGTCGCGTAACTGTAGTCGGGTGTGATCGTGATGCCGCCCATCGTCTTGAGCGGCTTGGTCGATTCGGCCACCGTGACGACGCGGAACGAACGGCCGCGATCTGCCACGATGAACACTTCGGCGGGCCCGGCGAAGTCCAGCAATTCGACGCCATCGAACAGTAGAACCGCCACGGTCCGCCGCGCGGCCCTCTTCTCTGCTTGCACCGGCTCGGCCACGAGACCGAACCCGGACGATCCCGCGATACACAAAGCGACGGCAACGACGATTGCGGTGATACGTCCAAGCATGGCTCACCTCAATTACGGACCTGGGTTACGAGTTTGTGAACGGATGCGGCGATGCGGTCTTCGATGTCGCCGGCCCAGCGAAACGCCGGGCGGCCGTATTCGTACAGGTTCGAGCCGCCTTCGTAACCGCCCTCCTCCCAGACGCGCCGCGACGGAATGTACGAAATCATGTCGTCGGCGTAGCCCAGCACCCAGGTGCCAGGCCCGAACTCCTTCTTGAATCGCAGTGCGTAGTCCACGACAGTCTCGGCGCCCATGCCGATCATCAGCACCTCGTTGCCCAGCCGCCACGCATGTATCGGATAAGGATAGGCCGACTCGAACTTGTCGCCCGCATCCAGCTTCTTCAGCAGCCGCGCGGCCCAGCGGGCGCGGATGGCGTTCGCGTCGGTCAGCAGGCCGTCCAGTTCTTCGCGGGTCACGACCTTTAGGTAGGGCAGATCGATCAACTCGAACGCCGTGCGCAGGCCCGACGAAACCGGCTGCGTCGGCTGCTTGAGCACGTCTTCGACCGCCGCAGCCAGCATGTGTCCATACTTGTCGCACAGTTCGACGCTGCGCCGCGGCAGCGGATTCTGGTCGCCGCCGCAAGTGTTGACGAACATCGCCGTCGTGCCAGGATGGCTCTGTTCCAGTTCAAGTTGTGCGAAGCCGGGATAGTCGCCGCACCACGTCAGGAAGCTGAGCGTCGTCGGGTGGCAGGCATAGCCGAAGAGCACCGCCTCAAGTTTCCCGTCGGGCCGGGTCACGGTCATGACCGGCACGCTGTGATCGACCGGCCCGACCAGCGGCTTGCCTTGCTCCAGCAGCGCCGGCACATCGGCCTCGCGGTTGTTGCGACGGTTCACGGCGAACGTCGCCTTGCCGTCGCCGGTTTCCAGCCGGGCGGGGGCAAGGTGCGCGAGCGCCTCGCCGACCAGCACGACGCACTTTGTCACCATCAGGTCCGTGTACTCATTCACCAGCGCGACCTGCTCGTCCTCGACCGGGTAGTAGTCCACCAGATCGTCGCCCAAGCGCGGGCCGCAGTGATTGTGCGAGAAGGTGAACATCACTTGCGACCGGTCGAGCTGGAACTCTTGCTTGAGCTGCGCGAACACGCGGTCGCTCATGATGCGGGGCACGCCCTGAAAGTCGCTCGTGATGAGCACGACGCGTCGGCCGTCGGCATCCTCGAGCGCCAGTGCCTTCATCCATAAATCGTGCAGCTTGCCGTCGGGCGGCCGCTTCGATCCGTAGCCGGCGAGCCATACCGGCTTGTCCGGCGTGATCACGGCCCGCGCGACGCCCGCCTTCCATTCGGCACGTGCGGTTTGCCTCGGTTCGACCAGCGGCGTCGTGGCGCGGGCGCTCATTGGCAGCGCCAACGCCGCGATGGCATGGCCCGATTGTTCCAGAAACTGGCGGCGAGTAACGGCAGGCATCAAGGCTCTCCTGGTACGGCTTTCGGCACAGCGGCGTCTGCAGGCAGAATAGCCGGCCGCCCACTCGTGCTCAAGCTTTGAGAAAGCTCGTGTTGTGCACACCGTAGCATAGATGGCTCTCCGCCAAGTTTGGGGCGCAGGCGTCTCGCCTGCCGTTTCATCCGCATCGTGCGAATTGCACGGATCAAACACGACCTCGCCTGCGGCCGAGGGTCAAACGAGCGAGGCGCAGCTACGGAAACACACACTCGTGCGCTCGGCCGCTTGACTGGCGAAGGAACCGCTTCTACTCTCTGAACCGCGGACTTGGCATCAGGCCGCCTGGATATTCTGCTGCCGGAAGCGTGGATGACCGAATCGTCGCTTCAATTTGAGAACGTCGCTCACGCTTGGGTCTGGCTCGCGCTGATCGCGATAGGGGCGTCGGTGCTGTTCGCCACTTATCGCAGCATCTTCGAGCGATCGGAGCGGCGGCTGACTTGGGGGCTTATGGGGCTGCGCGGCGCGGGGCTGCTCGCGCTGGTGGTGGCACTGGCCAAGCCGACCTGGACGCACCAGAGCGAGCGGCTCGATCCGGCCCGGCTCGCCGTGGTGCTCGACAACTCGGCGTCGATGTCGCTCGCTGAGCCTGGCGGCGGCTCGCGCTATGCACGCGCCCGCGCTGTCGTCGCGGAACTACAGCAGCGGCTCGCAGCGTCCGCATCGAGCGACGCGGCCGCGATCGACCTATTTGACATCCACGGCCGGTCCTGATTTCTTCGAGACCAACACGCTGATCTGAGCCTCGTTGTTCACCATCACTCGCGATGGCGCTGTCACACTGCGCACCGCGAGGTCCATGCGATTCGCGTCGTAATCGTCAGCGATGGAATGGACAACACCGGGCAGAACGACTTGCAACCACTGCGCGAATCGACCGTGCCGATCTACACCGTCGGCTACACCGAAGATTCCGACGCGAATCGCATGGACCTCGCGGTGCGCAGTGTGACAGCGCCATCGCGAGTGATGGTGAACAACGAGGCTCAGATCAGCGTGTTGGTCTCGAAGAAATCAGGACCGGCCGTGGATGTCGATGTGGAAATCAAGCGTGGCGCCGAGCAGTTCGCCACGCAGCGGGTCGCGCTGGCGGCCGGTGATGTCGAGCAACCGGTCGAGATCAAGTTGACGCCGGCACAGGCCGGCAAGTTCGTCTTCACGGCCGTAGTCCGCTCCGGCCGCGCGGGCGAACAACTGACCGCGAACAATGCGCGGCACTTCCCCATCGAGGTCGATTCGGAACCGATTCGTGTGCTGTACGTCGAAGGGTTCCTGCGCAACGAATACAAGTTTCTCAAGAATCGCCTGGAGGACGACCCCGACGTTAGCATGGTATCGGTCGTGCGCCGGGCGAACCCAGAACTTACTGAAGGCACGCCGGCCGGCGACGTGGTGACCGCCGAACGACTCGAAAAGTTCGACGTGGTGATTCTCGGCGACATGGAGGCCGGGTATCTGAGCCGAGCTGAGTACGATGCGCTCGTCGCCTGGGTGGACGACGGCCACGCGCTCTTGGTGCTCGGCGGTTATCAATCGTTTGGCGAGGCAGGGTTCCGCACGACGCGCGTCGCAGAGGTGCTGCCGGTGACGTTTAGCGAGCAGCCGCCGTTTCAAAGCGACGACCCGTTTGTGCTGAACCTGACCGAAGCCGGCATGCGGCACCCGATCTTCAAGATCACGGGCGAGCGCGTGCAAGACGCCGCCGCTTGGAACTCAGCGCCCCCGCTGCTCGGCTGCAGCCTCGTCGCTCGCGCGAAGGCGGGCGCCGAGGTGTTGGCGGTGAACCCTGCGTTCGTCGTCGATGGGCAACCAGCCGTCGTGATTGCCGCGCAGCGCTACGGGGCCGGCCACACGCTGGTGATCACCGCCGACACGACCTGGCGCTGGAGCCGACTCGTGCGAGTGCTGGGTCAGGCGGACACGCTGTACGCGCGGTTCTGGAGCCAGACGGTTCGGTGGCTGGCGGGCCGCGAGGCCGATCCCGAACGGCCGCCGATCGTGGTCAGCACCGATCGGCCCGACTACGACGTGGGCAAGCCGGTGGTCATCCGCGTCGCTCGGCAGTCGACTCCCGATGCGCCGGTCGACACAGCGTCGGTGAGCGTCTCGGTTGTTGACGAAGCGGGCAAGCAAGCGGCGATTGTGATGCAGCAGAGTTCCGCCGAACCCGACACGCTCACGGCCAGCTATTCTCCGTCGGTCGGTGGGCGCTATCAGGTTCACGCATCGCTCACGGCCGACGGGAAACCCGTGGCCAACGAGACCACCGAGTTCCTGGTACACGGCTCGGACTTGGAACTGGCCCAGGCCGGTACGAACAGCGCGCTGCTGCAATCGATCGCCACGGCGACCGGCGGGTTATACTTCGACGCGCAAGACGCCGGCAAGCTGCTCGACTCGATCCAGTTCAAGGCCCGTCGAACGCCGCGCATCGAGCGTCGCGAATTCTGGGATTCACCGGCCCTGTTCCTGATGTTCCTGGCCGCCGTGACTGCCGAATGGGTGATCCGCCGCAGAAACCACTTGGTGTGAGACTACGTCTCGGAGTGGTCCAGCGTTTCTGCCGACGGCTCCAGACGCTCGGTGATCCTCCAGGCCAGCCGGCCGAGCAGCCGAGCGTAGATCAAGACCGCCGCCGCCGCGACCGGCGCGGCCAGCACGACGCCAGCGAACTGATGGCGCAGGTAGTAGCCAGCGCCGATCGGCAGCGCCGCCAAGACGCCAAGCAGCGCGGCGAACGAATAGAAGACGAGCCAGCCCCACATCACGACAAATAGACTGCGCACGATGACCGGCGACAGTACGGCCCACGTCGAATCCCGTTCGAGCGACGACAGCAGAATGATCGGGAAGAGCACGCAGCCGGTGATCGCGAGCGCGGGCCAGAAGATTCCGGTCTGCCATTCCAGCAGCGACGCAACGCCCGCCCCGGCCAACGCGGCGAGCACGGCGAGGTAGCCGACGTAGAGAAGTTTCCAGAAGCGATCGCGCCACGTATCCTCGGGCCACGTGATCAGGTCGTTGCCCGACGCCGTCTCTTGCACGATCGCAAGCAGGCACGACGCCGCATACGAGTAGGTCCAAACTGAAACCCACACGATCGGCAGTACCATGAACCCGACGGCGACGATGGCGATTCCGCCGACGCCCTCGCCTCCCACGCCAACCAGCGCGAGCGCTCCGACCACCAGTTCGCCCCACGCCAACAGCCCGGCGCTGAGGCAGAGCCAACGAGCCAGCGTGTTGCGATACCACGGAAACTGAAACACCCCGGAGAAAAACGTCCAGCGCGGCGGCTCGGGCAGCGGCACGGCAAAGATCACCGCCTGCTGATCGAGAAACTGGGTCGCGACGCGAGCCTTCTCGGGCGCCGCATCAACCTCATAATGACCAATCTTCTGCGCGTCCGGCCCCGGGTCGGTCCGACGCGCCTCGGGAAACGGAATGTGTATCTTCACACCACAGTCGGGGCACTTCCTGCGTCTGCCGGCCATGTCCCACCGCGCACTGAGCCGGGCGTGGCACGTGGGGCAGACGACCGTGATGAGGTCGTCGGCGTGGTGGCGACTCGCCGCCGACTCGGCCACACGGTACTCGCCGACCGGTCTCGGTTCGGCGGGAACCCGCGAGTCGGGTGGTTCGGGGAGCGGGATTTCAATCGGTACGCCGCAGTCGGGGCATGCCAACCGCTTGCCCGCGTGTTTGCGTCGCGCTGACAGCCGCGCGTGGCACGTAGGGCACACAACGGTGACGAAGTCGTCCGGGAGTCGTGGGGCAGCCATAGCGCGATCCGGAACGGGTCATGGTCGGGCGGCGTGCTCGTGAGCGTAGTGCAGGCGGCCCGCCTGCAATGTCGTCAAAGGAAGCCGCAGG
>DAIOWH010000045.1:0-37460 GCA_036758585.1 Planctomycetia bacterium
ACACGGCCCCAGGCGACTCGGGCGGGCCGGCGTTTATTCAAACTGGCGGCATCTACTACGTAGCCGGCGTCACGTCGGGCGGCCATCGTCCCGACTCGGCGTTTGGCGACCAGTCGTTCGACACGCGGGTCGACGCCTACGCATCATGGATCGACTACCTGGCCGCCCCGCCGGCCGACGACCACGGCAACCGGCCGTCGGCTTCGACGTCGCTTGCGTTCGACGGCACTGGGGCCACGTCGCTCGACGCCGCCGTCGACCATGTGGGCGACGAAGATTTCTTCTCGTTCTCGCCATCGGTCAAGACGACGCTGACGGTCGACCTTCGCGCCGACGGCAGCTCGCTCGACGCCGCACTCGCCGTCTACGACGATCGCGGCAAGTTGGTGAGGTTCAACGACGACTTCGACGGCTCGAAAGACAGCCGCGTGCAGTTCAAGGCCAAGCTCGGCCGCACCTACTACGTTCGCACGTTCGGTCACCGATACAGCACCAGCGACTATGAACTTTCGGTGACGCCCGCCCTCGCCAAGTCCAGCCTAGTCGCGCCGCCGCGCGACGACGATCGCGCCGAAGCAAGGCCGGCCCAGCCGGCTAGGATCATCGCCGAGCGAACCTTGCTCGTATCGCAACCAGCCGATCAACACACTCGCGATTCCGCCACCGCCTCGCCGCAATCGCCGCGACTGAGCCAACCACAGTCGACGTCATCAACGAGTCGCCCAAGCTCGACGCACACACCCACCGGGTCCATCCTCGCGTTCGACACCCTACTCGATCGCCGCTTGTCGGCCTTCGACGCGGTGTGAGCATTCCGCGTCAGCTTTTTTCCTTTTTCGGTCCCTTCTTGTTCCACCGTGCGACCGGTGTTATCTTGTGTCCGGCTTTCATCCATTGTCGCACTGCCACCTGCAACAGGGGGTACGAACATGCTGACTCTGAACGGCCCGAAGGATGTGGAATTCTGTGACGGCCTGAGCCGCCGCGACTTCATGAAGGTCGGCAGCCTCGGCGCCATCGGACTTTCGATGACTGAACTGGCCGCCGCCCAAGCGGCCCAGGCCGCCGCCCAGCGCGAAATGAGTTGCATCGTGCTGTTCCTCGTCGGCGGTCCGAGCCACATCGACACGTGGGATATGAAACCGGCCGCGCCCGACGAGGTGCGCGGGCCGTTCTCGCCGATCGCGACCAACGTGCCCGGCGTCGACGTCTGCGAGCACTTTCCGCTCATGGCGGGCATGGCCGACAAGTACGCGATCGTGCGATCGGTCTATCACAAGGAAGCCCCGATCCACGAGACCGGCCATCAGCTCATGCAGACCGGCCGGCTGTTTCGCGGCGGCCACGAGTTCCCGAGCTATGGCTCGGTGATCAGCAAGCTGCGCGGCCGCGCAAGCGAACTGCCGGCGTACATGGTCGCGCCCGGCCCTATCGGCAGCACCGGGGTGAACGTCGCCCACGGCCAAGGCGCCGGCGGCCTCGGCGCGGAGTTCAACCCGTACTACCTCAACGCCGATCCCGCCTCGCCAGATTTCTCGGCCCTCGAGGTCGCGCCGACCCAGGGCCTCGACCCGGCCCGGCTCACGAGCCGCAGCGAACTGGTGCACGCCGTGGACAGCGCCGAGCGTCAGATTGAACCCGCCGCCGCTGCCGCCGCCGCGATCTTCTCGCCGCAGGCAAAGGCCGCGTTCGACGTCGCCGCCGAGTCCGGCGCGACGCGCGATCGCTACGGCCGGACTACGTTTGGACAGAGCTGCCTGCTCGCGAGGCGGCTCGTCGAAAGCGGTGTGCGGCTCGTCACGGTCAACATGTTCGACACGGTCTTCAACAAGGTCACCTGGGACTGCCATGCCAACGGCGGCAGCCTGGCCGTGACGCTGGATGATTACAAGCGCACGCTGTGCCCGATGTTCGACGCGGCCTACACCGCTCTGCTCGACGATCTGTACCAGCGCGGCCTCTTGGACACCACGCTGGTGATTGCGATGGGCGAGTTCGGCCGCACCTACAAGCTGAACAGTCGTGGCGGCCGCGATCATTGGCCGGGCGTCTGGTCGGTGCTCTTCGCCGGCGGCCGTGTGCGCGGCGGCCAGGTCATCGGCGCATCCGACAAGAACGGCGCCGAGCCAGTCGATCGGCCGGTCCATCCCTCCGAGATCGCCGCGACCGTCTACAACGCATTCGGCATCGACCCGGCGACGCGCATCCCCAGCCCCAGCGGCGAAGGCACGCCGCTCGTCGAGGCGAAACCGATCCACGAGTTGTTCGGGTAGGACGGTCGAACAAACTAAGTACCGCTCCACACTGAATAGGGTCTGAGATCGGCTTCGGTCGTTTTACCCGCAGCCGCAGGCGAGGCGTGGCTGGCGTTGGTTGTGCCTCGCCTGCGGCTGCGGGTTAAACGAATTCAAACCCCTTTCAGTGTGGAGCGATACTATGCGACAAGCCAAACCTCCCGGCGGCCGCAGGTCGTCGGGAGGTTTTCTTTGCGCGATCGGATACAATGGCTCGCAAATCAGACCGCCCCGGAGGAACGAGTGTGGAGATTCCAGCAGTCGCTCGTTTGCGTCAGATGTTCGATCAACCAGTCGTGCGCGATATCGCCGGCGCGGTGCGCGAGGCCCTGCGCGGCTCGAAGCTGCGGTCGCGTGTGCGGCCCGGCGGCAGCGTCGCTGTGGCGGTCGGTAGTCGCGGCATCGCGAACCTGGTGACGATCGTCGACGCCGCACTGCGCGAGATCGAGGCGCTGGGCTTTCAGCCGTTCGTAGTCGCCGCGATGGGCAGCCACGGCGGCGCAACCAGCGACGGCCAGCGTCAACTGCTGGCCGACTATGGCGTCACCGCAGAACGCCTCGGCGTGCCAATCAAGACCGACATGGACGTCGTGGAACTCGGCGCCAACTCGTTCGGCTTCCCGGTCTTCTGGGACCGCAACGCATTCGGCGCCGATGCGGTCGTGACCGTCTCGCGCATCAAGCCGCACACCGATTTCCGCGGCCGATTCGAAAGCGGCATCCTGAAGATGCTCGTGATCGGATTGGGCAAGCGCGAAGGGCCGAGCGCCGTACACCAGATGGGCGTGCGCGGTCTGCGCGAGGTGATGCCGGCCTCCGCCCAGGTCATCCTCGAAAAGACCAAGGTCGCGTGCGGTCTCGCCATCCTTGAAAACGCCGCCGAACAGACCGCGAAGATTGAGTGCGTCGAACGCGAAGACCTGTTCGACGTCGAGCCGCGGCTGCTGGACGAGGCGCGGCAGCTCATGGGTCGGCTGCCGTTCGACGACCTCGACGTGCTGGTCGTCGGCGAGATGGGCAAGAACTACTCCGGCGCCGGCATCGATCCGAACGTGATCGGCCGGTTGTACATCGTCGGCCAGCCGGAATTCGACCGGCCGCGCATCAATCGCATCGTCGTGCTCGACCTATCGCCCGAGAGCCACGGCAACGCCGCCGGCATCGGGTTGGCCGACTACACCACCGATCGCCTGGTCGCGTCGATCGCTCGCGAGCCGTTCCTGACCAACAGCATCGTCTCGACGTTCGTCGAACGGTCGAAGATTCCGCTGTCGTTCCCGACCGATCGCGAGTCGATCGAGGCTGCGGTCAATACGTGCTGGCAGGTGGATCCGGCCGCGCTGCGTTTTGTGGTTGTTCCCAACACGCTCGAACTGGCCGAACTCTGGGCGTCGCCTGCCTTGTGCCGCGACGGCGCCGCGCCGCCGCACGTTCGGATCGAATCCGACTTCCGGCCGCTGCCGTTCGACGCCGCGGGCAACATTCGCCAGAACGGCCTGTTCCCGCATTCGGTCCGCGGCCGGCGCAGATCGCCGCACGGTGCGTGAACTACCCGAAAACTCTGATGTCGGATTCCAAATCCCATCTCGAACAGACCATCGACCAATCACCCGCCGACCACCAGCGGGCGCAGCTTCTGAGTCGTCAGATGCGTCCGCCGGCGGAAGTGGCCGGTTACGACATTCAACAGTGCCTTGGGGCCGGCGCGTTCGGCACGGTCTGGCTCGCGGTGCAGAGGAGCACGGGCAAGCAGGTCGCGATCAAGTTCTACGAACATCGCGGCGGCCTGGACTGGGCGCTCTTGAACCGCGAGGTCGAGAAGCTCGCGGTGCTCTACACCGACCGCGATATCGTGCAACTCATCGACGTCGGCTGGGACGCGACGCCGCCGTATTACGTGATGGAGTACCTCGAGCGCGGCTCGGTCGAGCAGCTTCTCGCGCAGGGCCCGCTGGCGGCCGGCGAGGCGCTGCGGATCGTGCGCGAGGTGGCCCAGTCGCTCGTTCACGCGCACGGCCGCGGCATCCTGCACTGCGACCTCAAGCCCGCCAACGTGCTGCTGGACAACGATTGGAAGGTGCGGCTCGCCGACTTCGGTCAGTCGCGGCTGTCATACGAACAGCAGCCGGCGCTCGGCACGCTGTTCTACATGGCGCCGGAGCAGGCCGATCTGCAAGCAGCGCCCGACGCGCGATGGGATGTGTACGCACTCGGCGCACTGCTCTACCATCTGCTCACCGGCCGGCCGCCGTATCGCACCGCCGAGTTGGAATCGCGATTGACCAGCACGCCCGACCTGACGAAGCGGCTCGAAGTCTATCGTCAGTCGATCAACACCGCGCCGCGCCCGGCCGACCACCGCGCCAAGCGCGGCGTGGATCGGTCGCTCGCCGAAATCGTCGAACGCTGTCTCGATCCCGACCCCGCCAGCCGGTTCCCCAACGCGCAAGCGGTGCTCGACGCAATCGACCGCCGGGCTCGGCACCGAGCGCGGCGGCCGCTCTTGTGGTTGGGCTTCGTGGCCCCGCTGCTGCTGCTGGTCGGCACGGTGGCTCAAGGCGTGATCGGCTGGCGCGACGCGGTGCGCAGCTCCGAGGCGAGCCTGGTTCGAGCGGTGCAGGCAGGCAACGCCTACGCGGCCCAGGGCGTCGCGAGCACCGTGCTGCTGCAACTGCGCCGGCTCAGCAACGCCGTGGAACGCACCTCCGAAGACGAAGACTTGCGGCGCGCACTGGTCGAGAACGACACGGAAGGCATCCAGAAGTCCATCGAGATCGCGATGACGTTCTACAACAGCGACCCGCGCACCCGCGCCGAGTCGAACGGGGCCGAGCCGCCGTTCGAGAGCTGGATCGTCATGAACCCCAACGGCACATTGCTCGCGCGTGCGCCCTACAGCGAAACGGTGATCGGCGTGAACTACGCATGGCGCGACTATTTTCAGGGAACCATGCGCTTGGCCGAGAGCAGCGCGGCCGAGGGCGTCTACATCTCGCGCGTGATTCAGAGCGAGGCGGACAATCTGTACAAGTGCGCGATCTCGGCGCTCGTCCGCGCCGACCAGCGGCGCGACGCGCCGATCGTCGGCCTCGTCGTGGCCACGATCACGACCGGGTCGCTGCCGCTCCACGACGAACAGCGCACGGCGGTGCTCGTCGGTCGCTGGGACAAGAACCGCCGCCCAAGCGACTCCGTGCAGGCGGCCCAACCCGACGACCTGATTCTGCTCCATCCCGCCTACCGGCGCGGCGATCCGGCGGTCGAGATACAGAACGCGGTGCTGCGAAACATGCGCAAAGCCGCCGGCGAGCAACACGAACTCGCGCCGGAAGAAACGATGGACGACTTCTACGCCGACCCGCTCAGCGCTCGCTCGGAGAAGTACGCAGGTCGCTGGCTGGCGGGTTTCGCGCCGGTGGGCAACACCGAGTTCGTCGTCATCGTGCAACAGCCGTACGGCGAGGCGATTCGCCCGGTGAACTCGCTCGCCCGCACGCTCGCCTGGCGCGGTTGGACGGCCCTGTGCTTCGGCGTCATCCTGCTCGGCACGATGTGGTATTACGTGCAGCGTGCCATGCACTGGGGAGACGGTCCGACGACGCCTCGTATTCCAAGCTGACATGACCGAAGTCCAAGTCGCGCCTCGCACGTACCTTATTCTCTTGTGATTTCGCCATGTGCTCCCTCGCTGGCGCGTCGGGCTACTGTCCCAGAATCGTGCAAGGCTATTTATCATCATGCGCTCGCGACGCTTCGCGCGAGCACTCACGGGCCGATCGCGCCGGTGAACTCGGCGCAGCGCCGGCCCATCATCCGTATCCTGGTGGGCCGGCGCTGCGCTTGGCCCACCCTACGCTGTACCTCGGTTGCCAGGCGAAACCCGCGCTACAGCTCAAACTGCAACACGCCGACCAGAATGTCGTACGCCGCATGAGCGCCGACGGCGATGCCGAAACCGCGCAGCACGAACACCGACGCGAAGAACAGGCCGGCGATCCAGCGAAAGATAAAGCTGAACCAGACGAACGGCTCGGCCATCGGGCCGACATGGTGAGCGCCTGAGAACGCCAACGCCGACGCCGTCATGGCCGCCGTCATCGACGCCGAAGTCGGAATGCCGATCGACGTCAGGCAGTAATACACTGCGGGCAGCAGCAACAGCCGGAACAGCGTCTCCTCGTAGATGCCCGCGCCGACGTAACAGACGAGTTCCTGGAACGTCGTGGGCGACGAACCGAGCGACGCGACGATCTTGCCGGCCTCGATGCGGTGAAACGCCATGTCCTGAATGCGGCCGACGACCATCAGGGCCACGGCCAGCACCAGACTCTCGCCGAGCATGCCGAGCATCACCTCGCCTTCAATGCGCCACGGCTCGCGCGTGTAGCATTGCCACGAAACGAACACCGCCAGCAGCACGACCGGCAGAATGTAGATCGGACTTAGTCCGACTTGCTCGATGGTCCAACGCAACCACGAGTCGGCGCCGTTGCGCAGCAACTCAGGCTCGGCGCCGGTGCGCGCGGCCAAGATCACGCCGACCTCGTACAGCACGACGAGCGGCAGCAAGAACACCAGGCACGGGAGCGGACGGCGCGTCTGGTTCCAGTATGTTTCGGACGACATTTCGGTAGCCATGGGAATGCCTCTGGTCGCGTGCCGCGGTCAGGCCGCCAGGGCGGACACCGCGGGGGCACACGAGGGTGGTTCAGGTTCGGTGGGAATTCGCAACCAACGCGGCGGCTCGACCGGCAGCCGAGCGACCCACGACTTATCGAGCCGGCCGGCCAGCGCGGCCTGAGCGATCTCGTGCATCGCCTGCTCGGCGGACAAAGCCGGCCGGTACGGACGCGGCGACTGCATGCCGACATAGGCGTCCGCGACGCCAAGCAGTCGCGCAACGGCGTCGACCGACTCGCCGCTCCGACGGTCGGGGTAGCCCGATCCGTCAAGCCGCTCGTGATGCTGCAAGACGGCGGGCACGAGTCGTGGATCGTGGCCCCTGATCTGCCGCACTACGTCCGCACTGACGGCGGGGTGCTGCTGAATCAACGTCCGTTGCGGAGCGGTGAGCGGATCGGGCGAATCGAGCACCTCGCTCGGCACGCGCATCATGCCCAGGTCCTGCAGCAGCGCGGCGGTCACCGCCAGCGCGCACTCGTCGCGCCACGCCGGTACGCCGAGCGCGAGTCGGGCGCTCACGCCGGCCACGTTCACCACGTGCGCCGCAATGCGAGTCGGGCGATCGGCCGATTCGATGCACAGCAGCGTCGCGAGGTCGGGTTCGCGCCGAGCCAGGTCGACAATCGTCTCGGCGATCGAGTCGAGCGCGTCCAGGCGCGGCGGCGCGGCGTGCGGCACATCCGCAAGGATCGCACTCATGCGGAACATGCATTGCCGCAGCGTCGTGAGCTGTTCCATGCGATCGAATAGCCGGTCCACGCGCTGCTCGACGATGTTGGCGATCGACAGCACGCTTTCCGGCGGATCGAGCGACTCGGTGCGGTTCTTGCCGCTCGCCTCTAGTTGCATCAGGGCCGATTCGGTCAACCACAGCGCCTCGCGCAGGTCGGACAACACGACGCCCTCTTCGATGCACCAGACCAGCGGGTCGCGGGCGAGGTGCGAGAGCGTGTGATAATTGTCGCGAAATCGACGCAGCACGCGGTCGCCGGCGGACGTCGCGGTCGTGTCCCGGCCGGGCGCAACCGCACGCAGCCTCCACGAATCCGACGCCGATTCCACAGCGCCGGCCGCTCGGCCGCCACGCGACGCGGCGGCGCCCGCAAGCACCTGACGCACGCGACGCTGGTGCAGCGCCGGCTCGCCGCCGCGCGACGCAGCCGAGTGACCCGCATCGAAACGCAGGATTCGACCCGTCTCCGACTTTGTTGTCGTATCAAGTAGTCGAGCCATCGCGGCAACTCCGCCTAGAAACTGGTGAAGGACTAACCCATCTCCATTGTCGGCACTGCGGGCAAGCTGGCTTCAGTTGTCGTTATTTGCACAACGTAGGGGGTTGCTCGGCGCGTGGCAGGATAAGTAGAGTTTGCGGGCTGTGCGGGCGCGGACACGCGTGCTACGGGAGATTGCGACGATGCCGGACCTCAGGGCTGCCTTCAAGGCCATGCTCGACCACTTCGGGCCGCAGCACTGGTGGCCTGGCGATTCGTCGCTCGAAATAGCGATCGGCGCGATCCTGACGCAGAACACCAGTTGGCAGAACGTAACGAAGGCGCTCGACAATCTGAAAGGGCGCGACGTAATGGATGCGCACGCGCTCGACCGGCTACCGCTCGCCGAACTGGCGGAACTGATCCGGCCGGCCGGTTACTTCCGCTTGAAGGCAAAACGGCTGAAGAACTTTTTGCGCTGGCTGGTCGACCGCTTCGACGGATCGATGGACGCGATGGCGGCTGTGGGCTTGAGCACGCTGCGTGAGGAACTGCTCAGCATCAACGGCATCGGCCCCGAGACCGCCGACTCAATCTTGTTGTACGCCGTGGGCAAGCCAACATTCGTGGTCGACGCCTACACACACCGCATCGCGGTCCGCCACGGCTGGATCGATCCCGAGGCCGGCTACGATGAACTGAAGGAGTACTTCGAGGGCCTGCTGCCCGGCGACGTAGCAACGCTGAACGAGATGCACGCGCTGATCGTCAACGTGGGCAAGCGCCTCTGCCGGCCGCGCGAGGCCCTGTGCGGTGATTGCCCGCTCAAACCGTTCCTTCCCGAGCACGGTCCCGTGGAGTTGTAGGCCAGTCGGGAAGCGCCGGAGCGAATCGCACTTCGCGTTTCGTGCGCGCAACCCGTTGAATCGACGACCATCGTGCGCTACGCAACTCCGCCGGACCGCGGTGGCCGATCGAATCAGTATTGCTTTATGCAAAAAGGCGTTGCATCATGGCCACTCACGACGGACACCGGGGCTCCGCAATCTTCGATTGACGGACTGGCTGGCTCCGACCGTAGAGGGCGATAGAAATGCAACACGCGCAAAGCAAAACGTTTGCGGGTCGCTCAGCGCTACGGCGAGCGGCGAGTCAATGGTGCATTTCGCTCACGATGGTGACGGCCTCGACTGGTGCGGTGGTGGCCGATGAGCCAACGCCACTTTCGCCCGCCAATCGGCCGGCGAAGCGGTTCAACTTCGAGAACGACATCGTCCCGATCCTCTCCAAACTCGGTTGCAACTCCGGCGGTTGTCACGGCAAGGCCGAAGGGCAGAACGGGTTCAAGCTGTCTGTGTTCGGATTCGATGCGGCGGCCGACTTCGACTCGCTGGTCAAGGAGGGGCGCGGCCGTCGCGTAAACCCGGCGGCGCCGCTGCACAGCCTGCTCTTGCGAAAACCGCTCGGTCAGGTGCCGCACGGGGGCGGCAAACGGATGAACGAAGGGTCGAACGAGCACGCCCTGCTGCGCGACTGGATCGTGGCCGGCATGCCGTTCGGCTCGCCCGATGATCCGGTGGTGGAACGCATCGGCGTGGCACCGGCCGAGGCGACGCTCGCTGTTCAGGGTCGCCAGCCGCTGCGCGTCACCGCGTCATACTCCGACGGATCAACCGCCGATGTGACGGCAACCGCCAACTACTCGTCGAACGTCCCAACCATCGCCGACGTGGACTCGAGCGGCGTCGTGGCGGCCAGCGACGTGCCCGGCGAGGCCGCGATACTGGTCAGCTACCTCGGCAAGGTCGCGGTAAGTCGGGCCATCGTGCCACGCAAGCTCGATGCGCCGCTGGTTCGTCCGCCCGAAAGGAACTTCATCGACCCGCTGGTCTGGAACAAGCTGGAACAACTGGGCATCCAGCCGTCGGCGCCGGCGAGCGACGACGAGTTCCTGCGGCGTGTGTACCTCGACACCATCGGCACGCTGCCCACGCCGGCCGAGGCCCACGCGTTTCTGGCCGACGCGCGGCCCGACAAGCGAGCCCGCCTCGTCGATGCGCTGCTCGAGCGGCCGGAGTTCGTCGACTTCTGGGCGCTCAAGTGGGCCGACATCCTGCGCATCGACCGGCAGAAGCTGCAGGCCAGGGGAGCGTTTGCGTTCTACCAGTGGCTCCGCGACAGCATCCGATCGAACAAGCCATACGATCAATTCGTCCGCGAGATCATTACGGCCCAAGGATCGTCCGATCGTGTCGGTCCCGTGAATCTGTACCGCGTCGTCGAGTCGCCCGAGCAACTGGCCAGTATCACGAGCCAGGTGTTCCTCGGCGTGCGCATCGAGTGCGCTCAGTGTCACCATCATCCGTTCGACAAGTGGGGCCAAGATGATTTCTACGGCATGGTCGGCTTCTTCAAGCGAGTCGCACGCCGCGCTGATGGCGAGGCCATCGACCTCACCGTCGGCCCGCCCGCCGAAGTCCGCCACCCGCGCACCGGCAGGGTCATTCCGCCGCATCCGCTCGAGGCGGGGATCGGGGTTCAGGGTTCAGGGTCCACCAAAGATTCCGACACGGCATCCCCAAACCCCGAACCCCGAACCCTCAACCCCGACTCCGACCCTCGCGTCGTGCTCGCCTCGTGGCTGACAGCGCCCGACAACCGCTGGTTTTCCCGCGCGATCGCCAACCGCCTGTGGTCGCACTTCTTCGGCCGCGGCTTGGTCGAGCCGATCGACGACATGCGCGACACCAGCCCGGCCAGCAATGAACCGCTGCTCACCGCGCTGGCCAAGTACACCGCCGATCAGAAGTTCGATCTCAAGCAACTCCTCCGCGCGATCACCGGCTCGCAGGTGTATCAGCTCACGAGCGCGACGAACGCATCGAACGAGCGCGACGACCTCAACTTCTCGCACGCCGCACTGAAGACGATTCCTGCCGAGGTGCTGCTCGACGCCATCTGCCAGGCGACCGGACGTCCCGAAGAGTTCGACCTGATGCCGGCCGGCACCCGCGCGATCCAGCTTTGGGACAACCGAGTGAACCACTACTTCTTGCAGGCGTTCGGCCGGCCGCTTCGAGCCACCGCCTGCGAATGCGAACGCATGAACGAGCCGAGCGTCGCCCAGGTGCTGCATCTGATGAACGCCCCGGAGATTCAGGCGAAGCTCAGCCATCCGCTCGGGCGCGTCCACCAGTCCATTCGGGCGAAGAAGACATCGGGCGAGATTGCCGAGGAGTTGTATCTCGCCACGTACAGCCGCCCGCCACGCGACGCCGAGCGCACGGCCGCCGCGGCGTTTCTCGACGCCGCCGCCGCTCGCGGCTCAACGCCGTACGAACAGGCGGCCGAAGATCTGCTGTGGTCTCTGTTGAACACGACGGAGTTCCTGTTCAATCACTAGCAAGGAGAACGTGATGTCGAACCCATCCCAGTTCTGTGACGGCGCTACTCGACGCGACGCGTTGAAGCTTGGCTCGCTATCGCTGATGGGGCTGGGTATCGGGCTGCCCGAATTGCTTCGCATGGAATCGCAGGCCGCGGAATCGAGCAAGTCGGCTCGACCGATCTCGTGCATTCTCATCTGGCTCCAGGGCGGCGCGAGCACCATGGACATGTGGGACCTGAAGCCCGACGCGCCCGCCGAGTTTCGCGGACCGTTCCAAGAAATCGCGACGAACGTGCCGGGCACGCGGATCGGCGAGCACCTGCCCAAGTGCGCGAACCACGTGGACAAGCTCGCGCTGGTGCGTTCGTTCTCGCACACCGACGCCGGGCACGGACCGGCCGACCACTGGATGATGACCGGCTACAAGGCCGGGCCGGGGTTCATGGACGCCGACGGCATGGTGAACAACCAGCGGCCGAGCTACGGCGCGGTCGTGGCCCGCGAACTGGGGCCGGCCGGCGCGCTGCCCGCGTACGTGACGGTGCCGTCGCTGCCCAAGAGCGCAGGGGCGGCGTACCTCGGGGCCAGCGCCGCACCGTTCGTCATCGCATCCGATCCGGCCGCGCCCGACTTCTCGGTGCGCGATCTGAAGCTCGCGCTGGGCGTCGATACCGACCGACTCGAGAACCGCCGCGAACTGGTTCGTTCGATCGACCGATTCCAGAAAACTGGCGAGGTCGCGGCCAACGCCCGTGCCGCCGCGATCAGCACCTACTATGAGAAGGCGTTCGAGCTGGTCACCAGCCCCGAGGCGAAGAACGCCTTCGACATCGCCAAGGAATCGCCGAAGCTGCGCGACGAGTACGGCCGGCACAGCCTGGGTCAGAGTTGCCTGATGGCCCGGCGGCTGGTCGAGGCGGGCGTGCGGTTTGTCACCGTCGAACACGGCAACTGGGACACGCACACCAAGAACTTCGAGTCGCTTCAAGCGAACCTGCTGCCGATGTTCGACTCGGCGCTGGCGACGCTGCTGCGCGACCTGGCCGCCCGCGGTCTCTTGGAAACGACGCTCGTGATCGCGACCGGCGAATTCGCGCGCACGCCTCGCATCAACAGCAACGCCGGCCGCGACCACTGGCCCAATGCCATGACCCTTCCGCTCGCCGGCGGCGGCGTCCGGGGCGGCGTCGTGCTCGGCGCCTCCGACGCCCGCGCCGAAAAACCCGCCACCGACCCGATCGGACCCGCCGACCTCGCCGCCACGATCTACCGCATCATGGGCGTCGACCCGTCCAAGATCTACCAAGGCCCGCTGGGCCGCCCGCTGCCGATCCTGGACCATGGCAGGCCAATCGACGGGATTCTGTGAGTGCCCGGTAGTGAGCAGGGTGCGATCGTCTGTTAAGATGGGTTCGACGTCCCGCGAACCCAGGAGGTTTCCAATGCGACCATTGACTATTGAACTCGACGAGCAGAAATACCAGGCGCTGCAGGCAATCGCGACGGAAAACGGAATCTCTGGCGCGGAGAAACTGGTCTCTCAGCAGGTTGACCGATTGATCTCCAGCTACTGCGGCACTGGAGTTTCCGCCGCACTGCAGGAACACATTCGGGCGAGCATTGCGGAGAACCGTGGCCTGCTGGAACGCCTGGCCCAATGACGAGCTTCCTGAGTTTGGAGGCCGTGTTGGAGATCCACCGGCAAGTGATTGACGCCACGGGCGATCGCTGGGAGTTCGAGATGTCGGGTTGCTCGATGCAGCCGTGCATCGCCCGCGAGCCAGCTTCGGTGGAGTACTGCTTTATCCCGACTTGCCGCATCAAGCCGCGGCCCTGTTGGAGTCGCTCGGACGAAATCACCCTTTCGTCGACGGTAACAAGCGAGCTGCGTTCACGGCGATGGACGCGTTCCTTCGCGACAACAACAAGCGACTTGTCGCCACGGAAGACGAGAAGTACGAGTTCGTACTGGGCGTGGTAACTGGACAACTGCGATTCGACGTCATTGTCGCGTGGATCGCCTCCCACATGCGCGAAGCCTGAACGTTATGTCGCGATCGTTGGTATTCACCGCTTGTAGCCTGGTCACGGTGGGAACCTGTCTTGCCGATCCGCCGGCGAGCGGCTACGTCTTTCCGGCGGGCGGGCAGCGCGGCACGAGTGTGCAGTGCCGCGTGGGCGGCATGAATCTGTCGGCCGAGTGTGGGTTTGGCGTGCTGGGGACGGGCGTTGAGGCGCCGGCAAAGATCAGCTCCATGCCGACGCTCGTGCTCATCGGACCGTATCACCACAACCCGATCGCACAACGGGCGTGGGACTATCCCAAGGACATGGCCGCCACACTGAAGATCGCGGCCGACGCGCCCGCGGGCGTGCGTTGGTGGTACTGCACAACGGCCGAAGGGGCGACGCAACTGAGGCCGTTCATCGTCGGCAACTTGCCCGAAGTGATCGAAGACGAGGAGGCGACGAAACCGAACCGGCCGCAGTCGGTGAAGCTGCCGGTGACGGTCAACGGCCGCATTTATCCTCGCGCCGACCTGGACGAATTCAGCTTCACGGGCAAGGCAGGCGAGCACATCAGTTGCGAACTGGTCTCGCAACAGCTTGGGCACAAGCTCGACGCACGGATCGAGTTGTTCGATTCGGCGGGCGGCGAGATCGCCGTGGGCCGCGACTTTCGCGGGCACGATCCACTCTTGATCGCAACGCTGCCGGCCGACGGCTCGTATGTGCTGCGCGTTCACGATATCGCGTTCGATGGCGACCAGGACTACATCTACCGCCTGACGATTCGCACCGGGCCACTGGTCACGCGAGTCTTTCCGGCCGGCGGGCGGCGCGGCACTGAAGTCGCCGTGCGCATGTACGGCAGCGGGCTGGGGCCTGACGGGTTCACAGACCAGCGCGTCGCACTGAACACTGAGGCGTTGCGGCCCGGACAGATTGCGTCGCTCGGCGGCCAGCGAGCCGTGTCGGGTTCGGCAATGCCGGCGTTGATGGTGGCCAGCACGTCGACCGCCACATCCGCGTCGACGTCGGCACCGGCCGGATCGTCCGGCGCGCCCGGCGGCAATGCGGCGTCGCCCCAGACCGTGCTCGCCGGATTGCTCGTCCACTGCCCGTTCCTCGTCGGCGAGTCGCCGGAATTCACTGAAACGGAGCCGAACGACGAGTCGGCCCAGGCTCTTCGGTTCAGTGTGCCGGCGGTCCTGAACGGGCAACTCGGCCGACCGGGCGACGTAGACGAGTTCGTGTTTGCCGCCCGGAAGGGCGAGCGGCTGGAATTCGATTGCCTCGGTCGGCGGCTGGGTTCGCCGATCACGGGAGTCTGGTCGGTGCTGGACGCCGCGGGCAAGTCGGTCGCGCGGGCCGAGGGTGACGGGCAGCTTGCGTTCTCGGCGCCCGCCGACGGCGACTTTCGGCTGCGAGTTCACGAACTGCACCGCGAAACGCACGGCGGCCCCGAGTTCATCTACCGCGTCGTCGTCGCGCATTCGCAAGCCGACTTCCGGCTCGCACTCGAGAAGGACAACGTCGGCGTGCTGCCCGGTCAGTCCGCCAAGATGAAGCTCAACGTCGTGCGCGGCGGCGGTTTCGCCGGCGAGATTCAACTTGCCGCCAGCGACTTGCCCGCGGGCGTCATCGTCTCACCCAGCGTGGTGGCGGCGAACCAGAACCAAATCGACCTGACCATCTCCGCCGCCAAGGACGCCCCGATCGGCGTGACTTCGCGTGCGCTCGTGATCGGCGCCGCCGTGATCGACGGCCAGCGCGTGCTGCACACGGCCGCTCCGCCGCTCGGCGCGCCCGCCGACGGCTCAGCCGGCGTCGACACGCTCGCTGTCACGATCGTTCATCCGCCGCTCTTCAGTCTCGACACCGAAGAGATTTTCGTGGCCGCCAATCGTGGAGCGACCTTTCCGCAGAAGTTCACGATCCGGCGCGAACCGGGTTTCACGGGCGAGATCACGCTCGGCATCGCCGACCGGCAGACTCGATACTTGCAGGGGGCGACCGGACCGGAGATCGTCGTCAAGCCCGACCAGGCCGAAGTGACGTATCCCGCCTTCTTCCCCGACGTGATGGACCTGAACCGCACCGCCCGCGTGCTGCTGAATGGGACCGCCAAGGTCACCGACGCCGGCGGCAAGACGCACTACGTGACCTCCACCACCAAGAAACAGATCGTGGTGCGCGTCAGCCCGTCGATCCTGACGCTCTCGACCGATCGGCCGCTCGTCGAACTCGCGCGCGGCCAGGCCATCCAGGTTCCGCTTCGCATCGGCCGCACCAGCGAAGTCGCCGGCGATGTCGCGGTCGAGGCCGTCATCCCCGCAGGCATGAAGGGCGTCGCTGTCACATCGGCCCGCGTGGCGGCGGATCAAGACACCGCGACATTGCTCGTCCAACTCGCCGCCGACGCAGACATCGGGTCGCACGACCACATCCTGTTTCGCGCCACGGGCCAGCGCGACAACCATCCTGTGATCGCTGAGGCACGTTTGACCGTCTCAATGGCAAGCCGATAGACGCCTCGGGCGCCGCCGCCACTACGGTTGCCGCCAGGTCTTCGGGCCGCACGCCGAAGAACTGCCGCATCTGTTCCAAGCCCTCGCCGGCGTGCGTCACGTAGTGGATGCGCGGCGGCGCCGGTTCACTCGACGCGGCGTCTTCGAGCGGGACGCTCAGATCAATCAGGCGAAACGGCGGATTCATCGGCTAGCTCAGCACTTTGTCGATCACGCGCCGCTCCTCAACGCCGGTGAGTCGCTGGTCGAGGCCCTGGTAGAAGTACGTCAGCTTGCGGTGGTCAAGGCCCATCAAGTGCAAGATCGTGGCGTGCAGGTCGCTGACGTGGCAGCGGTCTAGAATCGCATTGAAGCCAAGCTCGTCGGTCGCGCCGATCGTCTGGCCGCCACGCACGCCCGCGCCCGCCAGCCACATCGAAAAACCAAACGGGTTGTGGTCGCGTCCCGGCTTGCCCACGCCTTCGCTGGTCGGCGTGCGGCCGAACTCGCCGCCCCACACTAGCAGCGTCTCGTCCCACAGGCCCGTGCGCTTCAGGTCGGCGATCAGCGCCGCGATCGGCTGGTCCGTCTCGGCCGCGTGCGTCTTGTGATTGGTGATGCAGTCGCTGTGGCCGTCCCAGGTGTCTTCGAGGTGCCCGCCGCCGGAATAGAGTTGCACGAAGCGGACTCCGTTTTCGAGCAGCCGCCGCGTGATCAGGCACTTGCGGCCGAAGTCGGCCGTCACCTTGTTGCCCAGGCCGTACATCTCGCGCGTCCGCTCGTCTTCGCGATCGAGATCGACCACGTCGGCCGCGCTCGTCTGCATGCGGTAGGCGAGCTCGTACGATTGAATCCGCGCGGCCAACTCAGTCTCGTTCGGCCGCCGCGCGAGGTGCTCTTCGTTCAGTCGACCAATCAAGTCGAGCGTGCGTCGCTGCTGCCGGTCGCTGACGCCCGGCGGCGTGGCGAGGTCCAACAGAGGCGTGCCCGATCCGCGGAACAGCGTGCCCTGGTACGCCGCGGGCATGAACCCGGCGGACCAGTTCGACGCACTGCCGATCGGCCCGCCGCGCGGATCGGTCATGACCACGAAGCTCGGCAGGTCCGCGTTCTCGGTGCCGAGGCCGTAGCTCAGCCACGAGCCGAGGCACGGCTTGCCGATCAGCACGCTGCCCGAGTTCATCTGCAGGCAGCCCGATGCGTGGGCCGCCGTGTCGGTGTGCATCGAGCGAATCACGCACAGGTCGTCGGCCCAGCGGGCCGTGTGCGGAAACAGGCTGGAAATCTCGAGGCCACTGTCGCCGTGCTTCTTGAATTCAAACGGCGTCTGCGTCAAGTGCCCGATCGGTCGACCGTTCGAACCGACCGGCGTGTTGCCGCTGTAAGCCGTGCCGTCGAATTTCGAGAGCGCCGGCTTGTAGTCGAACGTATCGACCTGGCTCGGCGCGCCGTTCATGAACAGGAACACGGCGTGCTTGGCCTTCGCGGCAAAGTGCGATCGTCGCGGCGCGAGCAAGTAAGCCCCAGGCTCGGCCGTGCCAGGGCGCTGGCCCGCGCCGGCCGACTTGTCGAAGAATCCGTCGCGCGTGAGCAGATCGACCAGGGCCAATCCGGCAAACCCGCCGCCGACCTGCCAGAGAAACTCGCGGCGACTTCTGCCGCATGGCGTTGGGTTCGGGATGAAACGGGTTGCCGTCATCGTGCTGGCCCTTCAACTACCGCAGGATTGTAGCAGACAGGCCGTGCGCCGCCACAGCCGCGCTGGACCACGCCCATTGAAAGTTGAACCCGCCGATACGGCCGTCGACGTCGAGTATCTCGCCGACCAGGAAGAGTCCGGGGCACCGGCGCGATTCCATGGTGGCCGGGTTGATCTCGTCGAGCGGCACGCCGCCGGCCGTGACTTCGGCGTAGTCGAAGCCGCGGCTGTCGCGGACCGGCAGAGGCCACTCGGCGAGCGCCCGCGCGAGCGTGCGCCGGTGGTCGCGCGAAAGTTGCCCGGCGGCTTGGCGGGCGTCGATGTTCAACTGCGCGAGAATCGCTTCGGCCACGCGAGCCGGGACGAGCGACGCGATCGCGCTGGCAAGTTGCACGCGAGGTCGAGCCGCGGCCAGGTCGATCAGCCGTTGGTCGGCAGCCGCGAGATCATCGCCGGGCAAGAAGTTCGCCACGACGCTCACCGATCGGCCGAGCAGCCGACCGGCGTGCCAATGCCGCGAGGCGTTGAGCGCCACCGGTCCACTCACGCCGAAATGCGTCCAGAGCATCGCGCCGCGCAGCCGAACCGGCTTCGCGCGTTCGCCCGCGACGGTCAACTCAACCTCTTGAGAGACGCCGGCAAGCCCGACGTGGAAGTCGCCATCGAGCAGCAGCGGCGCGAGCGCCGGCGTCTGAGCGACGAGCGTGTGGCCGAGCGACTCGGCGAGTCGGTAGCCCGACCCGTCGCTGCCCGTCTTGGGCACCGAACGGCCGCCCGTGGCCAGCACCACTGAGCGTGCACGCACGGCGCCGCGAGTCGTCTCCACATCGAATCCGTCACCGTTCCGCCGAACACCCGTGACGCGATGTTCAGTCAGAACGCTCACGCCCAGCCGCTCGACCTCGGCGACGAGCGCATCGAGCACTGTCCTCGCGCGGTTCGTGTCTGGGAACAGCTTGCCGCCCGGTTCAACGTGCAGCAACACGCCCAGTTCGCCGAAGAACTCGACTGTCTTCGGCGCGGGGAACGCAGCGAGCACTCGGCGTACGACGTGGCGGCTGCCGCCCCAGAAGTCGCCGGCCATGACGACATCGTTGGTGACGTTGCAGCGACCGCCGCCCGAGATGAGTATCTTCGCGCCCAGCCGCTTCGCGCCGTCGAGCAACAGAATGCGGCGGCGACAATCGGCGCGGGCCGCAAAGATTGCCGTCGCCAGTCCGGCCGCACCGGCACCGATGACGGCCACGTCCGCGGCGGCGACGCTCATTGGCGATCCTTCACGCGAACGACGAACCGCAGTCCGGACCAGATCTCGTCCACTGCGCAGACCTTGTTGTCCACGAGGCCGGCGGCCAGCCCGATAGCCCGCACGACGTCTTCGGTCAGGTCGGTCGCGACGCCCGACGCCTTTTTCGGCCACGCCACCCAGAGTCCGCCGTTGGACACAAGCCGCCGCGCGGTCTTGGCAAACTCGCGATTCAACTGATCTCGATTGCGTGCGAACAACACGATTACGTCGGACACACCGCCGGGCTTCGTCTCCACTCGGACGTCCGGCGGCAGTTCGCCGAGCGTCTGCGCGAAGCCGTCTGGCGCGTTCAGAAGCGCAAGGCGGCAGCTTGGCTTGATGCCGAGCTTCTGCGGCAGCGGGGCGCCCGAGTAACCTGCCGTAGCGACCGCGCCACGCCGGCTTTTCGTCGTCGCGGCCGTGCTCGCGCGGCGAACGGCTCCGGCGTCGGGTGCCACGAACGGCCGAACCCGATTGAGCACGCCGGCCAGCTTTGCCGCTGTGCAGAACTTCGCAGCCGGGAACTTTGTTCGCGTGGCCGCGACTTTGTCTGGCTCGCCGTCGACAAAGACGACAGGCAACTCGCACAGTCGTTTCGTTTCGTGAACCACCTCGGCGATTCGTCGACCGTGCGACGGCAGCCTCGCAAGCGAAATCACCAGCACGTCGGGCGGCGACTCTTTGAGCAGTCGCCACGCCTCGGCGCCGGAATCCCAGTGAAACTCCACGGCGTGGCCCGCCTCGCGAAGTCGCCGAACCGTGTCGATCCCTTCTTCTTCGTTCCAATGAACATAGAAAGCACGTGCCATCGCAGTTTCATCCGTGGTGGGTGTGGTCGTCAGTCAACGTGGGGGAAAAGCTATCATGTTCCTGGATGATTGTTAAAGGGTCGGATTGAAAGGGGTCCGAATTCGTTTAACCCGCAGCCGCAGGCGAGGCATGGCTGGCGTTTGTTGTGCCTCGCCTGCGGCTGCGGGTTAAACGACCGAAGCCGATTTCACACCCTATTCAATGCGGCACAGTACTTAGCCTAGCTCAGCCGGCACTTACGAGTCGGTGACTTCCGTTGGAGCGACGCGGTCTGCCGTGTGCGGTGAGTTCATGTGAATCATCAGCACCGCCAAATCGGCCGGGTTGATGCCTGCGATGCGTGACGCTTGGCCGAAGCTACGCGGTCGAATTCGGCTGAGTTTCTCCTTCGCCTCGAACCTGAGGTGGCTGACCGATGCGTAGTCTAATTCCACGGGAATCCGTTTTGATTCGTGGCGACGCAACCGCTCGACGTCCGATCGCTGTCGGTCGATGTAGCCGGAGTACTTGGTTTCGATGACCACCTGCTCGACGACGCGCGGGTCTCTATCAAATTCGTCGAGCGATCCGTCGATGGCAACAACGTCGCGCCAGCCGACTTCGGGGCGGCGGAGGATCTCCAAGAGCGACTTGCCGTCGTGCCGCCGCGCCGCCAGTCGCGCGGTCAGGGTCGCGATGCATCGCTCCTTTGTTTCGAGTCGCCGCCACGCCTCGTCGGCGACGAGTCCGATCTGCCGGCCTAGCGGTGTTAGCCGCCGGTCGGCGTTGTCTTGCCGCAGTAGCAGGCGATACTCGGCCCGCGACGTGAACATGCGATACGGCTCATCGGTCCCCTTGGTCACCAGGTCGTCGATCAAGACGCCGAGATATGCCTGGCTGCGGTCGAGTACCAGCGGTGATTCGCCGCGCAGTTGCCGCGCGGCATTGATGCCGGCCATCAGCCCTTGGCCCGCCGCCTCCTCGTAGCCCGTGGTCCCGTTGATTTGACCCGCGAAGTATAGCCCCATGACGAGTTTCGTTTCGAGCGTCGGCCAAAGCTGGGCCGGCGGCGCATAGTCGTACTCGACCGCGTAGCCGAACCGCATGATCTCGGCGTGCTCCAGACCGGGGATGCGGCGCACCACCGCCTCCTGAACGTCTTTGGGCAGGCTGGTCGAGATGCCGTTGCAGTAGTATTCCAGAGTGCGGCGGCCTTCGGGTTCGAGAAATATCTGGTGACGCCCCTTGTCGGCGAACCGCACGACCTTGTCCTCGATCGACGGGCAATAGCGCGGGCCGCGGCTACGAATCTGTCCGCTGTACATTGGCGCGCGGTGCAGATTGTCCCGGATGATCTGGTGCACCGCGTCGTTCGTGTAGGTCACATGGCAGGGCAGTTGGCTCTGGACGATGCGGTCGGCGCCGAACGAGAACGGCTCTGGTTTCCGGTCGCCGTCCTGGCGTTCGAGCGACGCGAAGTCGATGGTCCGGCCATTCAATCGGGGCGGCGTCCCGGTCTTGAATCGGGCCAGCTCGAACCCGATCTCGATGAGCGATTGCGACAGGCCGCTCGTCGTGCCTTCGCCGGCCCGGCCACCGGCCGACTTGCTCTCGCCGGTGTGCATGACTGCCTGAAGGAATGTGCCGGTCGTCAGGACCACCGCCCGCGCCCGGTAGAGCACTCCGCCGCGGCACAGCACACCCGTCGCTCGCCAGGCCGTTCTCTCGCCGAACTCAGTCTGCCGGACCCCGCGATCGGGTTGTTCGATCTTCAGCCCTTCAACGACCTCTTGCCTGAGCACAAGCCCTGGCTGTTGCTCGACGCGCCACTTCATTTCAAACTGATATGCCTTCTTGTCGGCCTGGGCGCGGGGACTCCACATCGCCGGTCCCTTCGATCGGTTCAGCATGCGGAACTGGATGCCGGTGGCGTCGATCACCCGGCCCATCTCGCCGCCGAGCGCGTCGATCTCGCGCACGATCTGGCCCTTGGCAACGCCGCCGATTGCCGGGTTGCAACTCATCTGGGCGACCGTATCGCAGCTCAAGGTCAATAGCGCGGTGCGCAGCCCCATCCGCGCCGCCGCCAGCGCGGCCTCACACCCGGCGTGCCCCGCACCAACGACCACGACATCAAACTCATAGGTGAGTTCCGCCATGACGCGGGCATTATAGCCAATCGGGGACGAACCGTGTGCAGGCCATGTCGGTCGCGCGGCCCAGGAGTTGTGCAGACGTGGCCGGCCAGCGTATTCTTGTTCGCGATGGCTCGACGAAACGGCGAGCCTGAAGCTGCGTGAGTCTCCATTGACCGCCGAACAGCAGCGGGCCATTCGAATCGACAACGCCCGCCGTTTGTTGGGCGGCGATCCGTGGACCAAGTGAGGTATCATGGCCGATCGAAAGAAACATGAACGGAGTTTTCTGGTGAGAATCGCTCGACAGACCCGGTCAACGTGGGTGCTCTCCGCAATGCTGCTGGCGCCTGCAACGCGGGCAGGCGGCGGCGACGATGTGGCGGCGCTGGCACAGCGCATTAAGGCCGTTAGCGCCGAGGGAGCAGGTAACGCGGCCGCGAGTGACGCTTCGCGAAAGCTGGCGCGACTCGGCCCCGACTCGCTTGTCGCCGTGCTGCTGGCGATGGACGACGCCGACCCCAAGGCCGCGAACTGGCTGCGGGCCGCGGTCGATGCGATCGCCGAGCAAGCGATCGCGGCCGAGCGTCCGCTGCCGACCGGCGAACTGGAACGATTCGTGCTCGACCGCAACCGTGCCGGGCCGGTACGCCGACTGGCCTTCGAGTGGCTCTGCCGCGTCGACGCAACCGCCGCCGACCGCCTCGTGCCCGGCATGATCGACGACCCGGCAGTCGAACTGCGGCGCGACGCCGTCGCACGGGCGATGGCGCAGGCTCAGCAACTGTTGCAGGGCGACGACAAGCCTGCGGCGACCGCGGCCTACCGCAAGTCGCTCGACGCTGCGCGCGATCGTGACCAGGTGCTCGAAATCGCCAAGCAACTCGAATCGCTCGGCGAGAAGCCCGACCTCACGCGCCACTTCGGTTGCCTGCAACGCTGGCGGTTGATCGCACCGTTCGATAACACCGGCAAGGCGGGCTTCGCCGCCGCGCACCCGCCAGAGAAAGAGATCAAGCTCGACTCGGAGTACGACGGCAAGGCTGTCAAAGTGCAGTGGAGGGAACACGTCACCGCCGATCAGTTCGGGATGGTCGATCTGAACAAGGTGATCGGCAAGCACATGGGTGTGGTCGCGTACGCGATGGCCGAGATCGAATCACCCGAATCGCGGGCGGTCCGGATTTGCGTCGGCACGCCGAACGCCGTCAAGGTGTGGCTCAATGGCAAACTCGTGCTGACGAAGGAAGAGTACCACCACGGGGCAAGCATGGATCAGTACGTCGCGGCGTGTCAGCTTCAGCCTGGCCGCAACACGCTCATGCTCAAGATTTGCCAGAACGAACAGAACGAAGAGTGGGCGCAGAACTGGATGTTTCAAGCTCGCGTTTGCGACCTCACGGGAAAGGGCCTATGAAACGAATTCTGATCAGCTTTGGCGTCGTGTTTTTCGCGATTCCGGCCGCGGCCGCCGACTGGCCACAGTGGCGCGGCGCCGATGGTCTGGGGGTCTCGACCGAAACGAACCTGCCGGTTCGCTGGAGCGCGACTGAAAACATTCGCTGGAAGGTCGATTTGCCGGGCCGCGGGCTGTCGGGCCCGGTCATCGCAGGCAGCGTCGTGTACCTCACCGCGTGCAGCGGACCGACGCAAGACCGGCTGCACGTACTGGCGTTCGATCAGGCGACGGGGCGGAAGCGGTGGGAGCGGCAACTCTGGTCTACCGGTCTGACCGCGTGTCACCCGAAGACGTCGATGGCCGCGCCGACGCCCACGACCGACGGCGAGCGGGTCTATGCACTGTTCGCCACATGCGATCTGGCCTGCTTCGACCGCGACGGCACCCTCATCTGGTATCGCTCGCTGCAGAGCGATTACCCGAACATCACGAACCAGGTCGGCATGGCGGCGTCGCCCGTGCTCTGGAAGGACACGCTAGTCGTCAGCCTCGAGACCGACGCCGAGGCATGCGCGCTCGGCATCGACAAGCTCAGCGGGGTGAACCGCTGGCGCATCGACCGGACCGGCGGCATCAACTGGGTGACGCCGCAGGTGCGGCGCGTCGGATCCGACGCTGAGTTGCTGTTGCAGTCGCGATCGGACATCAGCGCGTACAACCCCGACACCGGCGCGCTGGTTTGGGCTCATCGTGGCGACGTGCTAGACGTGATCCCGTCGCCGATCGCGGTGGGCGGCGATGTGTTTGTGCCGGCGGGCAACCTGATGGCCCTGCGGCCCGTGGCCGATCGCGGCTCGCCCGAGGTTCTCTGGCGATCGAACAAACTGAAGGCGGCCACAGCGTCGCCGCTGCTCTATCAAGACAAGCTGTACGCGGTGAACTCGGTGGGCGTCGTCACGTGCGCCGATCCACGCGATGGATCGTTGCTGTGGCAGGAGCGGGTGAAGGGGCCATTCTCGGCGTCGCCCATCGCCGGCGACGGTAAGCTGTATCTGGTCAACGAAGAGGGCCTGACCACCGTGCTCGACACGTCGGCTGCGGACCGCGTGCTCGCGACCAACCCGTTGGGCGAAACAATTCTGGCGTCTCCGGCGGTGGCGGATGGATCGCTGTTCTTGCGGTCTGACAAACACCTGTTCTGTATTGGAGGCGATCGCTAACCACATGCTACTTCGCACTCAACGTGGACCTTGCCCGGTCGCGGCGCGGACACGACGGCGCGCCGGTCGGAACGTTCGCCCGCCACAGGCTCATCTCGGCATCGAGTTGTTGGACCATCGCGAGTTGCGGGCCGTGTTTTCGGCCGTAGCTGGCAGCACGCTGTTGATGAGCAGCGACGCGGCCGACGCGATCGTGCTGACCTGCGTGGGCGGTAATATTCAAATCAACGGCGCCGATCCGAGCACTGGCGCCGCGACGTGCCAGACGCCCACGTCGATCCAGGTCGCCGGCGGGCCTGGTGCGAACAACATCGACCTTGCCGGCGCGCTCAGGAACGATTTCCGGTCGGTCACCAGCGTGGTGGTCGACGGACTCGGCGGCGACGACACTCTGGTGGGCGGCGACCTGGCGGAATCGTTTTCAGGCGGCGCGGGCAACGACTCCATCGTCGGCGGCACGAGCAACGATACGCTGATCGGCGGCACCGGCAACGACACGCTCATGGGCGGTGCGGGAAACGACTCGTTGCAGGGCGACGAAGGCGGCGACAGCATCGGCGGCGAGGCGGGTCAAGATACGCTCTCGGGCGGCTCCGGCGACGACAATCTCGACGGCGGCGCCGACAGCGATCGACTCATTGAAAACGCCAACGCGCACATGGCCCTCAGCGACGCTGCCCTGGCCGGACTGGGCGCCGACACACTGGCCGACATCCAATCGGCGCAACTCACCGGCGGCAGCGGCGGCAACAACATTGACGCATCGGCGTTTACCGGCCCGGCGACATTGGACGGCGGCGCAGGCGACGATTTCCTGATCGGCGGCGCCGGACGCGATACGCTGCAAGGCGGCGAGTCGAACGACACGCTGGTCGGCGGCGAACAGAACGATCGACTCGACGGCGGCAACGGCCCCGCCGACCGCGTCGACTACAGCGCTGCCGCGGCAGCCGTGCGGGTGAATCTGGGGCAGGGCGCCGCCACGGGCATGGGGCAGGGACTCGACTCGCTGGCGGCCGTCGAGCATGTGATCGGATCGGCGTTCAACGACAGACTGACCGGCGACGCAGCGGCGAACTCGCTGCAAGGCGGCGACGGCGACGACCGGATTGACGGCGGCGACGGCGACGACACGCTCGATGGCGGCGCAGGGATCGACCGCATCGAGGGCGGGCCCGGCAACGACTTTCTGCTCGGCGGCGCCGACAACGACAAGCTCTACGGCGACGACGGCATCGACTTTCTCGACGGGGGCGCGGGCAACGACTCGGCGCGCGGCGGCAACGACGCCGACACGATCAACGGACAGGCCGGCGTCGACTCTCTGTTCGGCGACGCCGGCAACGACTTTGTCGACGGCGGCGCCGACGACGATCGACTAGCCGGCGGCGCCGACGACGATGTCCTCGAAGGCGGACGAGGCAACGACCGCGTTGCTGGAGACGCAGGCAACGATATACTCAACGGCGAAGACGACAACGACACCCTGCAGGGCGGCACCGGAGACGATGTACTCGTCGGCGGGGTCGGCTCGGACCAACTCAACGGCGGACCGGGCATAGACCAATTGTTCGCAGACGGCGACGACCGGATCATCCGGCAGTGAGACTGTTGCCACGTCGGCGTTGCCTACCTACCTGGGTACCGCTCCACACTGAAAGGGTTTGAATTCGTTTAACCCGCAGCCGTAGGCGAGGCACAACCAACGCCAGCCCGCCTCGCCTGCGGCTGCGGGTTAAACGACCGAAGCCGATTTCAGATCCTATTCAGTGTGGAGCGGTACTGAGCAACGAAACGTGCTTCGGTTCTCATGAGTAACTCTAACATGGCCCCGGTGATCGTTGACCGCGCCGCCGAATCGTGTGTAACATGCAGCCACGTTACGTCACGCTGCCGCACGCGAGTGCGATTCGCGACGGGCGAGTTCAAGCAACCCGCAGGTGAGATCGCATGGTTCCGGAATGGCTTACGGTGAGCGGCCTGCGTCAGAAATGGCGCCAGATGGTTATCCCGTCTTGGATGATCAGTACGATCGTACACACCGTCGTGCTGCTGATCCTGTCGTTCATGTTCATGGAACCGACGATCACCGAGACCGTCGACGATCTTGAAACCGAACTGGCGAACATCCCCGAGCAACCGAACCTGGACGAAATCCAGATTGACCCGCTGCCGCTCGAGCCGCCGCAGACCATGGACATCCCCGCGCCGCAGGAGCCGTCGGTCGCGTCGGTGGCCGTGGCCGACGCCGCGGTCGAGGCGGCGTCGATGTCGCCCGTGGACATGCCCGCGCTCGACAGCATGGCCAACCTGCTTGAAGGCATGAACCCCACCGCGATGGCCGCCAAGGGGGCCGGCGGGCAACTGAACTCGCGCGGCCAGGGAATGCGTCAGGCCATGGTCGGCAGCCAGGGCGGGACCAAGCAGACCGAACAGGCCGTGCACGCCGGACTCGATTGGCTGCTGCGGCACCAATACCCCGACGGACATTGGAGTCTTCACCAGTCTTGCCGCCAGGGCAGATGTTCGGGCGTGGGCAGCGCGAAACACGACATGGCCGGCACTGCGTTCGGCCTCCTGCCCTTCCTCGCCGCGGGCTATACACACAAATCGGGACCGTATCAGAAACAGATCGGCGCCGGGCTCACCTGGATGATCGCCAATCAGGATCCGCAGAGCGGCAGCCTGGCCAAGGCGTCGGGCGAGAACATGTACGTTCACGGCCTGGCGTCGATCGTGCTCGCCGAAGCGTATGCACTCACGCGCGACGCGCGGGTCGGCGCCGCGGCTCAGAAGGCGGTCCGGTTCATCGAGTACGCCCAGAACCCGTCGCACGGCGGCTGGCGCTACACGCCCAAGTCGCCGACCGGCGACACATCGGTCGTCGGTTGGCAGCTCATGGCGCTCAAGAGCGCGTACATGGGCGGTCTCGAAGTGAAGCCACAGACTTTTGACCTGACGAAGAAGTTCTTGAAATCCGTCTCGTTCGGCAAGCACGGCGGCCGGTTCGGCTACGACGGGCCCGGCGGTGGCAGCCCGGCAATGACGGCGGTCGGCCTGTTGTGCCAGCAATACCTGGGCGCGGTGCGCGGCGACGAAGGCATTCGCGAGGGCGTCGAGTTCCTCAAGGCCAACCCACCGTCGCTTGGCTATCGCAACGCGTACTACTGGTATTACGCCACCCAGGTGATGCACAACATGCAGGGTGCCGAGTGGGACCGCTGGAATCGCGAGATGCGAACGATCTGGGTCGAGACCCAGGACCGCGACAAGGGCCGCTGCGAGTTTGGAAGTTGGGACCCCGACAAGCCGGCGAAAGACGTAGGCCACAGTGAGACCGGCGGCCGCGTCATGCTCACGAGCATCGGCCTGTTGACGCTCGAAGTGTATTACCGGTATCTGCCGCTCTACAAAGTGATGGACGGCGACAAGGCAATGGCCGCCGCGAAGTGAACGATGTTGCGTTTTGGGTCTGACGAGCCGCCGCGGCGACGCCGGCGCATCTCGATGCCGGCGCGGCTGCCGAACCTGATCGTGATGCTGGTCGTCGTTGTGGGCCTCATGGCCTATTCGACCATGCGGGCCGGCTGGCTCGGCGATCAGGAACAGCCGGTCGACGCAACGCCCCTCGTCTCGGAAACTGCCGAAGAAGTCCGACCGCCCGATGTATCGACGGCGATCGGCATTCGCTCGGTCGAGTTGTCCCGCCTGGCGGACTTCGTCGATCACTCGCTCGAGCTTGATCCCGACCCCTACTACTATCTGCTCGATCTCGCCCGGCACAATCCAGCCGATTGGATAGAGAAAAACGCCCGGCGCGACGTCACGCTCGCCCACCTGCTGCGCGACCCAGACAACTATCGCGGCCAGGCGATCGCGCTCCGCGGCCGGCTGCGTCGCCTCGTTCGCGACGAATTTGACGACAACGAATACGGCTTCCAGATGCGCTACGAGGGCTGCGTCTATACCGACGAGGGCGGCCGCACACCGTACATCGTGATCGTGGCCGAGCCGCCGACCGGCATGCCGCTGGGCAACATCTTCGAGCACGTCACCGTGGCCGGTTACTTCCTGGGCTGGTGGCGGCACGACACTCAGGAAAGCAAGCGCTACTCGTCGCCTGTGCTGCTTGCTCGCCGATTCCGTTGGCAAGCCCCGCCCGCGCTGCGCCCCGACGCCGAGTGGACCAACACCTACGGACTGGCGGTCGGCGTCGCGATCGCCATCCTCTCGATCATCACCGCGGTGCTCGTCATGCGACGCACCAGGCCGACTCCCGTCGCCACGACCGACCCCGCTCCGCTGTTCTTCGAGGCTCCGGCGCCGACGCAGAACGACGGCGATCAAACCACGAAGCCCCGTTGGCCATAACGCGAAGACGTTCTCGGCCGTGACCGCACTCCTAACGCGGGCAGCGCCCACAACCCAACGTGGCGGACGCTGCCAGCGTCCGGTGCCGACGCGGGCAGCCTCGGCCACGAACATGCACGCACGGCGCGCGCATGTTACCGAGTAGAACACTAATGCTCATTCCCACCACCATCGACTGGCGGCCGATTCTCGTCCTGCGGCGCGTTGTTGTGCCGCGGAATGTTTGGAGTCGTCTTTGATCTTGTCGGCGGCGACGACTTTCCAGGGGTTCACGTGAACGCCGCCGCTGACCGCGGCCATGATGTGCCGGCCGCGATAGACGCGATGGTTCATTACCGTCTCGACCGTGCGCGGCGCGGGGCGAAGCAGCACGATGTACTCGAGCGGATCGAGGAACGTGTTCATCTCCCAGCCGATCGCCTGCGGGATCGCCTGGCCGCGCAACAGGCCGCCCAAGACGGCCAGGTCGAAGACGGCGGCGAGATCGGCGTAGTTCGCGTCGCGCTCGGCCAGCGCGGCGTAGCGAGCGCTGAAGTTGCGGGCGAACTCGGCGTTGATCGGGTCCGATTGGCCGGTGTGCACGCGGTCGCCGCGGGCCGTGAGCAACTCGTTTTCGCTTAGCACCTGTACGCGGCTGCCCGCCAGTTCGAATGCGTCGCGCTCAGGCGTCGCGGTGATCGCGTCGTAGTTCAGTGTGAACCACCAGCGCAGCGTGTCGATGCCGCGAGCGAGCCGCGCGTCGTCCGGCTCGCCGAGCAGGTCGAAGTAGCTGGGGATGCCGGGCACGGCGGCCGGCTCCAATCCGATGCCGACGAGCTTCATGCGGTAATCGGCCTCGATCATCACGTGCGCTACGCGCGAGCCGGCGGGTACGCCGAAAACCTGGATGTCCTGCTCGCCGAGTTGCTCACGCAGGTCGGCCAGCCAACGCGGCCGGTCGCGCGGCTCGATCGGACCCGCCGCGGCCGACGCCGTCAGAAACTGCTGCACCTGTTCGAGCCGCTCGCGACGCGGATAGATGCCGCAGCCGAAGACGCCGAACGTGTCGGAGTCGGCGAAGCACGCCCGCAGGATCACCACCAGGTCGTCGAGTTGCAGCACGGGCCGGCCATTGGTGCGTCCGACGACGCGACCGAACTCGTCGCGCTGCGGTTCGTCGGCGGGGCCGGCGATCACCACGTCGTGTTCTTCGGGATAGACCAGTACATATTGCACCTGCTGCAGGCCGGCCAGGTTGCGGATTTCGTCGGGGATGAGTTCGCCGCGGGCCAGATAGCGAGCGACCTCGCGTTCCAGTCGCGGCAATGAGATCCTGCGCAGCGTCGCGTTGCCCGCCGCGCCCGCGGGTGCGGCCTCGTCGCGCGACTCGGTGCGCACCGCGGCCGCCCCAGCCGCCCCGCCAGGTCGTTCGCGCAGCTTCATCAAGCCGCGCGTGTCGATGTACACGCCGCCCGGAAACGGCTCGACCGTTCCAGCGCCGCCGACCGAATCCCACGAGTTCGGCGAGATTGTCGATTCGATCAACTGAATCAAGCTGTCGAAGTCGACCGTCTGGCCGCCGCCGCCGCCCGACCCGTTGCCCTCGCCCGATTCGGCCTGAGCCAAGACGCCCAAGATTCTCGCGCGTCGTTCTGAGCTGGGGAGCAGCGCGGCGATTTCGCGCGCCGTCGCGAGCGCCTGCCTGGTCGAACCGGCTTGTACTTCGCGACGCATTCGGCGAGCCAGCCGCCGTGGACTCTCCTCGCCCTCCGTTTGGTCCGCGGGTGCGGCGGCCGGCGCGCTATCGAACGTGGTCGGCTGCCGAGCAGGATCCGACGGAATGCTCGACAAGTCGGCGCCGCCCCTGAGGTCGACAGCGGCGTTCGACGACGGGCGATTCGGGGTGTCGGACTGAGTGCTGAGTGGGCGGCTGGCGTCGTCGACGGCGGCCGTGCTCGATCCGGCGCTGCCCGTCGCTCGCCCATCGACCTGATCGGGCCGGCCGAAGACAAAAAGTGCTGTGCCGCCAAGCAGCGCTAGCCCCACAGCCAAGCCAAAGGCGACGAGAACATCGCGATTGCCGGAACGATTGTGATGGGACATCATGGTTCGCCTCCGCGCGGTGCACACGGGCTTGCCGTTGGCAGCACGCTCAGTGCTGTGCCGCATTGAGTACTGTGCCGCATTGAATAGGGTCTGAAATCGACCTCGGTCGTTTAACCCGCAGCCGCAGGCGAGGCATGGCTGGCGTTTGTTTTGTTGTGCCTCGCCTGCGGCTGCGGGTTAAACGAACCTCTTTCAATGTGGAACAGTACTCAGTGGTTTCATGGACCGCTCCTGTGAAGAAGTCGGCGTTGCCGCGGCGTTGTTCACGGTCTGGCCGTCATTCAAAGGCCGGCCGGAACGACTCGACGTCGCGAGCGAGCTGCCGAGCGTCGTCGTCGAGCAGCAAGCGTCTCTTGCCAAGCTCAGCGACCGCGGCGGCATAGCGAGTGCGGTAGTCGTCGAAATCCTTGTAGCGTTCCAGGACCGCCCGACGCGGATCGCCGCTCGCCTCGCGGTCGGATGCCGTCTTGGCCAGCGGGATGTACGAGCCGGCCAGGCTCAACAGTTCGTTCTCGGCGCCGAGTTCGCGTTTGCGCAGCGCCCAGCCGGTGTACGTCCCCAGCGGCACGGCCACGCGCGGCAGGCGCAAGACGCCGGTCGCGTTGCCGTCGGCGTCGCACCGGGGAACTCGGACGACGTAATCAACCCCGCGCTTCGGCGGCTGCACCGTCATGATGCGCTGCGTCAGGAAGCTCGGACCGTAGTCCCAAAACGACGGCTGCTGAATCACCTCGGGATATCGCACGCCCGGCAACGCGGGGAAACCGGCCGACGCTCGGTCCCACATGGTGAGCGTGTTTTCGGCGAGCGTCGGATAGGCACTCGGCGGCGGCGGCGTGCCGTCGCGCACCCAGGCGTCGAGCGCGACGAGTAATGCACGCAAGAACGGTCGGTAGTCGGCCGGGTTGGTCAGCAGTTGTCCGTTGCCGGGGCGCGGCGGGTCGCTGCCGGGTCCGTGCTGCGTGCCGCCGAACACGTAGAGCCGCACGTCGTCGGAGAGCGGCACGTCGGTGCGGCCGAGCGGATCGGTGTGTACGAGCGATGCGGCGCGATGCCAGTATTCGGCCTCGCTCTGAGTCTGCATCACCTTCGGCACGGTCCTCGTCTCGCGAGCGCGGCGCATCAGCGAATCGACCCGGCCAGTCTCCGGATCGGTCGTGTCGGTGTAGGCGAACGGAAACACGTCGGCCGGATACTGGTGATTGTCGTGCTGAGCGTTGTGCCGCGTGGGCGACGCGAAGCGATGGTTGAAGAACCCCATGCCGGCGCCGGCCACGTGCGGCATCAGCCCGTCGAACACCTGCCGGCCCGCCTCGTCGGCGTTGAATCCGTCGTACAGGAACTGACGCACGCAGCGACCGCTCTGCGATGTGCCAAAGGCGTAGGCCCGCGCGATCGCCGACTTGCCGTCGGCCGTTCGCAACGGATTCTGTTCGGATGTGTTGTACTTCAAGAACGAGACCAGGTCGCGGATGCCGGCCAGGCCGAGTCCCTGGACGATCGGCTTGCGGGCCTCGTAGATGAGTTCATAGATGTAGCCGGGCTTGAAGCCGCCGGAGAGCCGCAGTTCGACGAGCGGCAGCGTGGCGCCGTCGGGGCGCGAGACTTCGATCGACCATTGCTCGCGCGGGATCGCGACGCGCGGCTCGGCCTCGCGCAGGCGCCAACTGAGCGTGGACTCGCGCCGGCCCCGCTCGGTCGGCTCGAAATAACCCTGGTTGGCCCACTGCGCGATGTTCAGCCGCTCGGCCGGCGCGTCGGGCGTCATCTCGGCCCGGACCAGTCCGGTGATCTCGCGGCCGGCGTCGGTCGCGACCGGCACGTCGAGCGTCATGCGCCCGCCGCCGGGCAGCACCTGGCCGATCCAGCCGCTCCAGAGCACCACGAACCCCTGCCGCATGAAGAACCCGTTGCCCGCGCCGTCGGGGTCGTTGCCGCTGGCGTCGTTGAACATGCGCATCGCCGTCTGGTTGCCGCGGTTGTTCACGTCATAGAACAGCGCCCGATTGCCGCGCGCCACGTCGAGTGGCTTGAGCATATAGAAGTCGGCCGACCACTGGACCTTGCCCGCGGCGGTACGCGGCGCGAGTGCGACGTCGACGATCCGGCCATTGGCCTTGGCGTCGGGGTCGACCGCGAAGTGCACGCGGCCAACGAGCTTCTCGTATCGTCCCACGGCGCCGAACTCCATGTCGCCCGCAAACGGCTCACGTCGAACGATCTCGATCCGAGCGACGTCGGCCCGACATGCGTCGGCGATGCACGAGGCAAGACAAAGCGCCGCGAAGGATGCTCGTATGTTGGTTTTCATGGCCGCGATTGTAGGCCAAGGGGCAGGTGGAATCCACTTCGGTCGTTTAACCCGCAGCCGCAGGCGAGGCATGGCTGGCGCTTGTTGTGCCTCGCCTGCGGCTGCGGGTTAAACGACCGAAGTGGATTTCAGACCCTATTCAATGCGGCACAGTACTTAGCTTAGAGAGTCTCGCGGGTGTGATCGGAGGCGTCGCGGCCCGGTTGCTCACGGTCTGGTGTTCGTCTGCAGCGCGAGCGGGGCGAGTCGGTCCTGCTCGTGATCGTGATCATGGCGGCGTAGCAGAATAGTGAAGCGTGAACCTTCGGCGGGAGTGCTTTGGGCGTGCAGTGATCCGCCGAACGCTGTGGCGATGCGGTGAGCTACCGAGAGGCCGAGGCCGCAGCCGGCGCGGCCGCGACGCCGCGCGTCGGGCGAGCAGTAGAACGGTTCAAAGATGTGTGGCAGGTCGGCAGCGGGGATGCCCGGCCCGGCGTCTTCGACGGTGATCGCGACCATGTTCGCGCCGGCACCGGGCGCGACTCGCAGCGTGACCGGCGTGACCGGCTCGCTGTACTTGAAGGCGTTGTCGAGTAGGTTGTCGAGCATCTGGCCGAGCAGGTGCGGTTCGGCGTCGACGACAATCGGCTCGCCGTCGGGACACTCGACGTGCAGATCGGCCGCGCGCGAGTGGCCGGCCCAGGTCTGCAGGTGATCCGGCAGCCACGCCGATAGGTCGACGGCTTCGAGATCGGGGAGCTTCGCGTCGGAGTCGGCGCGGGCGAGAAACAGCAACATGTCGACGATGTGGCGGAGCCGGCCTGCCTGGCCCCGTACCGAGTCGAGGACCCGGACGTACTCGTCGGGCGAGCGCGGGCGACGCAAGGCGACTTCGAGCTGACCCAGCATGGCCGCTAGCGGCGTGCGGAGTTGATGCGACGCATCGCCGGTGAATCGTCGCTGACGAGCGAACGATTCTTCGAGTCGGGCCAACAGGTCGTTGAACGCGCGGCAAAGTTGCTCGGCCTCGTCGCGCGTGCACGGGTTCGGCAGTCGCTCGTGTAGCTCAGCCGCTTCGATCGACCGCGCCTTGTCGGCCATCTCGATCATCGGCCGCAGCGCGCCTCGACAGATGCGCCGGCTCATGAAGGCGACCGCGAGCCACAGGGCGGCCGACAGGCCGGTCGATGTGAACGCCATCAGTCGCAGCGCATCCCGCACCGGCTCGATCGACAGCACGACGGTCAGAACGAGCGCGGGGTACTTCGGCAATTCGTCCGCGTCATCGTCGACGTCGGTGTGGTTCGCCGGGTGGGTTGATGGGCCGGCGACGAGCCGGCGCTGCATCATCCACCACGTCTCGCCCGCGTGCTCGACGGACATTCTCGGTTGCATGCCAACGTCACGAAGCGGCGGGGCTTGCCCAAGGACCTGATCGGCGGCGGCGCCCGGCGACCCGTCGATCACGGCGCCGGCATCGTTGCCGACCATCCAGCGAAACTGATCGCGCTTGCGGCCCAATCCGAGCGACACGGGGCGCTCGCGAGTGTCCCACTCGACGCCCGCCGGGTCGATCTCGGCCGCGGCGACCAGCGTGTGCAGCGCGACGCTCAGTTGATCGGCACGATCGGCGTAGAGGTACCAGCGCGCGAGCACGCAGAGGCCGGCGGAAAAACCGACCAGCACGCCGCCGAGCGCGGCGAGAAAAAACACCGTGAGACGAGTGGTCAGGGTCATTCGGCGTCAGGCTCCGTGGCTCGGTTCGCCGAACAGGTAGCCGCGACCACGCAGCGTGTGAATCACGCGCGGGCCGTGCGATTCGAGTTTGCGGCGCAACTCCATGACGTGGACTTCGAGCGTGTTCGACAGCCCGTCGTATCGCTCGTCCCAAACCTGTTCGTAGATGCGCGTGCGCGTGAGCACCTCGCCGGGGTGGCGCAGGAAGAAAAGGAGCAGCGCCTGTTCCTTGGCCGTGAGGTCGAGCCGCCGGCCGGCCCGTTCGGCGCGATGCGTCGCCAGGTCGATGCGCACATCGCCGGCCGCCACGACCGTGCTGGTGCGGCGGTCGGGCCGCCGAGTCAGTGCGCGGACGCGGGCGAGCAGCTCGGAGAAGGCGAACGGCTTGCAGAGGTAATCGTCGGCGCCGCCGTCGAGTCCGCGCACGCGGTCCGACACGGCGTCGCGCGCGGTGAGGAAAAGGACCGGCGTGTCGTGCCCGGTGTGGCGGTAGCGTTTCAACAGTTCCAGCCCGTCGTAGCCGGGCAGCCACCAGTCGAGCAGCACCACGTCCCACGATCCTGAGCCGAGCTGGTGCCAACCGTCGACGCCGTCGGCCGCGTGCTCGACCGCGAAGCCCTTTTCGCGCAGCCCGCGCACGATGAAGTCCGCAATCTGCGGCTCGTCTTCGATCACCAGGATTCGGACTCCCATGTCTGGGCCATCCCGTGCGCGCCGCCCGGCGCCGAACTGTTGCGACCACTGGGCAAGAGCAACGTGCCCACGGCAAGCCGCACGCGGGCCGCGGGCGGCACACTGTTGCGACCAATGGCTCTGCTTTGTGCCTATGGCTGTGTGTGCATCAAGAGTATCACCGACGGGCGTGAGCCGCGAGTGAGTCGAAGATAAATTCCGGCTTATCCACGACGATACCGCGTGTTGCATCGCGATGATGGTTGCTAGGATGAGTGCGACGGCCGGAGCTGAACCGCCGACCGGTAGAGGTCGTCGGCAGCAGCCGGCCGTCGCGGGACACTGAGCGACCTACGGTCATGCGCGCCAGATCACCACGGCGAGTCGCGGCATTCACGCTTATCGAGCTGTTGGTCGTGCTGGCCATCATTGGCCTGTTGATCGCGCTCGTGCTGCCGGCGGTCCAGACGGTGCGTGAGGCGGCTCGACGGACGCAGTGCAAGAACAACTTGCACCAGCTTGGGGTCGCACTCCACAACTATCACGAGACGTTCGGGGCGTTCCCGCCCGGTTTCATCCGCGGCGAGCCGGACCCGGCACTGGCCGAGCCGCACGAAGACACGACGCCCGGCTGGGGCTGGGCGGCGATGCTGCTCGGCAATCTGGATCAGGCGTCGCTGTATAACGCCTGCAACTACCATCTGCCGGTCGAGCAACTCGGCAACACGACGGCGGTGAGGCATCGCGTGGAGTTGTTCATGTGCCCAACCGACACGGCAGCCGGCGTATGCGACGTGATCGACGACACGGGCGCGGTGCTCGCGCGCGGTCTCGGCACGAACAGCTACGCCGCCAACTTCGGCTCGTGGGGCGACGTCGGCGAGCTGCACGACGCCAGCAACGGGCTGTTCTGGCGGAACAGCCACGTCCGCACGCGCGACATCCTGGACGGCACGAGCAAGACAATCGCCGTCGGCGAGCGGCCTGCGGTGATCACGCAGGCGCCGTGGGCCGGCGCGGTCGCCTTCGGTGTGGCACGCGTGACGCCCGGCGCGCCCGTCTGGAGCGACGAGGAGGAGGACTCGGCCGTTCACACCATGGCTCATTTTGCATCCTTTCCGTTGTGCGATGTGGAATCGGGCCCGGCCAACTTCTTCAGCGTTCATCACGGTCGCAGCGGCGCCCACTTCCTGTTCGCCGACGGTTGCGTGCGGTGGATCGACGCGACCGTCGGGTTCGACGTGTTGCACGCCTTGGCCACGCGCGCGGGCATGGAGCCGCTGGCCGAATCGGACTTCTAAATGGCTTTGCGTGATTCTGGGAGTCCGCAGGGACAGTAGCCCGACGCGCCAGCGAGGGACCGGGCCTGATTTCTTGTGATTTCGCCATGTGCCCCCTCGCTGGCGCGTCGCGCTACTGTCCCAGAATCGTGCAAGGCTATTTAGATGACCGTGCGTGAATCTGCGAATCACCCGAGTGCCCCTCACCCCAACCCTCTCCCCAAAGGGGAGAGGGAGAAAGACGCGCAGAATGCATAGATAGTTGAACGAAGCGATTCGAAGTCTATTCGCCCTCTCCCCGCTGCGGGGAGAGGGTCGGGGTGAGCGGCATTCCCACGATCACGCACGGTCATCTAAATGGCTTTGCGTGATCCTGGGAGTCCGCAGGGATAGTAGCCCGACGCGCCA
>DAIOWH010000046.1:0-37357 GCA_036758585.1 Planctomycetia bacterium
ATGTCGTCAAAGGAAGCCGCAGGCGAGCCGCCTGCACTACGACTTCCTTGGGAGCCATGCCTCTATGCGCTCCTTGGCACCGGTGCGGCTATAATTCATGGCACGCAAGCCGGGTTTCCCTCCAGCGAAACGTGTCATGAGCCACATGATTCACACAGCAGCCTGTCGATGGTCGGTATGGGGCGTCGCTGCAGCGATCGGTGCTGCGATGGCGGCCGCCGCGCCGGCCGAATCGCCGGGCACGGCAGAGGCCGTGCACTGGGCGTTCCGGCCGGTGCAGTTGCCGCCGGTGCCCGCGCTGGATGGCGAGGCGTGGTCGGCCTCCCCGATTGATCGCTTCGTCTTGGCCGAGTTGGCCAAGGCGTGGTTGGCTCCATCGCCGCCGGCCGACCGTCGCACGCTCATTCGCCGCGCGACCTACGACCTGACCGGGCTGCCGCCGACTCCGCAAGAGGTCGAAGCGTTCGTCGCGGACTCCGCGCCCGACGCCTACGAAAAGCTGGTGGACCGACTGCTCGCCTCGCCACGCTTCGGCGAGCGCTGGGGACGATACTGGCTCGACGTAGCGCGGTACGCTGACACCAAGGGGTACATCTTCACCGAGGAACGCAAGTTCCCGTACTCGTACACCTACCGCGATTGGGTCATCCGCGCGCTCAACGAGGACCTGGCCTACGATCGATTTCTGATCGAACAGATCGCGGCCGATCAACTGCCGCTCGGCGACGACAAGCGACCGCTGGCGGCCCTGGGATTCCTCACGCTCGGCCGGCGGTTCCTCGGCAACATGCACGATATCATCGACGACCGCATCGACGTGGTCACGCGCGGCACGATGGGGCTGACCGTGCAATGTGCACGCTGCCACGATCACAAATACGATCCAATTCCGACCGGCGATTATTATTCGCTCTACGGTGTGTTCGCGTCGTGTTCGGACAAAGAGCTGCCAATCGCGGCGGCGACGCCGGAGTATGAACAGGAATTGCACAAGCGCGAGGCCGAGTTGAGCGAGTTCCAGGACGCGACGCTCGCACGGACGCTGCACAAGCTGCGCACGAATGTCTCGGAATATCTGCTCGCGGCCGAGTCGATCAAGGATCACCCGGACATCATGGACTTCATGTTCGTGGAGAATCCTGGCGAGGTGAATCGTTTCGCGCTCGGGCGGTGGCGGACGTACCTGGAACTGCAGTCGAAGAAACACCACCCCGTGTGGACGCCTTGGTTCGCGCTGGCGGCGATCCCGGAGGCGGAGTTCGCGGCGAAGGCGCCGGAGTTGGCGCGGAAGTTCTCACAGCCGGGTGAGGCCGGCTCGCCTCAGGCAAACGACAAATCCGCGAACGGCGAAAACTCGGTACTCAGTACTCAGTACTCGCTGAATCCGCTTGTCGCACGCTTTTTTGAAACACCGCCACAGTCGATCAAGGACGTGGCTGAACGATACGGCCGACTCTTCGCCGAAGTCGAGACTGAGTGGCAGAAGTTACTTGAAGAACTCAAGTCGAGTGGTGCTTCGCCGCCAGCGAAATTCGAGGACCAGGCACGCGAAGAACTTCGCCAAGTTCTGTATTCGACCGACAGTCCGACGGCTGTGCCGCGGCGGCGAATCGATGACTTGTTCGAGAAACCAGACGCCGACAAGTTGCGGCAGCTTCGCAAGAAGGTGCAGGAATGGCGCACGTCGCCCGATGCGCCTCCGAATGCGATGGCGCTGGTGGACAACGAATCGCCTGTAAACCCCGTGGTGTTCACGCGCGGCAACCCCGGCAACCGTGGCCCGGCCGTCCCTCGACAGTTCCTCGGTGTACTCGCCGGCGAGAGTCGCAAACCGTTTGAACACGGTAGCGGCCGACTCGACCTCGCCCGCGCCATCGCCAGCCCAGACAACCCGCTCACGGCTCGCGTGTTTGTGAATCGCGTCTGGACTCACTTGTTCGGTGCCGGCCTGGTACGCACGCCCAGCGATTTTGGCGTGCGCAGCGAACCGCCCACACACCCCGAACTGCTCGATTACCTCGCCGCGCGGTTTGTCGAGGACGGTTGGTCGGTGAAGAAACTGATTCGGTCGATCATGCTGTCGAACGTGTACCAGCAGTCAAGCGATCCGACGACCGCCAATTTGAGATCCGAGATTTCAGATCTCAAATCCGCTGACCCTGACAACCGCCTGCTGTCGCATCAGAACCGGCGTCGGCTCGACTTCGAGGCGATGCGCGATTCGCTCTTGGCCGCCGCAGGCGACATCGACCTCACGCCGGGCGGGCCGGCGGTCGACCTCGCGAAACAGCCATTCAATCGCCGCCGCACTGTGTACGGCTTCGTCGAACGACAGAACCTGCCCGGCATGCTCCGCACGTTCGACTTCGCTAGCCCGGACCATCATTGTCCGCAGCGATTCACGACCACCGTGCCCCAACAGGCGCTGTTCCTGATGAATTCGCCGTTCGTCGTCGAGCAGGCCCGGCGACTGGCGAACCATCCCGACGTGCGAGCGGAATCTGACCCCGACCGGCGAATTCACCAAATTTTTCAGGTCGTGCTCCAACGAACTGCGCGGGCGGAGGAACTGGCTCTCTCGCGCGGCTACATCGCCGATGGGGTGACTAGCTCAGACGAGCTAGGTCAATGGGAGAAACTCGCGCAGGTGCTGTTGTTATCGAACGAATTCGTATTTGTTGACTGACCGACTTCAAGCCAAATGGTCAGGGGTCGTCATGGGTTTGGGTGTTTATTTTGTTGGGTCGCCACAGAGCAAGCTTTTCGGAAGGACACATCCGCGTGAGCTCGTCCATCACGCGGAAAATTGGTTCCGTGCAAACTGCACGGAAACCCTGCTTGGAATTCACGAGCAGGATTGTGGCAAGGACGGGACCATGCTACGCGTTCGCTTGCATCCGACTGCGGAGGACGTAGAGGTAGTGGCCAAGGACAATCACGTCATCGTGTCGGCCAAGACTTCAACGACCGGCCCGGGGTATCACACGTACCTCTGTGGACTTGTGCGACAATTCGGCGACGAACTTAAGATTGCCTGGGAACCGCCGAACGAAGAAGGAACCGGAGACGAAACGGGTTACTTCTATTCGGGCGACCGCGCGGACCTTGAGGGGCAAATGCTGGAGTGGCTCCAGGCGGTTGTACGAGTGATTCTGGAGAGATACGAGCAGGACAGCAGCGCTCTCGCGATCTCGATGTCGATGGATTACTCCTTCGAGCATCACGGTGTTGTCGCGACGCCGATGGGACCGCGCAGTATCGGCTGGCTTAAGGCAACGAGCCAAGACCCGAATCGCGGCATCGATTTTTTCACTTGGTGGCCGGACGGAATGGGGGCATCGTACTTTCTCGGCCTAGCGGTAGCGCAAATATGGACCGACGTGCGATGGCGTGCGCCGCTATGCGACAAAGAAATGGCGCTGATGTGCTGTCTAAAACGGACGCTGGCCAAAGCCTACGACCTTGATCCTCTACTTGATTATCCGTGGCGAGAGTGGGCTGAGTTGCTTGACTATACCGACGACCGAAGCGTGTTGGCCGATGTAGTGCGGAACAAAGCGCTTCCGGCTAATGAACGGCCGTTGATCGGTTATCGTCGCGATAACGTTCGTGTGCGACTCCCAGGTGGCTGGTCCGTGCTGGTGCCAGGCTCGCTCGCCGAGACTTGGGAAGAATCCGGCGAGACGTGGTGTGCGTGGGATTCGTCGCGGACTGTGCGGCTTAGTTCGCTGGTGTTGAAGGAAAAAGGAGGCCGAGTTGTGCCTGCAGAGGAACTGCTTGCCTCCGACGAGGCCACTGAGGATTCGATAGAACACCGCGGCACTCGCGTCATCGGGCGGGCGGAGATCGGTTTTGTGACGGAAGAGGACAACAGTTATTGGCGCCTGCAAGGTCGAGTAGCGGCTCCCGGAACGGTCGCGATCTGTACTGTCTGTTTCGATGGTCCAGCCGACAGAGATTGGGCGATTGCAACATGGAAATCGATCATGTGGCAGCCAACGTTGGAGAGGGGACGCGATGACTGCAGTGAATAAATACGGATCAGCTCACGTGATCACGACGCGCCGAGAAATGCTGCATCGTTGCGGCACTGGCATATGTGCCCTGGCACTAGCCGACCTCCTGAACCAGGTCGGAGTGCTTAGGCGCGACGCGCACGCGACCGATGCCGTCAATCCGCTCACACCGCGCGGGCCGCACTTCGCCGCGAAGGCCAAGCACGTGATCCACCTGTTCATGAACGGCGGGCCAAGCCAGGTGGATACGTTCGATCCGAAGCCGAAGCTCGCAGAGTACGCGGGCAAAAGTCTGCCCATGGAGAATCTGCGGACCGAGAGAAAGACCGGCGCAGCGTTTCCGTCGCCGTACAAATTCAAGAAGTACGGGCAGAGCGGGATCGAGGTGAGCGAGATCTTCTCGCACGTAGGCGAGTGTATCGACGACATCGCTGTGATCCGCTCGATGCACGCAGACGTGCCGAACCACGAACCATCGCTCATGCTCATGAACAGCGGCGAGTCGAGACTGATCCGCCCGAGCGTCGGGTCGTGGGTGACGTACGGGCTCGGTACGGAGAACCAGAATTTGCCCGGGTTCATCGCCATGTGCCCCGGCGGCTACCCGATCCAGGAATCGCAGAACTGGCAGGCGGGGTTTCTGCCGGGCGTCTACCAGGGCACGTACATCGACACGAAGCACACCGAAATCGAAAAACTGATCGAGCACATCAAGAACAACTACGTCCGCCTCGACGAGCAGCGGCGACAGCTCGATTTGTTGCAAAAGCTCAACGAACTGCACCGCCAGAAACGCGACCAGGATTCCCAGCTCGACGCGCGGATCCAATCGTTCGAGTTGGCGTACCGCATGCAAATGGAAGCCGCCGATGCGTTCGACGTGTCACAGGAGCCGAAGTATATCCTCGACATGTACGGCATCAGCGACGCGACGAAAGACGTGCAGGCGCGGCAAATCCTGATCGCGCGGCGACTGATCGAGCGGGGCGTTCGCTTCGTGCAGCTCTGGCACGGCGAAGGCCAGCCGTGGGACAGCCACGACGATCTCGAGGTCAATCATCGCAAGCTCGCCAAGCAGTGCGATCAGGCGATCGGCGCCTTGCTCAAGGACCTGAAGCAACGCGGCCTGCTCGACGAGACGCTCGTCATCTGGGGCGGCGAATTCGGCCGCACGCCTGTGGTCGAGCTGCCCACGCCCGGCTCGAACCAGGGCAAGATCAACGGCCGCGATCACAATCACTACGGCTTCTCCATGTGGCTGGCCGGCGGCGGCGTGAAAGGCGGCCAAGTGTACGGGGCGACCGACGAGTTCGGGTTTCGCGCGGCCGAGAACCCGGTCCACGTGCACGATCTACATGCCACGATCTTGCGGCTGCTCGGATTCGACCACGAGAAATTCACCTACCGCTACGCCGGCCGCGATTTCCGACTCACCGACGTTCACGGCCGCGTGGTGCACGACTTGATCGCGTGATTCGACCTATCTTCCGATGGGCGCCGCGGCAATTCGTTTTTGGGACCATGCCATTTGCTGCGGCGACAGGGCCGGCGTGGGCGAGTCTTCGAGATAGCGCACCTCGCGGCGGTATGGGCCGGCGTCGTAGCACCGGTCAAAAACCGCCTGCAAGTCTACGCCCACCGTTGGATCGCCTGGCAACAGCGGCACATCGATCACCGGCAGTTGCTGCTCCAAGCGAATCGCGTAGACGAAGTAATCTTCCAGCTTGTCGTAGTGGTGAACGCACACGTGATAATCGTACGTACCAGCTTCTTCGATCGCCTTCTCTTGGGGGACCGCAGTTGTGTGTTCGCCGCCGCGCAGCAGGTCGATCTCGACCAAGTGGACCTTGCTGGCCAGTATCTCGCGCTGTTTGCTCAGGTACAGATCGCGTCCATGTTCTCCGAGGGTCTTGTTGGAGAGGCTGAGTATCTCTATGGTCGTGACGAGCCGCTTGTCGCGGCACTGGCCCACGTAGATTTCGACGAACGGTTGCCGTCGCTCATCGTGAGGCACGCGCACGAGTTTGGGCATTGACCGGGGCGGGTCGGCCAGGGCAACCCCGCCCGATTCTACCGGCACGCGCCGACCACCGCCGTGAAGCAAGTGAACATCCGGGCCGATGTACCGTTTGGTGATCTCCACCCAAATCCTGCGTCCAATCACCGCAAAGTAGGGAGCTGGCAGGTTTGACTGCAGGGCCTCGCTGAGATGCGCGTTCAACCTGTCGTGCAGGTCCGGGAAGATGTCCGGATGCTCCAAGTACGGGTCCATGCCGGGGAACGGGGAGGGCATTGAGCAACTCCTTGCACTAATCGTCCAGGTCATTATTCTGTTTGCACAGGCTGACTGCAACGGCCGTCGGCACACGCACACTGTCACCGCTCCAGTCAGTCTTCGAACCGACTCCAGACCCCACTTGCCGATAGCATCTCATGAGGCCGGAACCGGCGCTTGTAGTTCATCTTTCGGCAATCACGCACGAAGTAGCCGAGATACAAGAACGGCTTGCCGAGCTGGCGGCAGTGTTCGATCTGCCACAAGACGGCGAACGTGCCGAGTCCGCGAGGGCCAAGGTCGGGATCGAAATAGGTGTAGACCGCGCTCAGTGCGCTGGGCACGACGTCGCAGATGGCTGCGCACACCAGACGATCCGCCAGGCGAAACTCGATCTCGCGACTCGGCACCGGCGGGCGATACAGGAAGTCGACCAGTCCGTCGCCGTCCTCCTTGTCGTGCCGGGCGGCGAGGTAACGGCCATAGAGTTGCAGCTTCTCGCGGCTTGGCGTGGGACTTCGCACAGTGACGATCAGGTCCTGATTCCGCTGCCAGGCACGCCGCATCGACCGGTCCGGGCGAAACTCAGCCGTCAGCACGCGGACCGGTTGGCACTCGCGGCACTCCGTACAAACCGGGCGATAGAACATGCGGCCGCTCCGCCGATAGCCGCGCTCGAGCAGCCCTTCGTAGATGCCTGCCGTCATGCGCCGTGATAATGTGAACTCCAACGACGCTGACTGGCCCGGCAGGTACGAGCACGCGTGCTCTTCCGATCGCACGACCGGCAGCGTGTAGTCCGCTGGCAACGTCACGGCTGTGCTCCACTCACAAGCGCCTTGGCGTGGGACAGGTGCTGCATGCGCGCCTGGCCGCTCAGCCGCAGCCAGCGCGACCACTCGTCTCGGTCGCCGACCGCCGAGCCGTCGTGGTCGTGGAACAACACCTTGCCGCCCTGAATGGATGCGATCATTCGCCCGCGATCGAGCAACAGTCGGTTGCCGCGCACGGCGGGCACACGCGGTCCGGGCACGACGACGCCGAACAGGTTCACCGGGTCGGCCGCGGCAATGACCAGGTAGTTCGGCTCGCCGATGGGCGCGGCCGTGTCGCGCACGCGGCGCAGTCGTTCGACGGCGTTGTCGCTGGCAAACTGCTCGCCCGCAACTCCGGCGACGAACCGGCCGCCGCGCAGCTCGCCGCGCGCCTCGAGTCGCCGATACACGCGAGCCAGGTCGCGCCACGGCGGCGCGGCCGACTCGCGCTCGAGCAGGTCGCGAAACACGACGCCGTAGCGGCGCAGCAGCAGTCTGGCCCAGCGTTCGGCCCGTTCGTCGGGCGACGCGGCCGCCGCGGGTCGAGCGAACAGCGACCAGCGGCCGCCGGCCGAACTCGATCGCGTCGCGAGCCGGCCCCACCGGGCGAGCCGCTTCATGACGCCGACGCGATGCTGGCCTCGCGCGACGATCGACCGGATCGCTGCGAATCCGTCGGCGGTGACGAGTCCCAGCGCCGCCAGCTCGCGCAGAGATTCCTCGAGTTGCGCCGGCAAGAGCTTCGTCGCCGCCTGAAGATCGGCGGCGAACAGTGCGCCGCGCGTGGAGAGCGCCTCAAAGACAGCCTGGGCGCCGGCCCGCAAGCGGACCGACTTGTCCGCCTGCTCGGACGAAACCAGCCAACCCATATCTTCCCGAAACCCCATCGCGATCGGCACCACGCGCGTAAGCATCGCGCGGGCCGGGGCGTCGTCGGTCCGCCGCGGCGGTTCGAGTCGCCCCCAGGCCACGTGACCCGACAGCGACAGATCATCGAGCCAACTCGGATCGTAATCCTCAATCCGCGCCGGCAGAATCTCGTGCTCCCACGCGCCCGCCGGAATCTCGAACCCTTGCAGTTGTTCCACCACGTCGACCAGCGCACGCCGGCCCGACAGCCGCGCACCTTGCCCAACGTGCTGATGTTCGATCAGGAAGCGGATGAAGTCGTCCACGCCGACTGGTTGAATCTGACGCCTCAGTCCGTCGAGCGTCAGCCGGTGAATCCGCGCGAGCAGTCGCCGCTCGCACCATTGGATTTCGGAAGGCAGTAGGGAGTTGGCAGTAGGCAGTAGGGCCGTTGCAGAGTCCTCACTACTGCCTACTGCCAACTCCCTACTGCCTTCTTCAAACAGTCCGCGCAGCGCGAATCCCTCGCCTTCGAGCGATTCGAGGGCCGACTGCACTGCCCCGATCTCCAGGCCCAGGTCGCGAGCGATCTGAGTTGAGGTCTGCGGACCGAGACATTCGAGCCGACCTTGCACGAGAGCAATCCAGGTGTCGGCCTTCGAATTCTGATCGCCGTTGCCGCCCACCTCGGTGACGGCGGGATGCGGCACGGCGTCTGGAAATGCGGCGCGGACGAGCCGCAGTCGTTCGGTGGATACCCAGAGCGCGCGGGTGCCGTCGCGCCGCAGTTCGGTGGCGCGGCCGGCGGCAATCAGCTCGCGGAACCAGTGCGACCACGGCTCGCCTTCGTCGGCCGGCAGGGCGGTCATGACGAGTAGTGTGTCGTGCAGTTCGTCGGCGTCGCGCACCAATGGCCACGCCTCGCTGCGAACCTGGGCGATCGCGGCGGGGTCGAGTCGCCCGAGATCGCGCACGGAGTCGACCGTGAACGATCGCCGCATCTGCACCGCGCGGGTGCGCCGTTCCTCGAGCGGCGCGGGATCGAGGAATGCGTAAGGGTTCATGTTCAGAAGCTGGTGGCTGAACGGCGACGGCTCGCGCGTGTCGCGGGCGACGAGTTCGACGCGCCCGGCTTCAACGTCGCCCAGCAGGCCCAGCCAGCGGTTGACGTCCATCGCTTCGTGCAGGCAGTCATGGACGGTCTGACGCACGAGTGGGTGGTCGGGGATCGGCAAGTCCTCAGGTCGGTTTTCGAGGCACGCGGTGCAGGCGGGAAAGACGGACGTGAGCAGGTCATCGGACCGGAACCGCTGCAAGTAGGGCGGAACCCTCTTGCCGCCGTTGAACCGCAAGACGGCCAGCGATCGCGTCGCGTTCCAGCGGAATCGGGTCTGAAACAGCGGCACGGCCAGCAGCGCCTGGGTCAGCATGTGTGCGCCGTTGTCGGGCCGCAGCATCTTGAACAACTGGTCGATCGGGAAACTGTGCTGCGGCCCCAGCGCCAGCACGATGCCGTTGTCGTCGGCCGATGCTTGAAGCTCGAAGTCGAACGAACGACAGAACCGTTTGCGCAGCGCCAGCCCCCACGCGCGGTTGATCCGTCCGCCGTACGGCGAGTGGATGACAAGCTGCATGCCGCCGGACTCGTCGAAGAACCGCTCGAATACGATCTCGTGTTGCGTCGGCACCAAACCGATCGCCGCCTGTTGCGCCGCGACGTACTCGGCCGCCTGCCGCGCGGGCGATGTGTCGACTCCACATTCCTTTTGCAGCCACTCCGCGGCGGCTTGAGGATCGCGGATGGAGGATTGAGGATGGCCAGCATCCCCTCTCAATCCGCTATCTTCAATCCTCGATCCTCGATCCTCAGCCCGTCCTGCAAGTTCCGCCCGCAGGCGCGACACCTCGGCCGACAACTCGATAGTCCGCGCCGGCGCCTCGCCGAGCCAGAACGGAATCGTCGCCGGCGCGCTCTGGGCGTCGTTCACGACGACCTCGCCCGCGCGTACGTAGCGAATGCGCCATGATGTGTTGCCGAGAATGAACACGTCGCCGGCCATGCTCTCGAGGGCGAAGTCTTCATTGACCGTGCCAACGAACGTGTGGTCGGCTTCGGTAACGACGCGATAGTCGCCGAGTTCGGGGATCGCGCCGCCCGAGGTGATCGCGGCGATCCGGGCGCCGCGGCGTGGGCGGAGTCGCCCGTTGACGCGATCGCGATGCAGATACGCACCGCGACGCTGGCCACGGCCCGATCCCTCGCTGACCATCTCGACGACGGCATCGAAGTCGGCCCGCGCAAGGTCGCGATACGGCCAGGCTCGGCGGCACAGTTCGAACAGGTCGTCCTCGCGCTGCTCTTCGGCCGCGACCATCGCCACAATCTGCTGGCCGAGGATGTCGAGCGGGCCAACGGGAATCTCCACGGCGTCGAGTCGCCCAGCCCGGACGGCCCGCACCAGGGCCAGGCACTCGATGAGTTCGTCGCGCGTCAGCGGAAACAGCCGACCCTTGGGCACGCGACCGAGCGAGTGGCCGGACCGGCCGACTCGCTGCAGAAACGTCGCGATCGAGCGCGGCGAGCCGAGCTGGCAGACAAGGTCGATGAACCCAACGTCGATGCCGAGTTCCAGCGACGCCGTGGCGACGATCGCCTTGAGCTGGCCGTTCTTCAGCCGCTCCTCGGCGTTCAAACGAATCTCGCGCGACAGGCTGCCGTGGTGCGCCGCGACGGCATCGTCGCCAAGTTTTTGCCGCAGGTTGTGTGCGACCCGCTCGGCCAGACGCCGCGTGTTGACAAACACGAGCGTGCTGCGGTGCGAGCCGATCAACTCGGTGAACCGCTCGTACACCTCGGCCCACTGCTCGTTCGAGCAGACGGCCGACAGTTCGCTCGGCGGGACCTCGATCCCCAGATCGAGCTCGCGCACGTGGCCGACGTCGACGATGGAAGGGAGTTGGGAGGGGGGAGTAGGCAGTAGGGCGACCGACTGGTTGGCTTCCGCTTTACTACTGCCTACTGCCGACTGCCGACTGCCTCGCTCTCCGACTAGGAATTTCGCGATCTCGTCCACCGGCCGCACCGTGGCCGAGAGGCCGATGCGCACGGGCGGTGTCGGACACAGCGCGGCCAGTCGTTCGAGCGAAATCGACAGGTGCGAGCCACGCTTGTCGCGTGCCAGCGCGTGGATTTCGTCGACGATTACTGTGCGCGAGGTCCGGAGCATTTCGCGCCCGCGGGCGGCGGTGAGCAGGATGTAGAGCGATTCGGGAGTCGTGACCAGAATGTGCGGCGGCTTGCGCGTCATCGCCTGGCGCTCGCGGGCCGGCGTGTCGCCGGTGCGCACCAGCACCCGAATCTCAGGCAGGTCGACCCCCTGCGCGGCGGCATGCTCTCGAATCTCACGCAGCGGCACTTCCAGATTCCGCCGCACGTCGTTCGACAGCGCCTTGAGCGGCGACACGTAGACGACTTGCGTCTCGTTCGTGAGCGACCCGTCGATCGCCTGCCGCAGCAGCCGGTCGATGCACACCAAAAAAGCCGCCAGCGTCTTGCCCGATCCGGTCGGCGCCGCGATCAGCGTGTTCCGCCCCGCGACGATCTCCGGCCAGCCCAGCCGCTGCGGCTCGGTCGGCTCGCCGAAGCGCTTTTGAAACCAGCGCGCGACCATGGGATGAAACATGTCGGCATTCATGCCGAACATTGTACACGGCTGCACGTCAACTCACAGAGGGGGGATCGAACGGCGAATTTCGTCGAGCTTCTCGCGCGTGCCGTGCTGGTCGCACCAGCGGTAGATGTAATTCCAATCCAGTGCGTCCTTCTGCACGGCGACTACGTCACGCACGTCCTCGGAATCCTTGGGGCGACGGCCCTGCACCGCCCAGCGGAGCTTCGTGACAATCACGTCTTCGGCCGTGGGGATGTACGTTGGTCGATCGTGAAGTGTGACACGGCAACGGCGACGAAATCGTTCCTGATCGTGCGCATCGGCGCTCAATTGGAAGAACTCGACGATGAATGGGGAGCCTACAACATTGATGATGTGTCGTGTCGTGCCGGTGGCCGTCTCGAATCGAACTTGCGGGTCGAGCTTGAACCCCGAGCCAAGTCGCTGGACGATGGATTGGACTGAAACGGTCCCGAATTCCAGAACAAAGTCGGCGTCTTTTGTGGAACGCGGAATTCCGTAGTAGTTACTGGAGAACGCACCGACCAGCATGTACGGAACGCCGCTGGCTTCCAGCGCGTCGATCGCGGCAGCGGCAATCTCCTCGCTAGTCACTCGCTGCCCTCCAGGCGCCGCCGCAGGGCGAGCCGATCTTTGAGGATTTCGAGCACCCTCGCGTCATCCGCGTCCGGGAATTGCCGACGAATCCCGGCACTTGTGATGCTGCAGGCCCAATCAAACAGTCGAGCACCATCCATCAGCTTTTCTTCCGGCGGCGTCGCGCGAGCCCGCAGCACGCGGTCACGATACATTTCGTCGATCATCTCTTGGGTTGGATGCATGATTACCACGTCGAATGGAAACCCCGATACTCATTTTCGTAACGAACGCAACGAAGTCAACTTGACCCTGATCGCTCAAAACGCATCCTGTGCCTGCACTCCCTTTGATTTCTTTTCGTACAGGTCTTTCAACTCCTTGCCCTTTTGCTGCTGGATCATGCGGTTCGATTCGAACAGTTCCTGGAGGAGCTCTTGCTGCGCCGGAGCCGGCGCGGCGGGTGCAGCGGTCTGGCCGGCTTGCGGCTTGGCGGCCGGGGCGGGGGGCGGGCCGAGTTCGAGGGTGCCGCGGTAGAAGGCGTATTGGCCGTCGCCGGCGCGGGCGATGACGGTCGAGCGGCCTTGGATGCCGTCGGCGACGAAGACGCCGCGCAGGTCGGTCGAGCCGTCTTTGAACTGGTCGTTGCGCGAGCCGATCACTTTCACGTGCACCTTGGAGGCGTATTTGTCGGTCACGGTGTTCTTGACGGTGGCGCGGACTCGGCCGCTCGGCTGTTCTTCCTGGACTTCGAGGATGAGCGGCGTGACAAGGACGAGGCCGCTGCTGTGCAAGTCTTCGCCGCGGACGACGACGAGGTAGGCGCCCTCGTCCTTGAGCGGCAGGTCCAGCTTCTTCGTGCGGTCGCGGTAGTCTTTGCCGTCGCCGAGTTCGATCTTCGCTTCGTAAAGCGGCTTGATGCCCGCGAGGTTGATCTTGGTGATGTTTGCGAGGTCGCGCTGGAGCAGGCCAAATTTCAGGAGATCGATGCGATAGACTTTGACTTCGCACGAGGCGACGTTGCGATACTTCAACTCGACGAATGCCGACGGCTGATTGCCGGCTGCCGCTTTGTCGTCGTTTTTGTCTGCGGCTGCCGCATCGCCGCCTCGCTCACGCTTCGGGTTAGTGTCCGGCCTCGCCGTCGTGACTTCCGGCAGTTCGATCGCCTTGCGCGTGAAGTAGGCGATCGTTTCCTTCGCGTCGGGGAACCGGTCGACGACGCGGGTGTACTCGGTGATTGCCTCGGCGGGTTCGCCGAGCGAATGGTGGACCTGGCCGCTGATGTAGACTGCTCGCCACTTGTTCTTGCTTTCGATCTCGCGGCCGGTGGCGGGATCGGTGCGCGTGGCCTCGGCGACGCGGCGGCACATGTCGAGCGCCGCGCGGTGCTCGCCGCGGGCGAAATGCGAGTAGCCGATGATGTACCAGAAGCTGTCGAGGTACTCGCTCTTCGGGAATCGCTCTGCGTAGCGGTTGGATCGCGCGATCGCGGCGGGCCAAGATTCTAGTTCGACGAGGGCGGAGGCGAGTGAGAAGCTGGCTTGGTCGGCGGCCGGGTCGTCGGGCCAGACGGTGAGGAAATCGTCGAGCCGGCCGATCGCGTCGCGGATGAGATCGACTTTCGTGATCTTTCGTTCGCGCAGTTTCGCGTCGCCGGCCGCGTTCGGGGCCATCGCGTAGACGCGCTGGGCGAGCGCGTACGCTGCCGACGCGATGTACGGCTCGGCGGGGTATTCGCGCAGGATGCGGTCCATCACAGCGACCGATCGCTCGAACTCGCCCTGCGATTCGAGGAACCCGCCGATCTCGCTCTCGCGGGCGAAACTCCCCTCGGCGGTCGCGCGGAAGACGAGGTAGCTGCGTTCGTACTCGTTCAGCTCGCGGTACGCCGCGCCGACTTTGACGATTTGCTCAAATGAGATTTCCAGGTCCGGCCACTTCTCTTTGATCACCTCGAAGTAGCGCACGATGTCGGGCGACTTGCCGACTTTCAGTGCGACTTCAAAGAGCATCTGGGCGACTTCTTTGTAAATCTCCGGCTTGAGAGTCACCGTCGAGTTGTTGAACAGCTCGCTCAGGTACCCGCCCGCTCGCGCGTACTCTTTCTTCGCGAGCATCCGCTTGCCCAGCTCGTAGAGTTCGCGTGGAGTAGTCTTGTACTCATCCTTGGACTTCTGCCCGGCGGCGAGCACGGTGAGCGGTCGCGGCTGCGTGACCATCATGCGTTCCGGGTCGTAGAAGTTGCGGACGATCGTCGGGGCCGTGCGGAACTTGCCGGCCGTGTAGCCGTAGATATCGAAGCGGATTTCGTTCGGCTGGCTGCGATTGCCGACGTAGAACGTGATCGCGCCGGGCGAAATCTCGTAGCGGTCGAATTGGCCCGTGATCGACTTTTCGAGCACCGTGCAGCCCGACGGGATCGGCTCGGTGATCACCACGTACTCGCGCTCGTCTTCTTGCATCAAGTGCCCGTTGATCGGGTAGTAATACAGTATCACCTGCGCACGGCGGCCGACCGGCAGTTCGGTCACGGGATTGCGCCACGTCGTGAACGGGCCGGTGAGCACGTCGAACCCGCGCGGGATCTCCTTGCCGTCCAGTTCCAGCGGGGCCGGTTCGTAGTGCCGCTCGATGTAATAGGCGTTCACCGTGCTCTTGAGTTGGTCGGCCGCGACGAATCCTGCGTAGGTGCAGTTGAAGGTGAACAGTCCGCGGCCGGTCAGCTCAAAGTTGATGCGCTGCTTCCGCTGGTCGCCGGGAAATTCTTTTTCCGGCAGCTTCTCGCCGCGTGCCAGCACTTCCTTCGGCACGTCCACCACGCGCGAGCCCGCCGCGCCGTCGATGTCCAGATCGGCGACTTCATTGTCGTTGACGAACACCTTCAGTTTGTAGTGCTCGGCCGCGAATCGCGCCGAAGCGAAATAATCCGCCATCCCCAGCGTCGCCGGCCCGGTCGCCCGCTCCGGCTGCCAACGCGACCCGGCCCGGCGCGCCATAAGCCAATCGGCGGTCGCTTTCGCCTTCGCATCGCCGGGCATGACGGCGTTCAGTGCGAGCAAATAGAGTGCTCGCACCTCGGCCGACCCGGCGGGCGGACGGATCGTCGCCGCCTTTTCCTGCAATCCAAGCGAAGGCATCAGCGCCGTCGTGAGCAAGGCGGCTTGTGCTGCCGTGCTCAATTCGTATTGGCCTCCTGCCGTACCGGATTGCACGACCGCGTTTACGTCGGCGTCAGTCGATGATATATTGCCTTTGAACACGTCTACCCGATCGGGAGAAAAACCATGAACCTTGAAATCCCGCCCGAAATCGAAGACCGGTACGAAGGCGAGTGGATCGCTTGGGATCCCGAAGCCTGTGTTGTTGTCGCACACCACGTCGACTTGGATGAGGTGGGTAAGCAGGTGCGCGCCGCCGGAAAGGCCGGGAAGGGAATGTACTTTCACCACATCCTTCCGCGTGACGCCGTTATTGTCGGAGGCTTGTGATTGATGAGGTTCCCGACGCTGGTTCGTCACGGAAGTGAACGGCCCATTGTGGCTGTTCGCGTCGAAGCGACGAATGGCAATTGGATGCTCTTTGACTCGCTGGTCGACATGGGCTCCGACCTCACTTTGTTCCCATTGACTGTCGCGGATCAACTCGGCATTGACCTCAGTAACGTTCCTGACTCGCTCGTCCGGTCCGTCCTCGGAACGCAGATTACGTATCGACGTTCGACGCTGTTTCTGGAGTTGCGCCGGCTTCCTAATGCTTTCCGTTGGAAGCCCACTGTCGGTTTCGTTGCTTGTCCAATGAACTACGGCATCCTGGGCACGCGTGGGTTCTTTGAGTTCTTCAATGTGCGATATCACGCTAGCGAGCATCGGCTGGACATCGAGCCTGCCGGGCCGCTGCCGGTCTAGTGCGTCTTCGCGCGCAAGTTTCGGCGCGAGTAGATCCAACAACTCTTTCGCGATTTCCTTGCGGTCCATTTCGACGAACGCCAGCGCGAGGTACGCGAGCGCCATTGGGCTGAGGCTGGGGCGCGAGCGGTGCAGGCGGTTGGCGTAGGCGAAGTCGCCGCGGCCGGCGGCAGAGAGGGAGTGCAACAGCATGGCCTTGCCGTCGTAGTCGTTCTCGCGCGCGGCGGTGAAGGCGGTTTGGATGAAGGTGATCGACTTGTTGAAGGCGTCGTCGGGGACGGCGAACCCGGACTTGCGGGCGAGCGAGAGTGACCAGAGGGCGCGGGCGCTGGCGTTGCGATCGCTGGAGCCTTGTTTCGTGCCGCGCGCGGCCGACCAGTGCCAGCCGCCGTCGTCGTTCTGGGTGCTGACGAGGTAGCCGATCGACGAACGGACGCGGTCGGCGAGCGCGGAGGCTTCGGGTGATCCTTTGTCGCGACTGCCGGCGATCAGTTTCAAGAGGCCGAGCGACGCCAGGAGGTCGCTCGTGGTCCGCTCCAGGGCCGATTCGCCGACGAGGATCTTGTGGCATTCGAGGTACCGCGACCCGCCGGTGGGCGAGAGCACGACGTCGAGCAGGCTGCGTTCGACCGACGGGCCGATCACAATTTGCAGTGACGCGTCGCGGACCGGCATTCCGGCGGGCGGGCTGATCCACGCGGTCATGTTCGAGCTGGCCGAGCCGCCGGTGGTGGAGAAGACCGGGATGCCGTACGGCCGGATCGGCACGACGGCGCGGGTGGCGTCTTCGAGCGGGACGGGCGCGCCGATCGCCTTCACTGCCAGATCGAACACCGCCTCGCCGGCGCCGGCGATGTCGCGATCGAACGTCAGCTCATGCGTTCCCTTCTTCTCGACATCGATCGTCCGCTTCTCCTCGCGCGGCTTGCCGGCGATCGTGGTTTTCAGGGTGACCTCGATCTTGCCCCGCTCGACCGAGTCGTTGTGAACGGTCGCGAGGATTTGGGCACTGTCGCCGTCGACGAACGCGAGCGGCAACTTGAGTTCGCCGAACAGGTCCTTCTTCGCCACCAACTCCGCCGTCGCCTGGCCAGTCAGCGAGCCGGTTGTGATCCCGCGCGCGGCAAGCTGCCACGCTGTCGATCGGTCGGGCACGGTGATCGTCACCGTTGCGCGGCCGTCGTCGTCGGTGACGACGGACGGGTTCCAAAAGCCGGTCTCGCGCAGCATCGTTTCCGGCAGTACTGCGACGCCGCCACGCGCGGCGATGTCGTCGAAACGACCGTTCACGACGAGGCCCGCATCCACGTAGTTAACCGATCCGTTGCCGAACATCACGCCGAGCTGAGTGCCCTTCCCGCCCGCCTTGCCTTCCGATCGACTGAGCATCGTGCCGGCGTACGATTTGAACGTGGCGAGTTCCTGGCCTGCGAAGTAGCGGTAGCGTCCATCGTCGCCGGCATTCTTTCGCGCCTCATCGAGCGCACGCGCGCCATACGGGATCTTGTTAAGGATCGACGCGTCGAAGTCTTCGTTTAGAAATTGCAACCTAGACAACGCATCGGGCTCTGCGGCCCAAGTCGAGCCAGCCTGCTTGTCCTTCTCTTTGGTGGCTATGACACTACGTCGTAGTGCATCCTGCTTCGAGAGTTCGCCGAGGTTTTGCGGGAGTCCGCGGCCGCTGGACAGAGTGCCGCGACCAAGATTCCGCGCGTCCGCCGGCGCGGCTGGTCGCCGCGCAGCGCGTCCCGAAATATCAAATCCAGCAGCACCGCCGCCACCGGCTGTAGCGCTCGAGGGCGCGAGAAAGCCGAATCTACGCGCCTCGCCGAGCCTTTTCTCGCCTTGCTCGTCAGTCGGCGCGTTTTCGGCGTCGACAATCAGGCTGAGATTATCTCGAATCTCTGTCCGTCGATCACCCGCTTCCCCCGCGGCTGCGCGGCTGGCGCGTTCCATCTCGGCGGTCGCGACGCGCGCGGCCTCGGCGATGAGCGTTTGGCTGATGTCGCGCGTTGCGGGGGCGTAGCGGAACGTGCAGCTTGCGACGGTGCGCAGGGCACTGGTGCGGCGGGCGCCTTCGAAGAAGTTCCCGATCGCGGCGAGTTGGTCGGGGAACATTTCGAGCAAACTCTTTTCGATCATGGCCAGGCTCAACTCGGCCCGCACCGGTTTGCCTTGCGGGTCGGTCGCCGTGATCGCGACCTCGACCTCGTCGCCCGGATTCACGCGATCGCGGTTCGGCTTCATCGTCAGCACGAGCGGCCGTTCGACCTCGAACGGGCTAGAGGCTTCGTGGAATGTAGGGTGGGCACCGCCCACCATCCCTTCCATTTGCTCCTTGCCTTCATTCTTGCCCTCATTTTGGTGGGCGATGCCCACCCTACGTTGGCTACTGCCTCCATTCGTCATGACCGACACCGTCAGATCAAAATTCGGCGCCAGATTCTCCGTGATCGGAATCTCCAGCTTGTTCGTCCCCTTCTTGAATTCGACCAGCCGGTAGCCGAGCACGCGGGCGCCTTGGTAGGTGACCAGCGCGAGGGCCGGTTCGTCGCGCCAATGGACTTGGACGCTGGCGGTGTCGCCGGCCTTGTAGTGGTGGCGGTCGGAGAGGATGCGGAGCCGGACGGTGTCGTCGTCGCCGGAGATGGTGACGGTGCGTTCGGCGGAGACGGGATTGCCGAACCGATCGGTGCCGGAGGCGCGGAGGATGTACGTGCCGCCGGCGGCGATCTTGATCATGGCGCGGCCGGTGCCCTTGTCCTTGTCGGTCGCGATCGGATGTTCCTCGACGGTGCGTTCGCCGACTTGGCCCTGGACCTCGGTGCGCTGGACGACGGCGAGCGTCATCTTCTCGCCGGTCTTTTTGCCGGCCGCGTCGGTCGTGGTGACGGTCACGTCGAAGGTCTCGCCGGCGAGGAACACGTCGCGCACGGTGGCGACCGTCGCGCGGAAGCCGTGCGTGGAGAGGAATAGGTTCAGGCCAGCGGCGAGGTTGATTTCCGGGTACTGAACGACGATCTGCAGCGTCTGATCTTCGCGGAACTCGCGGGTGTCGAACTTGAACGGCACCTCGCCGGCGGAACTGGTCTTCTCGGTGTGGATCGTGCCGTCGGGCAGCGTAAATCGAATCTCACGGTCGGCCACGGGCGAGCCGTAGTAGTAGCGCAGCTTGATCGTGCCGGCGATCTGGTCGCCGCGGTAATACACCTTCTGCGGCGTGTCGATCTCGATCGTGACCGGCTGAAGCTGGTACTCGTGGACGGCGAACGCCCCCTGATAATTGTGCCGGTCCGGCTCCGCCGGGTCGTGAACGTGCAGCCGATAATCACCCTGCGGCGATTCGCTCGGCAGCACGAACCGCGTCGCGAACGAGCCGAACTCGCCGAGCGCGACCTCCTCCGAGCGAATCTGCCGGCCGCGGCTGTCGTACACGTCGAGCTTGAACTTCTTGCCGGCCTCGAAGAAATACTCATCCCCCTTCACCCATCGCACCACGCCCCGCACGTGAACCAGTTGCCCGGCGCGGTAAGTAGGCCGTTCGGTGTAGATGTAGCCTTTCGCTGCGATGCCCTGAGCGAACTCGACACCCTGCAAGCCGACGACGTTGGAGGCGAAATGCGCCATGCCGACCCGGAGGGCTGGACCTGATTCTCTGTCGTCCTGTCCGATTTGAGCGTTGTCTCCGCGATCCTTCGCGTCCTCGGCGGTTCGTCTTGCCGGATTGTCTTTCACCGCGGAGTTCGCAGAGGCTCGCAGAGGTTTTTGCTCACGTCTCTCGGTGACGGCGAACACACGAATGTCGTTCGACGCCTTGAGCGGCTCCCACGTCTTATCCTGATCGGAGACAGCGCCGACGAACACACCGTCATCGTTTGTCGTTCCTTCGGCGAATACCTTGTTGCCGTCGCTCACGAGTAGTTTCACGCCCGAGAACGGTTTGCCCGTGCGCATGTTCTCGGCGAAGACGAATAGTTCGTTGCGCGAGCATTTCACGAGGATGTCGAGGTCGCTTTGCATGACCATCGTAGTGGCTTCTTGCGGGCGGACGGTGATGCCGGCGGGGGCCGATTCGGTCGGCTTCGGCTCGTTCGCGACCGTGACGGCCATGACGCCGGGCGAGTCGAGCGGGATGTCGATGTGGCTCGTGAGCTGTTTGTGGTCGGCGTAGTCCTGGACTTCGAACGTCCAGGTCTTTTCGGGGTCGATCAGCGCGATGTCGAGCGCCTCGATGCCGCGGGCTAGGTGCATTTTGCGGAAGTAAGTTTCGAGATCGACGCGGTACGCCTTGACGGTGAGTTGCTTGATGTTTCGCGTCGTGACCTTGATACGCGGCTGCTGGTTGGTGCGGAAGACGCGTTCGGTTTCGATCGCCAGTTCCTGCCGCGTGAGCCGGCTGATTCGCTCCGCCGCGCGCGGGGCGAACTGGCCCCAGGTCAGCTTGCGGTACGCGGCCAGGGCCTCGTCGAACTTGCCGAGTTTTTCCTCGTACGTCAGCCCAATCAGGTACTGCCCGCGCGACGCTTCTTCCGTGTTCGGGTACTTGCTGACGAGACTCGTCCAATCGGCAATGGCGGATTCGTAAGATCGTAGAGCAGGCGGCCCGCCTGCTGGTTCAGAAGCTTTCTTCTCCTCTTCTCCGGCCTTCACTTTTTCATCCACAGGCAAGCGGGCCGCTTGCCCTACGGCGTCTCCCTGCTCGAAATTCATCAGGCCGAATTCGAGCATGATCGCGGCGGCGCGCCCGTCGAGAGGATATCTGGCGAGAAATGCTTCCCACAACTTGCGGGCCTCCTCGAATTTCTTCTGCCTACTGCCTACTGCCAACTGCCTACTGCCTTCCCGCCTCGCTTCAAGTGCCGTGAGAAACTCAGTGTCGATGATCGCCTGCTGCACCTGGGCCCACGACTGATGAGCGGCGTGCTTCGCGAGGTACTCCTGCCAGGCGGCGATCGCTTCGGGGAACTTCTTCTGCCGCTGGTAAGCGAAGCCGAGCAGCACGCGGGCGTCGGGGATCACGTCGGCCCCGACGTATTTCTTGTCGGCCAGCAGTTTCTTCAGCCGCGCGATCGCTTCGTCCTGCCGGTTGTGTGCGACGTAGGCCTGAGCGATATCGAGTGCCGACTGCGCGGCGAGCTTGATGTCGGGGAAACTCACGATGAACCGTTCCGCCGCGGCGACACCCAGTTCCATATCCTCTTTGGACGGCGGCTGCGGCAGCCCGTAGGTGCGCGAGATGCCATACGCGGCCTCGGCGAGTCGCTGCGTTTGCTCGTTCGGATACTTGTCGCTCAGCTCCTTGAGCAGCTCGATCTTGCGGTCGGCGTTGGCATCGAGCAGGTCCTTCCAACTCTTTCGTGCCTCGACATTCTGCCCCTGAGCGAGCTGTGCGGCGCCGAGTTGGTAGCGTGCGTCGACGTCGAACTTGCTCTTCGGGTGAGCTTTCAAGAACGCCTGGTACGCGGCGGCCGCCTCGGCGTGCTGGCCAAGTTCCTGATGGCAGCGGGCAACGCGGAACTCAACTTCGAGCCGTCGCTCCTCGTTCGGCCCGACGGCCAGAGCCTGCTTGTAGAAATTGAGTGCCTTCTGGTAGTCCGGCTTGTTTTCCATGACCGTGCCGCCGTCGCCCGGTTTCTTGGGCGGCAGAAAGTAGGCGTCGGCGAATTCCAGGTAGATCGACGCGATCTCGTGCTTGCGTTCGGTCGAGAGCAGGAAACTCACTTCCTCTTCGTAGATGTGCTCGGCCGCCTCAAAGTCACCGAGCTTCAGCAGCGCCGCGGCCTGGCCGAACTTCGCGCGGCGAACCCAGGGGCTGGCCGCGTGGTCGCGCTCGATGAGTGCAAACGCTTGGAGCGCCTCGCGGTGTTTCCCGGCCAGGTGCAGCGTTCGGCCTTGGAGGTACAAGAGGTAATCGGGGTTCTGCCGCTTGTCGTCCTTGGCGGCCAGCAGCTTGGCGATCTCGTCTGCCGCTTCGTCGAACTTGCGGTCTTGCAGCAGCTCGCGAACGTGTTCGGGAACCTTGGGTTGCTGGGCGGCTCGCAGCATCGTCAGGCCGGCCAGACCGATCACGCAGACGCCGAGGCATTTCACGACCGCTTTCATGGGAACTCCTTTTGACTGCGACGTTTGGTCTCAGATTTCAGATTCAAACGGAGCACTGGCACCTCTCCGCGCAGAAGCCTCGCGCGGCGGGGGCGACTCGCGAATTAGACGATAGCCAGGTGCGGAAAGTTTCGCGTCGCCCCATAAGCATAAGCCGGCGGGGCCGGTAATGGAATCAGGGGAATCGGCTGGGCCGGGCGGGCGGCCGCCCGTGCCGACAGGGATTTGATCTGGTAGACTGCTCCGTGCTTCGTTGGTACAGCCTACTGATCCCTTGAAAAGAACAACCCTGCCCGACACTGTCCATGATCCAGCGCACCATCAGCCCGGGGATCATCGCCGCGGCGGCCCTCACAGCCGGCGCGACGGCGCTGGGCGGCGACAATGATTCGCGGGCCGGACCCGACTGGTGGTCGCTTCAGCCGGTGGTGCGGCCTCAGATGCCGAGCGTGAATTCGTACGCGTGGATCACGAACCCGATTGATGCGTTCGTGCTGGCGAAGCTCGAAGCGAAGGGACTGACCCCCGCGCCGCCGGCCGACCGACGCACACTCATTCGCCGGCTCAGTTTCGATCTGGTCGGTCTGCCGCCGACGCCACAGGAAGTTGATTCGTTCGTCGCCGACCCCGCGCCCGACGCGTACGACAAGCTGGTGAATCGGCTGCTCGAATCGCCGCACTACGGTGAACGGTGGGCGCGGCATTGGCTCGACGTGATCCGCTTCGGCGAGAGTCAGGGTTTCGAGCGCGACAAGCTGCGTGCCAACTCGTGGCCGTTTCGCGATTGGGTCATCAAGGCACTGAACGACGATATGCCGTACGACGAGTTCGTGCGGCTTCAGATCGCGGGCGACGTGCTGCGGCCGGATGACCCGCTGGCCGTGGCAGCGACCGGGTTCCTGGTGGCCGGCCCGTATGATGAGGTCGGGCAGACGCAGCAGAGCGAGGCGATGAAGGCGGTCGTGCGGCAAGACGAAATGGAGGACATCGTCGGCGTGACCGGCCAGACATTCTTGGGACTAACGGTTCACTGCGCGCGTTGCCACGACCACAAGTTCGATCCGATCACACAGGTGGATTACTACCGCATGGTCGCGGCGCTCGGCGGCGTGCGGCACGGCGAGCGGACAACCGCGAGCGAGGCGGCTCGGGCCAGCGTGCGCACGCGGCGTGACGAACTAGCGGCGCAAATGGACGAACTGAAGGCTCAACAGGCCGCGCTCGAACAACCGGCGATCGACCGAGTCCGAGCGGCCCGCGTGGCACATCCGCCGCAGCCCGTCAAGCCGCCGCAGCCGATTGCCGCGTGGGAATTCAACGACGACTTCAAGGACACGATCGGCTCACTGCACGGCTCGCCGGTCGGCGCGGCGCGGCTCGATGGCGGGCGAATCGTGCTGGACGGCAAGGACAGCTACGTGGCCAGCGAAAAACTTGCGGTCGATCTGACCGAGAAGACGCTTGAGGCCTGGGTCTCGCTTGCCAGACTCGACCAGCAGGGCGGCGGCGTGATGACGATCCAGACTTTGGACGGCGCTACGTTCGATTCGATCGTCTACGGCGAGCGCGAGGCGGGCCGTTGGATGGCGGGCAGCAATGGGTTCGTCCGCACGCAAAGCTTCGGCAGCGAGTCGGAGACCGAGGTCGCGCATCGGCTGGTACACGTCGCGATCGTCTACGGCGCCGACCGGACGATCACCGTCTATCGCGATGGCCGGCCGTACGGCAGCTCGTACACCGCGTCATCGCTTCAGGCGTATCAGCGCGGCAAGGCCCAGATCGTGTTCGGCCTGCGCCACAGCCCTGCCGGCGGCAACCGCTTGCTCGCCGGTGCGATCGACCGGGCGAGGCTTTACGACCGCGCGCTGACGCCGCAGGAGATCGCCGCATCGGCCGGCGTCGTGAGCGACATCGTCACCGACGACGAGATCATCGCCCAGCTCTCACCCCGCGAGCGAGCCCGACGAAACGAGCTACTCCGCGACCTTTCGCGGCTCCAGACCGAAGACCGCCTGCTGGCCGGCGGCAGTGCGTATTCGGTCACGCCGAAACAACCGGAGTTGTGTCAGGTACTCGATCGCGGCGACACGCGACGCAAGAGAGACGTGGTCGCGCCGGGCGGCATCGAGGCGGTTCGCGGCCCGCAGGCTGACTTCGCGCTCATGCCCGATTCGCCCGATGCCGAGCGCCGCGTACAGCTCGCCCGGTGGATCACCGACCCACGCCATCCGCTCGCGGCCCGCGTGATCGTCAATCGGCTCTGGCACCATCACTTCGGAGTCGGCATCGTCGACACGCCCAACGACTTCGGGTTCAGCGGCGGCCGACCGACTCACGCAGAACTGCTCGACTGGCTGGCGAGTGAGTTGGTTACAGGCAGTCAGCGATCAGCCATCAGCGGTCAGCCCTCAGCGATCAGCGATCCGCAAGTCGACGGTTGGAGGCTCAAGCATGTACACAGGCTGATCGTGACGTCGTCCGCCTACCGACAATCACCACGACTCGATCGCGCGGCGGCGCGAATCGACGCGGGTAATCGGTTGCTCTGGCGCAAGGCCCCGCTCCGGCTCGACGCCGAGACGTTGCGCGATGCGGTGCTGGCGGTGGCCGGCGAATTGAACCCAACCATGGGCGGTCCGAGCTTTCAGGACTTTCGCACTCGCACCAACAACAGCCAGTTCTACGAACCGGCCGATCGGGTGGGCTTCGCGTTCCAGCGACGGAGCATCTACCGCACGTGGGTCCGATCCGGAACCAATCCGTTTCTTGACGTGTTCGATTGCCCTGATCCGTCGACGCCGACGCCGAAACGGGCCGTGACCACCACGCCGCTTCAGGCCCTGTCGCTGCTGAACGATTCGTTCATGTTGCGCATGTCGGACCGCCTGGCCGAGCGGGTCGAGCGCGAGGCGGGCCGCGACCTCGTGGCCCAGGTGCGGCGAGCGTACGAACTGTGTTTCGGCCGCGCCACACGCGACGACGAACTCGCCGCCGGCGCGGCGTTCGTGGCCGACCACGGCCTGCCGGCGCTTTGCCGTGTGCTGTTTAACAGCAACGAGTTCCTGTACGTCGATTGACGCCGCGCGGCCGCAGCCGCTCGATCGAGTCCATCATGATTCGCGTCACTTCATCGAGCAGTGCGTCGTCCAGAGTTCGATCGTAGAATCTCCGCAAGTCGATCGGCGGGCCAAACAGAACTCGCGCCCGCGCCGGTTGCAACAGGCCGGTCGTCAGCCGATTCGTGTGGACCGGACGGTCGATGAACGCGGGAAAGACCGGCGCCCGAGTCGCCAGCGCAAGCATGGCGGTGCCGGGTTTGGCGGGACCCAACCTATCTCGCCCGAGCGGTATGCCGCCTTCGGGAAAGATGCCGACGATGCGACCAGCACGGATCGCTCGCAGGGTCGCCCGGACAGCGACCGTGTCGCGGCCCGTGCGATTGACCAGAATCGTGTCGGTGAGGCGAAAGATCGGCCGGAGCGGTTTGATGTCGAAGTACTCGCGGGCCATCAGGAATGAAATGAGCCGGCCGGTGGCGCACTGCAGGAACAACGGGTCGGCGGGCGAGGTGTGATTAGAAACGATTATGGCTGAACCGCTGGGCGGCAGCGGGTCGCGGCCACTCGGCCGAACGCCGTGCCACAGCTTGCAATACAGCCAGAGCGCGCGAAACGCGAAATAGACCCGTGGGCGGTAGCCGCTTGAAGCGCAGTCGGCCCAGGCAAGCCCCGCCACACCCGCCAACAACGCGACTAACACACCCAGGGCTAGCCACGCGTCGGGATGAAAAGGACCGTACATCACCCCCAATGTAGCGACCAACCGCCGCAAACGCATGATGGGAGGGAGGGCGATCGAAGAACGCGGTCGGCCGGCCTGACCCATCAAGGATCAGACCGGCGGACTTCTTGGAAAGCCCATCAGTTGGACGAGTCGCGGGAGCCGCCGCCGTGCATGGACGAAAAAACCGGGTAGTTACCGCTGGGCCTCGACCGTCTTGTCTAGCCGCGGACCCGTATGTGCAATTCGCCCTCCGTCGCTCACTCGTCGCATCCTGACCGACCGTCTTATACTGCACGCGGCCAAAATGCGTCGCTCCACACCAACCCGAAGCGTTAGCGAGGACGTTTGCCGCCCTCGCTGACACTTCGGGTTAGTGTCATTTCCGGCCGCGAGTGTCTACGAGCAGCCCATCGAGTTGCCGCAGTTCATGCACTTGAAGCACGCGCCGTTGCGGACCGTAATGGCCCCACACTCGTCGCACGCCGGCGCGTCGCTCTGCATCTGCGCCAGCCAGGTGTGTGCGACGTCACCGCTCGGTTCCAAGGCGACGATCTTTGGACCAGCGTCTGCGGAAGCTGCCGCCGTGGCGCCGTTCGGAGCGTCGGCTAGCTCAGCCTCGGCGCCCTCGTCGTCGGGCCGCTGCGGAGCATTTGCCTTGCGATAACCGGGCACGAAGTTCATGCCGAGCCAGCGATAGATGTAGTCGACCACCGACTTGGCCATCGGAATATCTCGGTTTCGCGTGAACCCGTTCGGCTCGAACCGAGTGTGCTCGAACTTGCGCACAAGCGCGTCGAGCGGCACACCGTACTGGAGTGCCAGGCTGGTCAGCACGCCGATCGTGTCCATCAGGCCGCCGATCGTGCTTCCCTCTTTGGCCATGTTGACGAAGACCTCGCCCGGCCGGCCGTCGTCGTAGAAGCCGACCGTGATGTATCCTTCGTGGCAGCCGATCGAGAACTTGTGCGTCACACTCTTGCGTGTGTCGGGCAATCGTTCGCGCCGCGGACCCATCGGAATGAGGTCGGGCTGCACCAGTTTGCCGCCGCCGTGCGAGTCGGCCGGCGCCGCATGGTGGGTTTCGCTCGCCTGGGGCCGCGAGGCGTCAGCCGCGCCGCCCGGGTCCTGGTCCTTGCGACTTTGTTTGGACGATTCGCTCTCGGTGCTGAGCGGCTGGCTTTCCTTCGAGCCGTCGCGGTAGATCGCGACCGCCTTCAGCCCCAATCGCCAGCCTTCGAGATACGTCTGGGCGATGTCGTCGATCGTCGATTCGCGCGGCATGTTCACGGTCTTCGAGATCGCGCCCGAGATGAACGGCTGAGCGGCGGCCATCATGCGCAAGTGCGCCATGTAATGGATCGCCCGCTGGCCGCCGGGGGCCTTGAACGCACAGTCGAACACGCTGAGGTGTTCACTTCGAAGGCCTGGCGCCCCCTCGATCGTGTCGCACTTCTCCAGGTAGCTCAGGATTCCCTCGACCACCGGTGCGTCGTAGCCCAGCTTCCCGAGCGCCTGGGGCACGGTGCGGTTGGGAATCTTGAGCATGCCGCCGCCGGCAAGCTGCTTGTACTTGACGAGCGCGATGTCCGGCTCGATGCCGGTCGTGTCGCAGTCCATCATGAAGCTGATCGTACCGGTCGGCGCGAGCACCGTGGCCTGGGCGTTGCGATAGCCGTACTGCCGACCCAGCTCGATGCACTCGTCCCAGACGCGCCGCGAGGCGACAACCAGGTCTTCCGGGCACGACGAGTCGATGTGATCGACCGCGTCGCGGTGCATCTCGATCACGCGCAGCATCGGCTCGCGGTTCACCACATAGCCCTCGAATGGGCCGAGGTTGGCCGCGTGTTCGGCCGATGTCAGATACGCCTGGCCGGTCATCAGCGCGGTGATCGCTCCGCACAGCCCGCGGGCTGCGTCGGAGTCATACGCTAAACCCATCGACATGATCAGGCTGCCCAGATTGGCGTAGCCGAGGCCGAGCTGCCGAAAACGGTGCGCGTTGCCAGCGATCTTGGCGGTTGGGTAGCTCGCGTTGTCGACCAGAATCTCCTGAGCGGTGATGTACACTCGGACCGCGGCGCGGAACGCCTCGACGTCGAACGACCCATCGGGCCGGCGGAACTTCATCAGGTTCAGGCTGGACAGGTTGCACGCCGAGTCGTCGATGTGCATGTACTCGGAGCATGGGTTCGACGAGTTGATTGGCGCGGTGTTGGGACAGGTGTGCCAGCGCTGGATCGTGTCTTCGTACTGCACGCCCGGATCGCCGCACAGCCAAGTGCCTTCGGCAATCTTCTGCATCAGGTCGCGGGCGCGGAACGTGCCAATCACCTGGCCGGTCGTTACGGCCCGCGTGTGCCACGGGCCGTCGTCGACCACCGCCTGCAGCAGATCGTCGCTGCAGCGGACCGACAGGTTCGCGTTCTGGAACATGACCGAGCTATAGGCCTCGTCGTTGAAGTTCGCACTGTAGCCCTGGCGAATCAGCGACTGGGCCTTCTTCTCTTCCTTCGTCTTGCACTCGATGAAGTCGACGATGTCGGGATGCCAGCATTTCAACGTCTGCATCTTGGCCGCGCGGCGAGTTTTTCCGCCCGACTTCACGACCGACGCGATCGCGTCGTAGACCCTCATGAACGACACCGGCCCGCTCGGCCGGCCGCCCCCCGACAGTTTTTCCTTGCTCGACCGCAGCGTCGACAGATCAGTGCCTGTACCGGAACCGAACTTGAACAGCATCGCCTCGCTGCGGGCCAGCTCCATGATCGACTCCATCGTGTCGTCGACCGACTGGATGAAACAGGCCGAACCTTGCGGGAACTCGTAACTCACCGTGGTCTTCACCGCGGTCCGCGTCTTCGGGTCCCAGCGGTAGTTCGACCCCTGACCCTCGACGCCGTACTGATGATAAAGACCGACGTTGAACCACACCGGCGAGTTGAACGCGCCGTATTGATGGAGGCACAAGTAAGTGAGTTCGTCGTAGAACCGTTCGCCGTCGGCCCGCGTCGCAAAATAGCCGTCGCGGATGCCCCAGTCGGCGATGGTGCGTGTAACGCGATGAATGAGCTGCCGTACCGAGTACTCACGTTCGGCGGTTCCGTTCTCGCCGTAGAAGTACTTGCTCGCCACAACGTTTGTGGCCAGTTGAGACCAGCTCTTGGGGATCTCGCAGTTCGTCTGCTCAAAGATCACCCGGCCCTTCTCATCCTTGATCGACGCCGAACGACGTTCCCACTCGACTTCATCGAACGGGTTTCGTCCCTCGGTGCTGAAGAACCGCTGCACGCGCATGCCGCGGCGATTCGACTCGCCCGACCGCGCCATCTGCAACCGATCGCCCTGATTTACCTCCGTCGCCACTGCCGTTCTCACGTTCCCGCCACCATCGATGTTCTCAGCCATGCTTGGACTCCTTCCGTTGGATTCCTGACCCAGCGCAAACGCCCATCCATGAGGGTACCGCAAGCCAGAACTATACCGATGTACACATATACTCGGTATGTCCGTCGATACGACACTCGTTCTGAAGGAATTCTAGAGTCAGGCCTGTCCGCGTCCCGAAATGGCCAGTTTACGACCGTGAGTCGGCCGCCCAGAACAAGCCCGATCCGCCCCTTTTCTGACTTGCAGCCCTATATGTTGGACACGTGCGGGATGATACCCCAATATGATGGACTGTCAATCAGAGTTGGCAAGGATTTACAAAAGTGACGCAGGTGCCGGTGCCGCTAGGGGAAACGCGATTCGAAGGCTGCGGTCGGACCATTTTTTCGGTCCACGGCTTCAGCCAACCTCACCCCTTCGCCACGATTCGGACCGACTCGATCAGCGAATGGCCGGACTTTCGGAACGGGCGCGGTAGCGGTTGGGCGTGCCCCTTTTCGTCGATAGTGCGCGAGCGAAGCGTGTAGTCGCCCGCGGCAAGACCAGGGAGCAGCGCGGCCCAGTGGACCTTCGCGAGTCGCATGGGCCATGAACTCGGTCGGCCCTCGACATCGAACCCGCGCACGCCTGCCGCAAACGTTCCGTCCGGCAAATCGCCCCAATGCGATGGCGGCGCGAGTATTTGGGCGTCGGTCCACGGGGCCGTCGCAAAGTACTTATCGTCGGCCGGCCACTCGGTCGCATTCGAGTGCATCCACACCTGCACTTTCGAGAGGCCCGATGTGCCGACCTGGGCGTAGCCGGTGACCGGAATCGGTTCGCCCGTCTTGACCGCGCGCGGGTACGACAGCGTCGCAGCGAACGTCTTGAGCGTACTGTCCACGTCGTTGTTGCCGCCGGCGTAGGTGTCGTTCGCGTGATATAGATTCGTCAGCACAATGTGAGTCAGCCACTTGACCGACTTGAATCCGTACCCTTCGGGCACGACGATGCGGACCGGTCCGCCGCGCTGGCTGTCGAGCCACTGGCCGTTGAGCTTGTAGCAGACGATCACGGGCGGCAGGTCGAACGGATCTTCGAGCACGCGATCGATCGACAGCGAACTGCGGAACATCTGGCCGGGGTCGTCATTGTGAGGTTCTTCCGGGTCTGGAGTGGCTGATTGATCGCGGTTGGTGTGTGCGGAGGAGGTTTTCTGAGGCATGGGAGAAGGTGTTCAAAGTGCCCCAGAGAAGAAGTCTCCTCTGGGGCCGGCGCTTTGACGCACCTCTGGCCGGGTTATCCCTTGTCGGGTTGCTCCTCGACGCCGCCAACAATCCTGCACAAGCCCCCCGGAGGGCCCGGAGGGGGCTATTGCAGTGGAGTACGAGCGGCGCTTGAACATGGGCACGGAGTGCAAAGACGTGCCGAACCAGCGAAAGCTCCAGATGCAGACGAGTCGCGTGCAGCGCCAGATCAGATTCTGGGAATTCGCTCACCGTGGTGGACTGGACCTCAAGCCCAGCCACTGAGAACCCAGAAGAACGCATTGTGATAGCCCCAGTAGAAGACGCGGCGCAGGTTCTCGCGCGGTTGCGTGAGCCAGACAATCTCGCGTAGCGGCACGCCCTCCCAGATGCCCATGCCCAGCGGGCAACCGATATTAAGGCACGTCATCACCTTGGCGAACCGGACCGCGTGCCGCTCGCCCAGCCTCAGCAGCGCGACGAAGTCGATCGCCGTGCCGTCGGCCTTGGTGAGCGGGCGTCGAATCGATGCCGGATTGTCGGAATCGGAGGTGACTTCCAGCCGCCATGTCTCGCGCGTCAGACCAACCTCGCGCTTCTTGTCGTCGTCGAGCGAGTGCGGCAGCGGTTTGCCGCGTGACACATCGCGGAACTTGTCTGGCGGCGTGAAGTACGGTTCAAGCGATTCGATCGCCTTGGCCAGTTCCGGCGCGGGCGGGTCGGCGTTGGCGGCTGAGGGCAATAGGCCGAGCGCCGCCGAACCGGCCGCGCCCATGCGCATGAAGTGCCGCCGGGTGAGCGCCCGATGCTCGGCAAGAAACGAATCGGAGTGTTGCATGGTTGGCCTCAGAACAAGCCCAGCACCGGGCCGCCGTGAGCGACCAGTCGGCGCGGGCGGTCCAGCGTATCGTGGTATTCGGTCTCGGGGTCGATGCCGAGCGCATGATAGACGGTCGCGATCAGGTTGTACGGATGCACGGGCGAACTCTTGGGATACGCCCCGTCGCGGTCGGACTCGCCGTAGACTTGGCCTCCGCGCACGCCGCCGCCGGCGACGAGGCAAGTGTAACACTCCGGCCAATGATCGCGCCCGCCGGGTCCGACGTTGTCGGTGGTGGGCTTGCCGATCTTCGGCGAGCGACCGAACTCGCCGATCGCCCAAACCAGCGTCTCGGCGAGCAACCCGCGCGCGGCGAGGTCCTCGATCAGCGCCGAGACGGAGCGATCGAACACGGGACAGCGGTGGTCGCGCAGCATCGGGAAGTTGTTGCGATGCGTGTCCCACGAGCCGTCGGGGCCGGCGACCGGTTCGGCGTCGGAGCCGGCCGGCCAGGTCACTTGGACGAACCGCGTGCCAGCCTCAACGAGCCGCCGCGCCAAGAGACAACTCTGGCCCCAGCGGGTTATGCCGTAGCGTTCGCGCGTCGCGGCCGGTTCGTCGTCGAGCCGAAAAGCCCGTTCGGCGCGGCCCGATTCGATCAGCGACAGGGCCTTGCCGTAGTACGTGTCGAAGTCGGCTGGGCCAATGTTTTGCCGCGCGGCCGTGAAGCCGCGTAGGTCGATCCGCGCGCGCAGTCGACCGAGCGTCGTGTCTGTCGGCAGCGAGAAACCGTCTACTTGCAGCGACTTCGTCGCATCCGAGTACATCTGAAACGGGTCGAACTGCCCGCCGAGCAGTCCGGCGAATTGGCCGACGCCGATCACGCCACTCTCGATCACCGGACCCGACAGCGCAACATTGCTGAGCGTGGCCGCCTCCGACGGCCGATACCGCGCGATCACCGACCCGACCGACGGCAGGTCCTCGCGCGACGGCGGCACGGCCACGCCGGTCGGCGAGAAGTTCGTCGGGTCGTGTCCGGTCATCAGCATGTAGATCGCCGCGCCGTGATTGCGCAGCCCCTTGGGCTTGACCCCAACGGACCGCACGAGCGCGAACTTGTCGGCCTGGTGGGCGAGCATTGGCAGCACCTCGCCGAGCATCATGCCGGGCACGCGCGTGGCGATCGGCTTGAACTCGCCGCGAATCTCGGCCGGCGCGTCGGGCTTGGGGTCCCACAGGTCGATGTGGCTGGGCGAACCCTGGAGGTAGAGCAGAATGACCGACCGAGCACGGCCGAATCCGTTTCGTCGCGGACCAGCCTCGGCGGCCAGCGCCTCGTGGTGCAACAGCTCCGGAAGCCCAAGCCCCAACAGACCCAGACCTCCGACGGTGAGTAGCTCACGCCGCGAGGGTGCATCACAGAGCCGACCGCGCCGACCCAGGATGGAGAGCATGTCGAAATCTCCGCGCCCTTCTCGTCCGTTCGGCTCCGCCATCGTAGTGAGCCGCTCACGCCGCGGCAAGCGTGGCCTCACGATTCAGGCGGTACGTAGAGCAGCACATCGTCGAGCCACATCTCACCCGAAGGCAAGACGAAGCGAACTTCGTCCACACACACGCGGTCTTGCGGTTGCAAGTTCTTGGGTAGCTCGAAGCGGAGCGTGGCCGACGACCATTCGTCGCGGGCGAGGTCGGTGATTTCCCGCACGACGCCCAACGATGCCTCGCGCTTGAACAGCTCGACGCGAACCGTCTCAGTTCCACGCACACGATAACGGAACGACAGCTCGACGATCGGAGCGAGCGGCCGATCGCCGCGCAGCGAGAGCCGGATCGAGGGGCGGCCCGCGCGGTTGGGTACGGAGCGAGCGCACTTCCAGGTCTGCGGCTTCTCGTGCGGGACGATCTCGAACTCGCCCGGCCACTCGGCGCCCTGCTTGCCGGTGTCGAACCAGCCCGTGAACAGGGTCCGCTGCGGAAACGGGCGGCGCTCGCCCGGCGGGGCGGCCTCGAAGAGCACGATGTCGTCGATGAGCAGCTCGGCGCGCGGGTCGACGTAGAACTGGATGTCGTCGATTCGCTCGTCGGCCGCCAGCGAGCCGCCGCTGCCGTCGGGGCGCCGCATCTGAGTCATGTCGACCGTCGCCGACTGCCACTCGCCCTGCGGCAGGCCGGCGATCGACAAGTAGCGATGATAGCCGTTCGACAAGCTGGGTGGTCATACTCGGACGTCTCGCTTCATCATCACCTGCGCCGGATTGATCGCCTGATACTTCGCCTTGTTGGCCGTGATCTCAAACGCGCGCGGCACCGACTCGATGCCGTCGAGCACGTGCGTGATCGTCGGATTCACGCGCACCCGGCCCGAGGCGACCAAGTGAACTGTGTGCTCGAGGTGTCCGAGCGTGCTGATGTCGGGAAACACGTAGCGTAGACTGCGCTCGCGCATGCGGTCCACGTCTAACTCCAGGGGTCGGCCGTAGAAGGCGACGCCGATGATCTTGCCGCCCGATCGAACCGCCTCGATCGCCGCAAGCAGCGTGCTGTGCCCGGCCAGTCCCTGCTTTGGACTGCCACCAGCGCACTCGAACACTACGTCGGCACCGTTGCCGCCGGTGAGATCGCGGATCGCGACGACCGGGTCGCACTGGGTCGGTTCAATCGCAACGTCCGCTCCCAACTCGCGCGACATGCGAACGGCCTCGGCACGCACGTCGACGGTGATCACCAGGCCGGCGCCGCAGGCCCGCGCGACCTGCATGCACTCCAGCCCCATGCTGCCTTGGCCGAAGACAACCACCGAGTCGCCGATCCGGATGTCCGCCGTCTCGACCGCGGCCAGGCTGTCGCTGAGCGATTGCAGGCAAGCGGCCTCGCTGGTCGAGATGCGATCGTCCACTTTCACCAGCGCGTTTTCGGGCAGCACCGCTCGCTCGGCGAAACAGCCGGGGAGCTGGAATCCGATGATCGGGCCGCTGCGACAGAGGTGACCTCGCTCGGATCGACACAACGCGCACTCGCCACAGGGCAGTTTGGCTCGCGCGGCCACACGGTCGCCGGCGCGAAACCGCGTCACGCCCGCGCCGGCCTCGATCACCCGCGCACAGAACTCGTGGCCGAACAACTGCACGGGGGCCTCGGTCTCAAGCCGGCGCTTGATGCGATCGAAGCCCAGAGTCGGAATCGCCAGCGCCAGTTGGGCCTCGGTGATGCTCGGCTGCACGCAGAGGACCTCGACGAGCAGGTGTCCCGGACGGCAGACCGGCTCGGGCACGTCGTCCAGCCGCATGTCGCCGAATCCGTAGAATCGCCAAGTTTTCATGGTTTCATCTCGGGCCTCGATTGAACACGCCACGTTCGCCGCATCATATCCGCGCGGGCGCGGTCGTCCAGCGCGACGAACGGCTTTGCGGTTTGTGTGGCCGATGAAGCGTCGGTGAGGTACAACTTGCAAGCGAGTGTGGCCGCCCAGGTTGCTATGGCCGCAAGAAGCTCAAGGAGGCGCAATAATGGAGGTCAAGCTTGAGATTGCTCCGCCCTTGCGTCTCTTTGCGTTTCTTGCGGCCAACAGACTCAGGCGTGCCGCCGAACTCGGGCATGCCAGCCATGGATCGGGACGTCAAGACTCACACGAGAAAGCGAGGCAACGATGACCCATTCGCTGTTGGCAGCGTGCCTGGTTCTGATGATGCCGCAGGTCGGCTCCGATGACTTGCGCGTTCTCGATGCCGACGCGGCCACGCCGCCTCACAAGATGCTCTACGCGTACCTCGTCGCCGAGGCTCAGAAGCACTTCGACGCGCGTCGGGCCGCGGTCGCTGAACTCAAGACGCCAGACGACTTCGCGCGGCGCCAGCGCGAGCTGCGGGCGAAGTTCATCGAAGCGATCGGTGGGTTCCCGCCGAAGACGCCGCTGAACCCACGAGTCGTCGGCGCGATCGAGCGCGACGGCTACCGAATCGAGAAGGTGATCTACGAGAGCCGGCCCGGTCATCATGTCACGGCGGTGCTATACCTGCCCGACGGCAAGCCGCCGTTCCCCGGCGTGCTCGTGCCGTGCGGCCACAGCGCGAACGGCAAGGCGGCCGAGGCGTACCAGCGCGCCGCGATCCTACTCGCAAAGAACGGACTGGCCGCGCTGTGCTACGATCCGATCGGTCAGGGTGAGCGATGCCAGCTCGTCGATGACGCCGGCAAGCCGGTCGTCGCGGGCAGCACCACCGAGCACACGCTGGCCGGCGTCGGTGCGCTGCTCGGCGGTCGCAGCACGGCGGGCTACCGGATTTGGGACGGCATTCGCAGCCTCGATTACCTGGCAGGCCGGCCGGACATCGACCCCGCGCGGCTCGGCTGCACGGGCAACTCGGGCGGCGGCACGCTGACCGCTTATCTCATGGCCCTCGACGAACGCATCGTCGCCGCGGCGCCGTCGTGTTACATCACGTCGCTCGAGCGGCTGTTCGCCACGATCGGCCCGCAAGACGCCGAGCAGAACATCACCGGCCAGGTCGCGTTCGGCATGGAGCACGCCGACTACGTGACCATGCGGGCGCCGCGACCCACGCTGATCTGCATCGGCACTCAAGACTATTTCGATTACCAAGGCGCCTGGACGTCGTTCCGCGAGGCCAAAGTGCTCTACGGCCTGATGGGCCACGGCGAGCGCGTGGACCTGTTCGAGTACAACGACAAGCACGGCTTCTCGCGCCCGCGTCGCGAGGCGGCGATGCGATGGATGCGCCGCTGGCTGCTCGGCCGAGACGACGCACCGGTCGAGACCGATTTCACAATCTTCAAGGACGCGGAGCTGCAGTGTACTCGCACGGGTCAGGTGCTGGCGGACTTCCGTGGCGAGGCCAAGTCGGTGTTCGATCTGAACGCCGAACGAGCGGCCGATTTAGCGGCGCAGCGCCGTGAGCGGACCAAGCCGCGCGACCGGGCCGAACTGTTGCGAACGGTTCGCCGTCAGATCGCGCTGGCCGCCGAGATTCCCGCCGCGCGGTGCGAGGAGCGCGGCGTGGTGAAGCGCAACGGGTATTCGATTCAGAAACTGCTGTTCGAGACTGAGCCGGGCGTTCAGGTTCCCGCGCTGTCCGTCGGCGCTCACGAACTCTCAGGCCCCCAGGATTCCGTCGTGCTGTACCTGCACGGCGAAGGCAAGTCGGCGGAGGCCGGACCGGGCGGCGCCATCGAGGCGCTCAGCCGATCGGGGTTCCGCGTCGTCGCGATCGACCTGCGCGGCATGGGCGAGACGGCGCCGGGGCCAGTCTCGTGGGACCGGCCGGGCCAGTTCGGTTCCGAGACCAAAGAATCGTTCCTGTCGCTGCAGCTCGCGCGGCCATTGCTGGGCCAGCGAGTCCACGACGTGCTGGCGGTGGTCGGCGCCATCGAAACGAACTTGCCGCACGGAATCCGCCTGATCGGCGTCGGCGCCGCCGGCCCGATCGCACTGCACGCGGCGGCGCTCGACCCCCGAATCCGATCGGTGCAGCTCGAGCGGTCGCTGGTCTCGTGGTCCGTCGTCGCCGAGACGCCGCTCGCCCGCAATCAACTGGCGAACGTCGTGCCGGGCGTGCTCGCCCACTACGATCTGCCGGATTTGGCGGAGTCGCTCGCCCCGCGACCGCTCACCGTGGTCGCGCCCGCCGATGCCGTCGGCGGTCCGGCATTCAGTCGCCATTCGCGTAACGACGCACTTTGCGCACCCCTCACCCCGACCCTCTCCCCACAGGGGGGAGAGGGAGAAAACCCCGTGCGTGGGATTCTCCCTCTCGGGCATTGGTATCTACACAAGTCCGAGACAGGGCCAGCCGCGAAGCGGCGCGAGTCGATAACCAGGGGCGCGAGCCGGCGCGAGCCCCTGGTTACAGGTCCGGGATTGTTCGGCAAGCCCCGAAGGGGC
>DAIOWH010000047.1:0-5517 GCA_036758585.1 Planctomycetia bacterium
TGCGGGTTAAACGACCGAGGCCGATTTCAGACCCTATTCAATGCGGCGCAGTACTCAGAGATCAGAAGTCAGAGATCGGAAGTCGGAGGTCAAGCGCCAGGCGCCAAGTCAGTGGTTCATCTCTGACGGCTGACCTCTGACTTCTGATCTCCAACTACTGGCTTGCTCCGCCGCTCCCCTTGATTCTCCCGGGAGCCGGGCTGACGCCCGGCCCCCGGTCCCAGTGAGTTCCGTTGCGAAGCTACATCGGAGAGGCCGACCCAGAAGCCCCTTGGCCCGATGGTTTAGCCGCTTCTACCCAGGAGGGCGGGGTAGTGTTGGTTTTTCCCGCTGAGCCAACACGCAACAGAACTCTGCTTTTCTCCTTTGTTCCGTACCGCACATGTTTGGTTCTGTAGGGAACGCCGTCCCTGGCGTTCCGCGCCTGCCGTCGGTCCTTGACCCTCGGATTTCTCCGAGGCCGGTCCCTACAGAACGTGTTTCATACTGCGGCCGCAAGCGGCCGGCGTGCTGGCCGACGCCGTCGCACAGGCGGCCGTTAGTTCTTGAACCGCTCGCGAAGCGGCTCGATTGTTTTTTCCAGTTGCATCACCCGCGAACCTTTGACCAGCACAACATCGCCCGGTCGCACGGTGCGGCCGATCACGCCGGCCGCCTGGTCGATCGAGTCGCAGTATGCGACCGCGGCCGGGTCCATGCCTGCGGCCCGCGCCGATTCCACAACGTTCGCACTCAGCGGGCCGACCGCTACGAGGCAATCGACCGATCGCCGCCGGGCAATCTCGCAGCCAAGTTGCCGATGCAAGTGCGGTCCGCGCGGGCCTAGCTCCTTCATGTCGCCGCACACCAGCACTCGCCGCCCTCGCGTTGGCCAGCCGTCCAACACATCGAGTGCAGCCTGCATCGACGGCGGGCACGCGTTGTACGCATCGTTGATCACCGTCACCTCGCCCAATCGTTCGACCTGGCAACGCATTTCAGTCGGCCGGTAATCCGCCAGCCCTGCCACGATCTCGCGATCGGCCAGACCCGCAACCCGGCCGACGGCCGCGGCCGCCAGCGCCGCGTACACCTGGTGCCGGCCGGGCGCCCTGAGCATCACTCGCGGGCCGCCGTCCAAGCGGAACGACACCGTGCCGACCGCCTCTTCGATTTCGGTCGCGCTCGCGACAAGCGGCAGCGGGCCGGGCTGCATGCCGAACCACACGACCCGGCAGTTCGCCGCTTGTCCGATCCGTCGCACGCGCTCGTCATCGGCGTTCAGCACGGCCGTGCCGGTCGTGCCCAGCGCGTCCACTAACTCCGTCTTCGCCGCGGCGACGTTCTCGATGCCGCCGAACCCTTCGAGGTGCGCTTCGCCGATCGCCGTCAGCACTCCGACGTCGGGTCGAGCGATCGCGGCCAGGCGGGCGATCTCGCCGACGTGGCTCGCGCCCATCTCGATCACCGCGTACTCGTGTTCCGGCCCCACCCCGACGAGACTCAGCGGCACGCCGATCTCGTTGTTGAAGTTCTTGATGCTCCGCACGCTCGCGTATCGCCGGCTGAGCGCCGCGTGGACCGCCTCGCGCGTCGATGTCTTGCCTACGCTGCCGGTGACACCGACGACCGTCGCCTTACACGTCAGGCGATACCACGCTGCAAACTGGCCGAGCGCAACCCGCGTGTTGCCGACTCGCAAGATCGCGCCGCTGGCGGCGACATCGCGATCGACCACGGCGGCCGTCGCCCCGGCGGCCAGCGCCTGCGGCACGAAGTCGTGTCCGTCGAACCGCTCGCCCACGATCGCCCAAAACAGGTCGCCCGGTCGCGCGTCGCGCGAGTCGATCGTCACTCGCGAGACTTGCACAGACTCGACCAGCGGGCCAATCGGCGTCGCGTTCGCGCTCGCAGCGATCTCGGCCAGCGTCAGGCTCCGCACGCCACTCGTCTCCGGGGCGACCGGTCCGGTCTCTTCTCTGTTCCGGCCCCGACTTCGCCGGCGGTCGCCCCAAAGTTCTTGCGGAGAAACTCAGCCGCCACGATGCGGTCATCGAACGGCAGCTTGCGATCTCCGATGATCTGATAGGCCTCGTGCCCCTTGCCGGCGAGCAGCACACAGTCGCCGGGTTCGGCAACGCTCAAGACAAGCTCGATGGCCGCGCGACGGTCCGGCTCGATCGCCAACGCCCGCGCGCGTCGGAACCCCGCCACGATCTCGCCAATGATCTGATGCGGATCTTCGGTGCGCGGGTTGTCGCTCGTCACCACGATCATGTCGGCGCCGGTTTCGACCGCCGCCGCCATGAGCGTCCGCTTCGTGCGATCGCGATCGCCGCCCGCGCCGAACAAGCACAGTACCCGGCCGGGCGTGACGGCCCGCAAACTCTGCAACACGGCGGCAAGTGCCTGCGGCGTGTGTGCGTAGTCGACCCAAACGTCGAAAGGTTGGCCGCATGGAACGGCCTCGAGCCGGCCTGGCACGAAGCCAACCTGGGCGATGCCTGCGGCAATCGCCGACCAACCGAAACCCAGTTGCCGGCATGCCGCGGCGGCCGCCAGGCAGTTGGAAACGTTGTGCAGGCCGACGAGCGACGTCGACGCCTCGCAGCCGCCGTCTGGCCCGTCGATCAGGAAGCGGCTGCCGTCCGACGACGATTCGAGTCCGTGGACAGCGAAGTCGGCGGCGCCGTCGACGGCGTAGCTCGTCACGCGGCCGCGGCAGTGGGCGGCATATCCCGCGCTGGCCGGATCGGCGGCGTTGAGCACGGCCGCGGCGTCGGCGGTTAGCTCGCGGAACAGCGTCGCCTTGGTGTCGCGATACGTGCTGAAATCGCCGTGATAGTCCAAATGATCCTGAGACAGATTCGTGAACACGGCCGCGTCGAACCGGATGCCGGCGACGCGGCGCTGATCGAGTGCGTGACTGGAGACCTCCATCACGACGTGCGAGCAACCGGCATCGACCATGCGCCGCATGAGTCTCGCGATCACGGTTGCGTCCGGCGTGGTCAAGCTCGCCGGAATGACCGACTGTCCGTCGAAGTACTCGATCGTGCCGATCAGACCCGCCTTGCCGCCGGCGGCTTCGATGATCGATCTCGCGAGCATCGCCGTGGTGCTTTTGCCGTTTGTTCCCGTGATGCCGACGACCTTCAGTTGGCTCGCCGGGTTGCCCTCGATCGCATGCGCGATCAGCCCAAGCGCCTCACGGCTGTTGGCGACGACGCACTGCGGCAGCTTGATCTCCGGCAGAGCGTGTTCGGCGACGATCGCGCTGGCTCCGCGCCGCGCGGCGTCTGCGGCAAACGTATGGCCGTCATGCTTCGGGCCCCGCGCGGCCACAAAGACATCGCCCGGTCGGACCGCCTGCGAGTCGGCGGTCGCGGATTGGACCTCGATGTCGGCCGCGCCGATGAGCGTCGCCTGAGGCAGCAGGCTGCGCAGGCTTACCGGTAGGTGCCGGCCTGCGTGCGACATGCGAGCCTCCTCTCGTCCAGCCGAGTGTTGCCAACGAGTCAACGCAACGACGCCAAGTGTGATCCGCCTCGCGGGCGGCCGGAATTGAGATTCCGTTCCGTTTTGCTCAGAGATGAGCGACGAACTCCGTCTTCTCTGTCGTTCCGCTCAAGACGGGCGGGATTCTCTCCGTTTGACGGAACATGTCAACCGGGATTTTTTGCGCACGGGCGGGATTTCGTTCACACGCGTGACTGCTCGGCGAGAAACACACAGACGCCACGTCGCGATGGCGCGTGGCGCACTCCGGCTGCGTTTCCTTCTTGCCGTTCGAAACATGCGGACGAAATGGCGTGACGCAAAGACCTTCGGAACAACGCTACATTCCGGAAGCAACAGTGGAAATCGAGAAGCAACAAACGACAGATCGAAATGCGGCAATAACTCCGGACCAAGAACAAATGGGGCAAGGTCTCATCGGGTCCACTGCCGTAGACCGCCGTGGTTTGCGTCGCGGACCCTGAATCGTGACTGCGGTTAGACGGCCATTTGCGGGGTTGGTCGCCTCTACGCGAAGACAGGTCGCAACAGCCCTGCGCCCAGCATCGAGCCGAAGTGCTTGGTGATGCCGTCTGCCAGGGAGGGGGAGTCGATGAGCAAGCCGACCTCAATGTTTCGGACCTGGGCGGCCTCGGTGAAATTGGCTGAGCTTACAAATACACGCTTGCAGTCAACCACGATGCATTTCGCATGGAGGGCGGCCCGCTTATCGGGCGATTCTTCCAGCGACTGCGGGTAGTGAATCACTTCGGGCAGCGGTGCATCCTGTGGCCAATCAAAGCGCCGAAACCGATCGGCGAAGCGGCGGACTACTTCGTCGGCTGCGGTTGACTCGCCGGCATTTCGTCTCACATCCAGGAACATGCGGACCTTGAGCGTTGGGCGGACGCGCATTCTGTCGGCGAGTGCTTGAAACACTCGCTGGCCCTGGTAGACCGCGTAGCCGGCGACGAGAACGGATTCGTCTGCGGTGCTAAACAGCTCGCGCACGACTACGGCCGTGTCGCGATTGGTAACTCCTCCCGCTTCGGGGCCGCTCGTCACCAAATGGATGATCTCTTCGGGCGAAACTCGCTGCGACCGGTCCTTGAGGAGTAGATCAATCACGGCGGCGAGCTGGGGCGCAGTGAATCCGTGGGAAGCGATCGCCTGAAGTTCGGCAGCGATTCCGTCGGCGAGCCCGGTTGAAACATACCGCCCAACAGCCACTGTTGTGAACGGCGGGGCGAGCCGGCCCGACCGAAGTGCCGTCGCAATGCCACGCAGGTCGTGGTCACCAAGCCTGAGTAGCTGCTCGCTCATACGACCGGCCAGGGAAAGAACTGGATACCGAGGTTGTCAACCGTGGGCACGACCAGTGCCCGGTCGAGAAAGTCGTTGTGCTGTTCGCAGGAAGTCTCGGCGATGAGCAAGCATCCGTGACAGGCGGCACCGTGCAGGAACCGGTGCTCATGCTGGCTCTGGGGATCGTGCTGCGAGCAGACCGGATCGTTGGAACAGAGTTCACCCATTTCAAGGGCGTTGCGAACGTGTTCGTGGATACGGCGTCCCGCCTGGATCAACCCGCCGAGCGTGCCTTCCGCATCGGTGGTCCCGGTGTAGAGCAGTACGCCGTATCCAATTTCCGGCAGGGCGTCGCGGGGCAGTGTCCGGGCAAAAAAGTTTCCGTCGGGTCGGTCTTCGCCAATCTCCTCGCGGCTTGCAACCAAGGTCTCCAGCTCGGCCTGCTTGACGGATTTGGGCTGAGAAAACGCCGCACTTCGTCTGGCCTGAATCTCGCCAAAAACTTCCTCGTCGGTCAGACCCTCCAGGGAGGCGTTGACCCGTGCCTTGCGGCGCTCGTAGCGGAGTTGATCGACCTCCTCGACCTCGGAGACGAATTCCCACACCGAGTCAACGGCCTGTTTCACCAACTCGTCGCGGTCGGGGAGCGAAATGACGTTCATCACTTGAGGAAAATATGCGTTGCTTGCGGTTCGGATCAGCAACCGGCTTGGCTCACCGCATCCCTCCTTGGTG
>DAIOWH010000047.1:5617-8096 GCA_036758585.1 Planctomycetia bacterium
AGGGCCGGGCACCGTCGCAGTTGCCGAGCGCTTGGTTCTTCATGATCGCTGCTTGGGCCATGCTCCGTTCTTGGCGACACTCGCAGCGGACATAGACTTCGGACAAATCTCCGCTGGTTCCTCGCTCGTCAATCCAGAGTCGGCGTCGGCACTCGGTCTTGCCGCCATGCACGAACGCGTACCAATCAATGTCGCCGATATGCCCGGCTCGACATGCCCTGACAAAGCGGATAGGAACCACAGCACGCTTTTTCTTGTCCTGGTCGATGAACTTGCCCCTGATTAGCTCCTTGCGGTGGACAAGCATGCGCGAGCGAACGGTAGCCTGCTCTGGTCCTGTGCTGACATCCTGGCTAATGAACCATTCGGGGAACTGCCACGCCGTGATGCCTGTGGGTACAGCCGTCGGGTCTTCCTGGTCTGGCGGCGGCGTGCGAAGTTGGATGGTGGGAACCGCCAGCAGCCGGCACACCTTTTCGGCTAACCGTGGTTCGGCGATGTCTTCGCCGCCGGCCGACCAGGCGTCAAGCCCCGCGACCAGGACCGAGTAGTTTGGCAGGTCTACCATCGCACCGGGGCCAAACGTCGTGATGAGTTGGCTCTGGCGAATTTGTCCGTGTGGTCGCGCGCCGCGCCTCGGCCTCATTGTTCTAGTTCCTCCTCGATTTCCGCGCCCTCAAGAGTCTTGAGCCACAGGTTGACGCTCGGCTCCACGTCACGCATCGAGCGGTTCGCTCGGAACTTGCGAAATCGCGGCGGCTTCTGCTTTAGCTCCGGGTTCAGGAACTCGTAGAGCAGCCGCTGGGCGCCTCCGGCCTCGATCTGATACTGCAGCCGGCCGCCGACTTCGCTGAGTTCCATCGCAATGCGGCTCCATTCGTCGAACAGGTCAAGCGACCGTTCGCGAAGCCGCTGCCGCAGCCGGTCGGCTTCGTCCGTCGGCATCTCCGCATGTGCGGCAGCTCGGTCGGCGAGGGCATCGACCACGAAATCGAGCCGACCCCGTTCGGTCAACACCTGGTGCGCACCGACTGGCGGGGTCATCGGACCATGTCCCTGACGTGCGAGTGCCACAAGCGTGCCGGCAAGCCCGCGGTCGAGTGCTCGCGGCGAGAATGGCGTCACGCTGGTTGCTTCGACCGCCCGGTAGAACGATTGATGGTAAGCGGCGAAGCGTTCGTAGTGGGATCGGTCGCGCGGTTTGTGGACATTGAGGATGGTGACGACCAAGCCGGGCCGCTCGTGGTCGCGGCCAACTCGGCTGGTCGCCTGGATGTACTCGGCACTGGTCTTTGGCTGGCCGAACACGACCATCAGCCCAAGTCGAGTAATGTCCAGGCCGACCGAGATCATGTTCGTTGCGATGGCGACATCTACACGGTCGTTTTTGTCGAAGCTCAGAGCAAGCCGGCGTTTGGCATCGGCAACCTTGTCTGTGCTCACGCGGCTGGTCAGTTCAACGACTTCGTATGCAATCTTGCGGTCCATAAACAATCCGTCTGCCTCGCCGACGCGGCGCCGCCCGCCATAGCCGGCGACACGGTTGCCCACTTCGTCTTCGATCAACCGTCGGGCGCCTCCAAGCTCACGCAGGCTGTTGAAGTAACCGAGAACCGTCATGTACGGGTCGGCGGGATTCGACGGGTCTTTCTTTCCTCCACCGAGGTATGCCTTCTGTGCGGCTGCGAGCAGCGCCAGGTACGCCCGCAGCATCACCACCTTGGGACTACGGCCCTGGGCGGCAATCCCCAGATACAGCCGAGCATTGCTCTGTTCTGTGGTATGCACCTCCGCGAAGAAAGAATTGCGTCGGTCCGGTCCTGGCGGCGGGAAGATGTCCACGAGCCGGTGATTGAACAGAGCGCGAATCTGGTTTTCGGCGCGGCGAACGGTTGCAGTGGAGGCCACGATCTTCGGCCGAACGTTCTTGCCGTCTCGCTCATAGGTGCACAGTTCGTCCAGAGCGGTCTCATACAGACCCACGATCGTGCCGAGCGGGCCGGAAATCAGGTGCAATTCGTCCTGAATGATCAGGTCTGGCGGCAGCAGCCGCTCGACGGGAAGCGGTTGCCCTCTGGTGGGCGAGCAAGGCCCGTAGAATCCATCCTGATCGAACCGATTGACGCGGCCGAAGAACTGCCCGACCTCGCCGGTCCAGGGCATCGCGGCAAATTTGTCTACCGTGGCGATCATGAAGCAGGGCAGCCGGCGGTAAATCGGCTCATCGACGGCCAGAATGGGCAGTGGGTTGTCTCGCGTGAAGGCGCATCGGCGGTTCACGCAGGTAATGCGCAGGTCGCTCGGCGTGTCGGGATTGGGTAGAAGCTGAAACGACGCGGCCTTGAACTTTTCACCGCACCACGGGCAGTTTCCAGAGGGATGGGGGACGGCTTGCGGTCGTCGTTCTTGAAGGCAATGGTGCGGGCACGGGCCGAGTCGTTGTTGCCGTCTCCTTTCTCACCCATCACGTTCGGCGTAG
>DAIOWH010000047.1:8196-10735 GCA_036758585.1 Planctomycetia bacterium
CTGCTCGTCGGCCTTTTGTTCCGGCTCCGCGTCGATCGGCACCAAGAAGCCGGTGAGATACTATGTCGATGGCCGCTGGGGCAGGATTTCATCGGCCTGGCCGAGCACGCGGTTCTCCGGGCCCAGCACTTCGCCGGGGCCGATCAGATCCAGTCGCAGGGCATCCGTGAGTCGTTGTCGCACTTCAACCGAGGTCATCGGCTTATTCCTTCCGTTTCGGCTTCTTTGTTTGGCTCGGCCGGCGTGCATTGTCTGGGGCGGGTAATTGGCCCGCCGGTTGGTCCCCTTCCGCCCGTTGTGCCAGGCGGTGCCGGGCCAGCCGGATGGCCTCGTGCAGTTTCTTCTGCAGGATTTCCCGCGGCGGCAGTTCCGTCAGGTAATGGGCGACTCGGATGCCGCTGGAGTCCAAACGCAACAGTTCCACGTGCTCCTCGGACTTGTCGGCGCACAGGATCAGCCCCAGCGGCTGCTCCTCGCCCGGTTGCATCTCGTTCCGTTCCAGCCAGCGCAGGTACAGTTCCATCTGTCCCTTGTCCGCCGCCTGGAAGCGGCCCAGCTTCAGATCAACGGCCACGAGCCGCCGCAGTCGCCGGTGGTAGAACAAGAGGTCCAGGTAGTAGTCTTCGCCGTCCACGGTGATCCGCGTCTGGCGGGCCAGAAATGCGAAGTCGCTGCCCAGTTCCAGAATGAACGCTTCCAGCTCGCGCAGGATCGCCTGCTCGACATCCTTCTCGGCATAGAGGCCGGTCAGACCGAGGAAGTCGAGAAAGTACGGATCACGGAAAACCATGTCGGGCGTGAGCTTGTCTGCGTCGCGCAGTGCGGCCAGGTCCTGCTCGATCAGCGTCTCCGGCTTCTTGCTGACGGCCGTGCGCTCAAACAGCATCCGGTCGATCTTCTGTCGCAGCGTTCGCACGCTCCAGCGTTCGATGCGGCACATCTCGGCGTAGAAGTCGCGCTTGAGCGGGTCTTCGATGGGCAGTAGCTGCAAGAAGTGGGTCCAACTCAATTGTTGCATCAGTGATGCAACAATCCGTTCGTCCGGAAAATACTCGGCCAACTTCACCATCCGCGAGAGACTGGAGCGCGAAAAACCCCTACCATATTCAGCCTCCAATTGTTTCGACAGTGTCGCAACAATCTCGTCCCCATATTCGGCCCGCTGTTCGTGCAGCACATCCTCACGAATCCGCTTGCCGATGTGCCAGTACAGTCCGACCAGCGTGGTGTTCACGGACCGGGCGACCTGCTGGCGCGATTGCTCGATCAGGCTGCGGATGTCGCCGAGCAGCCGGTCCGCGGGCGCGGACGGCACGGTCCGCGCATCCCGTGGAATCAAACCGCGACTCGGTTTTTTCTCTGGCTTTGCCATGTCCTTCCCGGATCTGCTCGCGTTCAACTTGCCCATGACTCTATCACACACCCGGCAGCCTTTCCTGGGTCGGGCTTGTGTCCGGTCCTCGCTTTGGCTTGGGCGCCTTTTTCGTGCCGCCGGCAGGGCGTTTCGACGCAGCCTCGGCCGCGATACCCGCCAGGCGTTCTTGCTCGGCCCGCTGCTTGTTCAACTCCAACAGACGGGCGAGCACTTCGTCGCGGAACTCGTCGGGCCAGCGGTAGCGCCACGGCTTTTTCCGAGTTCTCAGTTGTCGGTTGTCAGTTGTCGGTTCTTCCTCTTCGTCGTCCTCGTAATCGAGCAGAAACTCGCAGCGCGGCCCCGTCTTCTCTGACAACTGAGAACTGTCAACTGACAACTCCACCAGGTCGTGCCAGCCGTCAGTTTGAACAGCGTCCCGCACCACGTAACTGGGTCGAAGTGTCTCGTGGTACTCGGGCAACACGACCTCAAATGCACGCAGAGTCTCTGACAACTGACAACCGACAACTGACAACTCCACGAGATCTCCCGGCTCCCAGCCGAGTACAGCCTGGGTGAAATCGGCGAAGTCCCGAATCTCCGGGATGACCTGCTCGCTTTTGTCACGCGGCAGGCAGGCAAGGAATCGCTGATGGGGCGGCGCGATATTTCGGTTGACGTGAGCCTGCGCCGCGAGCAGGGCCGGAATCGAAACAACCAGACCGACCGGCTGCACGTAGCCGAGCCATTCTAAGTGAGCAAGTTGTTCGGGATCGCGGGGCATTGGTCGAGTAATCAGTAATCAGTAATCAGTAATCAGTATTCAGTAACCAGTGGGCAGAAGGCTATTCCTTGTGTCGGCAGAAGCTGGGAGCGCTTTCGATCATCGAGGCCAGCATGCGGCCGATTTCTTTGCAAAGGTTAAAAACGGTTTCTCCGTCAGCGCGTGACAAGTAGCCGCAGTCAACGGCGGTGATGATCCAGTGCTGTGTTTCCAATTGCTCGGCATCAGCGTCGGTGAGTTTGCTGACGAAGTGCTTTTCGTAGCCACGCTTTCCCCAGGCCTCAGCGATCTGCGCTCCGATGGACCTGGACGCGCGGCGCAACTGGTCGGTCAAGGAATACATTTCCTCCTTGGGAAACCGCTTCGACATTTCGAATACCTGTCGCTGCAGCTCCCTCGCC
>DAIOWH010000047.1:10835-36845 GCA_036758585.1 Planctomycetia bacterium
GCTTCCGCCTCGCCGCGTTTCTTGAGCTGCTCCTCGGCGTCCTGGGCGTACTCGTCACCGCGATTCTGCAAGGAGGGGAGAAGCTCTTGCACGTCGCGGGGTGCGGCGGCCTGAAGTTGCGTTAAGACAGTATCGCTGATCGTGCGGCCGTGGCCGTCCACGAAGGCCTGCTCCAGCAAGTTCAGGGTTTTGGTCTCAGCCTCGCGCCCGTAGGGACGAAGCGCTGCTTTGCGTATCTTCGGGTCTGTCCACTGGGCCGTAACCGGAATCAGTTCTTCGTGCAGCCGTGCTGCTCCCGGTCCGTAGAGGCACAGCCGGCCGAGCAGAATCACTCGCGGGATCGCATCCTTGGTCTGAGCCAGGCACGCGCGCGACAGGTCATGATGCACAAATCCCTGAGCAGTGAAGTGGCCCAGGAGACGCTGCACAATACGATGCTCCAGGTGAAGGTGGACTACGTCGTCATCCATTGTGCCCGTGTCTTCGAATACAACGGGCCGAATGGGCGAGTTGCTGCGCCATTCCCAGAATTTTTCATCACGCTTGCGCGGCGCCCGCAAGGTGTCCATCGTCTCGGCCCACGTCGGGTCCGCACCGTGGCGCTGATCGACCGCGGGGAAGCTGAAACGCGGGGGACCGGGTTCGCCGCCGCTTGTTGATTGCAGCGGTTCGGCTCCGACCAGTTCCAAGGCACACGAAATGGCGGAACGGAAGTGGTCCTCGTCAAGCCCGATGCTCTCCTGTGACGCTTCCAGCAATTTCCTCAGACGGTCGATCTGTTCACGCAGTGTATTCTGTCGCTGGCGAGCCGCTTCCAATTCCTCCTCCACGGTTCGGCGGTGCTCGGCCTCCAGGTCAGCCGATTCGATCTCAGTTGCGAGCTGGTCGAGGGCCTTGCGGCGAATTCCCTGGCTGAGCGTTTTCGCGAGTCGAGCATCGATGACCTGGGCGAGACTGCCCAGCTCGCTCTTGATCGTGTGAGTCTTGCGGACCAGCACTTGAAGGATGCGATCCTCTGGCCGTTGCTTGTAAACAAAGTAGTGGCAGAAGACCTGGTCCTTCGGCTGGAGCTTTCGGTCGATGCGGCCATTCCGCTGCTCCATGCGACTGGGGTTCCACGGCACGTCGAAGTGAAACAGGTTCCAGCAATGAGCCTGGAGGTTGATGCCCTCGCGGGCCGCGTCCGTGGCGATCAGGATGCGAACCGGGTGCTTCTTGGGGTCCGCGTTGAATGCCTGCTTGATTTCCTCGCGTTCCTTCGGTGGTGTTGGGCCGTGATAGACCGCAATCCGCTGGTCTGCTCGGTCGCCGTCCGTGATCGCCGTTTCGAGCTGTTGCCTCAGATACCGTTTCGTGTCGTCGTATTCGGTGAAGATGATGACTCGCGTGTCGTTCCACTTGGCGCCCGGCTTGCCGAGATCGGGGCACATATTCCGCCGAATCCACTTGAGCAGTTCCTTGACGCGGGCGTCGGGCAGGTCACGGGCCTGTTCCGCGATCTCGGTCATCTCGTCGAGGAGCTTTTGTTCCTGGGCGAATGACTCCTTGGCCGACCGCTCGGCCGTCGGGCCGACCGTGGCCGCAGAGACGGCTTCGATCTGGGCCTCCTCCTCGGTTTGGAGTTCGTCCTCGGAGAAGCCAGCGCGGTCGTCGTCGCTGCCCACAGAGCCGGCCAGCAGATCAAGCTGGCTCTGGACAACTTGCGGCTCGGCGCTGCCCGCGCCGCCTTGCTCCCAGTGCTTCTTGACCGTCTTGCGATGCACCCGCAACGTTCGTGCGAACGCCTCGATAGAAGAGAGCAGGCGCTGTTGAAGTCCCGTGACCAGCAAGCCGGCGGCAGCCTGCTTGCGTTTCGTCTCGCTGCTCAGTCGTTCCTCGCGGAGTTCACGATATTCGTCGAGCAGCTTGGCCAATCGCAGCTCCGGGGCGTCTTCAGGCAGTCCGGCGATGTCGATTTGCACGACTTCGCGTGTTGGAAAGCCGCCCTGAATCTCGCGGATATCATCCTTCAGACGGCGAACCACGGCTTCGTCGCGATGTTTAGCCGTTACCGGAACGCCACGACAGAAGCGTTGGGGATCGAGGATTTCCAGCAGGGCGGAGAAACTATTTGAGTGGCCATTGTGCGGCGTGGCCGAAAGGAACAGGCGATGCTCGAAGCGTGGGGCAAATCCCGAATGGCCCGCGTAATCTGCGAGTCGATAGCGTATTTCTGGCCGCTGGACGGTGCCGCGTGGTGGGCTTCGTCCAAAATGAACAGCGTCGCGCCCCGGAACGTGCCAAGCCAGTCGCGAAGCGGACCGACGTAGACTTCGTCGATCAGCAGCCGGTGCGAAACCAGAAACCGCGAGTGCGTGCTCCACGGATTGACGCCGAAGCCCCGTTCACGGCGCACCCGCTTCATGTAGTCCTTGTCGAGGATCTCGAACGTCAGACCGAAGCGGGATTCGAGTTCCTCCTGCCACTGAAGCAGCATTGACGGCGGGCAGGAAACTACAATCTCGCGGACCTTCTTGCGGAGCAGCAACTCGCGGGCAATGAGTCCCGCCTCAATCGTTTTGCCCAGCCCGCCGAAGCTATTTGCGGCCTACCTGAACACACTGCGATGGAATTGCGTCACGGCAACCGACCCGCGTTTATTTCAGTCGCCGTTTCGGGCTGGCATCAGGCTGGATGCGTACCCGACGTGCCGCAGCCGCGCGACGCGCCGCGCCTCTTGCAGAAACCGTTCGGTCTCACCTGCCGGCGTCTCCTTTCCACCGCGCAGCACCTTGATCGCCACCGGACGATCCAGTTGCGAGTCGTGGCCGAGATACACCGTGCCGAAGCCGCCCTGTCCGAGCACGCTGCGAACCGCATAGCGGCCAAAGGCGGCGGGCAACTCGGAAGGCGACCGAGGGGCTTCGGTCGCCGGCGGCTGCTCGCCAACCGGCTCCGCTGGCTGAGGCGTGAAGTCCATCGTCTCTTGCATCGTTTGCGGCTGGGCCAGCGAGCTGGCTGCCGAATCGCTGTCAGCCGCGGTGGTTTTTGGCTGTGTCCCGGGGAGTGAGTTGGGTTGGCTGGACCCTGGGTCGTGCATGAAACGGACTCCGGCGGCATCTCTTCCGAGGGCCGGCGGCGAGCTACTGGCCGAAGTAGAGGCCGCCTGCGCGGGTCTAATGTTGGCCTCTCGCGGCCAAAGCTGAGACGTTCGACTGGCGCGACACTGTAGCAGCGCAAGCGAGAATGGGCGGTCCCTCGCTGGCGCTTCGGGCTACGCGTCAGTATTGGCCGGGTGGAGCATAATCAGCCGATGACTGTCCAGCAACCATTTTGGTGGGGTGCATTTCCGTAGCTGCGCTTCGCTCGTTTAACCCGCAGCCGCAGGCGAGGTCGTGTTTGATCCGTGCAGTTCGCACAATGCCGACCTCGCCTGCGGCTGCGGGTTAAACGAGCGCCGAATGCAATTACGGGATTCCGGAGGCGTTCGGTGAGGGCGACGGACTGGTGAACGTTGGAACGGACGGCATCGGCGGCCACAGCATTGTGACGCTCGCGGTCGGCGCGAGCTTCTGGCGATGCGACAACAGCGAATTGGCGATCGCCTACGAGACACCGGTCACTCCGCACAACGACGTCATGGATCACCGGCTACACGTGAAGTACACGCTCAAGTTCTAATTAGCGTGCTTTCAGAAACTCGGTGATTGCTTTGCGGTCGTTGCTCGGCAGGTCCGTTCCGAATTCATGGCCCGCGTTGGGATTCCCCGGCTTCGACGTGTCGAACACGAAGCCGGCGCCCGCATCGCCCGCCGCGAGACCAACTTTGACCGGGTCAAACTCGCCGTGGCCGACCGCGAACGACTTGGGCCGCCCGACGGAGGGACGCAGCAGGTCGTCCAGCGTCGGGACCGAGCCGTTGTGCAGGTACGGGGCCGTCGCCCACACAGCGACGAGCGGGCGCGAGGCGTACTTGCGCGTCGGCCGCCACTGGTTCGGGTGGCCGGCCTCCATCTGATTCGCCTCTTGCTCGCTGACGCCAAACTCCTTGTAGGCTCGATCCAGATACTTGCCGACGACGTCGCGCAGCGCGTCGGCGAACCGACGATCGCCCAGGTTCGTGGCGAAGTTCTCGGCACGAGCCGGATCGGTGCCAAGCTGATCGAGATCGTACAACAGGTCGGGGGGCGGGCCGGAACCCGTCACGTGGCACTTCGCACAGTGCTGCCCAAACAGCGCGGCGCCGCGAGCGGACTTGTCCTTGTCGATCGGTCCGAAGGTGTCGCCAGGCCAAACCGGCGGTTGAATCTTCGCGACCAGTTTCTCGAACTCGTACAGGTTGCGCGGCGACACGGTGGAGATGTACGTCTCCGGGTCGAACGACGCTCCGCCCGCCAAGGCCGTGGCCATGCTGCGGCCCATCGCCGACGTGGTGTTGCCGTCCCAGTCGGTCCAGGTCATGGCCGTTGTGTTCCAGAGCGGCGGAATGCTGCACGGCGCGGTCGCGGCGATCGCGAACTGCTCGTCGAAGAGCGTGTTGCGTGCCGTGGCGAAGTCGTCGGCCCGGCCGGGTCCGGCTTCGGTCGTCGCCAGACTTTGGAGCGACTTCATCTTCTTCAACAACTCCACGCGGGCCTTGAGAAGTCGCACTTGCACCACCGCGTGCTCGATCGCGTCGCGCACGGCCGCCTCGTGGTCCTCGATCTTCGAGAACACCTTGCCCGCCTCTTTCTTCAGGATGTCGCCGAGATCGCCGTGTGCGATCTCGCCGACCAGCGACGTCACGTCGTGACCGGCTTGCCCGAGACTTTGTTTCAGCGAGAAGCGGGCCGGCTCGGTCGGCGATCGTTCAAGTTCCTTGTCGATGATTGCCGTGAGGTGTTCGACGAACGCCTTCTCGGCGGCTCCGGCAGTCGCGAGCGGTTCGGCCGCAACGAGTTCGCTGAGCAGTCGGGATCGGCTCGCGGTCGCGACCGCGGCCTGGCGGCGCCGGACCGGGGGGCGGTGACGGCTTGGCCGAACAACCGCCAATCACGACCAACGCGGCGAGCGAGAACGCGAGCCTCACCACCGCTCGGTTTGTCCGCACGGCGCAGAAGTGGCGATGGGTCATGAGTCTGATCTCACAAGTCCGTCAGCACCGATGCATTCGCCGCGATCTGCATGTCGCCGCGATACAGAAGGCAATCGACCGGCGCGACCACGGGCAACTTGTGGTAAGGATCGAGGCTGGACGCACCGGTAAGTTGGCACGATCCGGCGCCGGCCCAGATTTCACCGCGATCGAGCAGCCACATGGTCTCGACGAGTTGTGCGATCGACGGCGGCGCACCGTGCACCGGGTTGGGGATGACGCGCAGCGAGATGAACGGCAGCACGACCGGTGTCGGTTGCGGCCCGGGAGGCGGCAGCGGCACCGTCATGTGGAACGGCGGCGGCAATGTGACCTGCTGATTCGCGGGCAGCGGAATCGTCAGCAGCGGCGAGACCGGATACAGCGTGCCGGTACAGATTCGCATCCCGCGCGGCCGTTCCAAACTGCAGAAGTACGACTCCTGATTGACGAACTCGATGTGTCCCAGCTTTTTCGGGAAGCCGGCGATCTCGCGGCCCGCCGCCATCGCCGTGTCGGCCGTGACGTGCAGTCGTACGGCGTACAAGAACGGCTGGCCCTTGTACAGGCACGGGACCGCCTGAGCGACCTCGTTGTACGGACCGAGCGAGGTCCAGGGGTATTCGGCGAACAGCATCTTCACCGGCGCCAGATTCGGCTGGCCGGGGATGTCTGGCAGCGCGAGCGGCGCGGGCAGCAGCGCCGCCGCGGCCGCCGCGTCGGTCAGATAGTCGAACAGCATCATCCGAACGTCCTTGTAGACGATCGGCAGCGGATAATAGAGCGGTGCATCGGCCGGGACCGAGAAACCAAAGTTCTGCTTGGACAGTGTGCCCGTCAGGCCCATCGAAGGCTCTCCTGCTCAAAGTGTTTTCAAAAACTCGATCAGGTCCATGCGATCCGACTCCGGCAACTCCGTGCCGTACGTGTGGCCGACGTTTGAGTTGCCCGGCTTGGTGATATCGAACGTGAAGATCGGCGTGCCGCTCACTTCGGTCGTGTAGCCGACTTTTTTCGGATCGTATTCGCGGTGGCCCAACGGGAACGTCGCCGGGCGCTTGTCGGGCGGCACGAGCAGATCGTAGAGCGTCGGCACCGAGGCGTTGTGCAGATACGGGGCGCTGGCCCAGATCGCGCGGAGCGGCCGGCCGGCGTACTGGCCGCTGGCTCGCCACTCGACCGGCCGCCCGCGTTCGAACGCGGCCTGTTGCTCGGGCGTGATCTTGTCCTCTTCGTACGCCCGCTTCTTGAGCGCGGCCAGGGCGTCGCGCAGGCTGTCCATGTAGGGCTTGCCGTCGGGTAGGGTCGCGGTGAACGTCACGGCCCGGTCGGGGTCGGTGCCGACCTCGTCGAGTGGGAACAGCAGGTCCTCGGCCATCTTGCCCGGCTCGATTGGCGGATGGCACTTGACGCAGTGCGAATCGAACAGCGTCTTGCCGCGGGCCGCCATGTTCGCATCGGTCTTGCCAAACAACTTTTCGGGCCAGGCCGGCGGCGTGATCTTCGCCGCGAGCACTTCGAGGCGATTCAAGTTCTGCGGGATCACCGTGGACGAAAAAGTCTCCGGCTCGAAGACCGCGCCGAGGCCCAGCGCCTGGCCGATGTTTCGTTCGATCACCGACGTCGTGTTGCCGTCGTAGTGCAGCCAGTAGATTTGCTCGAAGCCGAAGATCGCCGGGTAGCTCACCGGCGTGTTCGGCTTGTAGTTCGGATCGAACAGCCAGTAGCGCGCCGTGCCGAAGGCATCGACCCGGCCCGGCCCGCCATCAGTGATGTCGGCCCCGCCCAAGAACGCCAACCGTTTCAGGAACTCGGCCCGCGCGTGCAGCAGCCGAACCTCGATCGCGATGTCTTCCATCGTCTGCTTGATCGCGGTCTTTGAGCCGACTCGCTTGGCCACGCTTTCGATCGCGTCGTTGATCTCGCCCAGCTCGTGAAGCGGTTCGGGCAGTTTGAAATCGCCGAGCAGCTTGGTGCGCAGCTCGTGGGCTTCGGCCCGGGCCGACTTGAGCGCGCTGAGCAGCTCGTTCGGCGCCCGCTCTTTCTCTTTCGCGATCAGGTCGCCGATGTGCGGCAGGAGTTTCTCGTGCAGCTTGCTCGGCCCGCTGGCAAGTTTGGCCGTCAGCTCGCGCGAGTCTCGCCGCGCGTCCGAGTCGTCGCCGCGCGAGTCGTCCCACTCGAGCCGGGCGAGGAACGCGAGCAGTTTCGACGGATGCTCGAACGTGGCCTGAGTCGAGTCCGCCAGCTCCGTGAAGAACTTGCGCGCGTCGAACATGTTCGGTCCGCCGTCCAATCGGATCGCCGAGCCGCGGTACGAAACCTAGCCGACGTGGCAGGCCGCACAGTTCACTCCTACCATGCGGCCCAGAATGGTCAGACCGCGCGCCTCGGCGCCCGTGAGACCGATCGGCAGGCCGTCGGGGTTGTCGGGGTCGGGAATCAGTCCGAATCGTTCGACATCAGCCAGGAACCGTTTGCCCGTGTGAACGTTGTCGATCGCGTGCAGCCAATGCAGCGGAAAGACCTCGCTGCCTTCGGCGATGTGATAGAACGCCTCGCGGTCGTCGCGCGACAATCCATTCTCGAAGTCGATCAGTTTCGCGGCTGTCGCGCCGCCCGGGCCGCCGCCTGTGCCGCCCGTGTCGACTGGCGGAGTCTTTGAGCCGCCGCCGCCCGGCGACGCCGCCGGAGGCTTCGAGCAGCCAACGATCAGAGCGAAACTCAAACCCACGATCATGCTGCTGCGGTTCATGGCGCTTTTCCTCCTTCAGAACGTCGCACCAAGCGGTCGCACAGTTTCTGGATCACCGAGTCATTCTTCGCGATGTAATCGTCGGTCAGCCGGTCGAGCGCCTCGATGTGTTCCGGGGATGCGTCGTCCATTTTTGAGCTGACCTCGCCGAGTGGCGGCTGCAGGCGATAGTAGCGCGGACCATCCGCGTCGTCGGGCAGAAGCTCACGCAGGTGCTCGTCGGTCGCCTGGGTCGATCCGTCCCAGACCACGTCTAACACGTTGAACGCCCATTCGGCCGCGCCCCAGTTCACCGCGCTGTCGTACGGAATCGGCGATTCGCCGTCGCCGGTGCCGACCGACACGACCATGATCTTCGCTGCCCGATGCCGTCTACGCGTCTCGACGAAGCCGCACATTGCCGGGTCGTTGGCCGCCACGCCGCCGTCCACCAGGGCGAACTTCGGCGGGCCGGCAACGCTCGCAATCAGGGCAGGCGGGAAAAAAATCGGCGCGGCCGAGGTCGCTCGGGCCACGTCGCGCATGAAGTAGTTTTGGTCGGGCCGATCCCGTGCATCCCAACTGTTGAAGAAATGGACGCGCCGCCGCTCGATGTCGTAGCTCGTTACCAGCACGTCGCACACGGCATCTTTGAGCTGCGCCTGTTGAAACTTCTCGGCGAGCCAATCTTCGAGTGATTCGGCCGTGTACTTGGGACGGCTCAGCCCGTCGGCCGACTCGACCGCGTACAGCTTGGTGCGGCTGAAGATGCGCGAGCCGTCCTTCGCGTAAAAATCGCCCAGTTGGTTGGCCCGGTAGAGCGGTTTGCCGTCGGCGCCAGGCAGAGCCAGGCCGAGCGTGATGATGCCGCCCGTGGACGTGCCCGCAATCACATCAAACAGTTCGGCGGCGTGGCGACCGGTGCGACTCTCGATCTCCCAGATGATGCGAGCCGGAATCACGCCGCGAATTCCGCCGCCGTCGATGGCCAGCACGCGCACCAGCCGGCCGTCTTGGACTTCGTATTCCGGCGCTGTCGGCCTGCGCAGGTTCGATTGTTGGTCGCCGGCTTCCGTCCCCGTGGTCGCGGCCGGTGCGCCGTCCGGCTGACCCGTGCGCGCAGTCTCCGCGGGCCGTTTTCCCGCGCTCCCTGATTTCGGCGACGCCGTCCCTTGCCCACAGCCAATGGCGCCGATCAAGAGTATCAATATGCCGTGACGAATGCGGTCGCTCCTTCACAGGCAGTACCCTACCTGTACCTGACTACGCGACACGTGCAGAGATTAACGCAACCTTTCAGAACTCAAGTCGCGCCAAGTTTTTTCTCGGCCGCTGCGGGCGGACTTACGAGCCAGTCGGCTGGCGGTTAGTCAAGAATGGCGGCCCTCGTCGCTGGTTCGACACGAACGCGGGCGGGTGTGTCGAGGTCCGGAGGCACGTGCAGATAGCCCAGCGTCTTCTGTAATATCTCCGCCACAGCCGGGGCGGCAACTTCGCCGCCGTAGTGGTCCTTGCCGACGGAGGGATCGTTGACCACGACGAGGACCACGACCTCCGGATCGCTGGCCGGAGCGCCGGCGATGAACGAGCTGACGTGCCGGCCGGGTGTGTAGCCGCCAGTCTCGGCTTGTTTCTGGGCCGTGCCCGTCTTGCCGAACACGGTGTAGTTGGCGAGCTGCGCGCGTCGGCCGGTGCCGTGCTCGACGACTCCGCGTAGAACGGTTTCGACCATGAAACGCGCGGTGGACGTCGACACCGGGCGACCCACAAGTTCAGGCTTGTCGAAGACCTGAAGCCGCTTGCCGTCGGCGCCGACGACCGCGCGGATGACGCGCGGACGTAACAGGTTGCCGCCGTTCGCCAGCGCACAAAAAGCCGTGATGAGTTGGATCGGCGTGGTCGCGAGTTCCTGGCCGATCGGCACTGAGCCGGTCGAGTAGAAGTCGGTCCACTCGCGCAGCGGACGCACGACGCCGGCCGACTCGCCCGGCAACTCGACGCCGGTCGGGCGTCCGAACCCAAACGACTCGACCGCGCGGAACAGTCCGGCGTTGGTCATCCGCTCGCCGATGATCGCCATGCCGATGTTGTCGGAGCGGATCATCACGTCGGGCACGCTGAGCGGCCCGTTCGGGTGGTGGCTGTGCAACAGGCGCGGTCCCATGCGGTACACGCCGCCGTGGCAATCAATCGTTTCCGCGGGATTGACCAGTCCCCAGTCGATCGCCGCGGCCATGACGAATGGCTTGAACGTCGAGCCGGGTTCGTAGCTGTCGCCGGCGGCGCGATTCACCCAGGCGTCGGGCGTCGCGGTCGACGGGTCGTCGAGATCGAACGCTGGTCGGTTGGCTAGCGCAAGCAACTCGCCAGTGCGTGGATCCATGACGATCGCCGTGGCGCTCGCGGGCCGCCACTGTTCGACCACGCGACCGAGCGCGTCTTCGACGTATGCTTGAATCGCGCTGTCGATCGTCAGCACCACGTTCGATCCGCTCTGAGGCAGTTCGGTGAGGTGTTCGAAGACGGCCAGCGTCTTTCCGCGGGCATCGTGGGCGACGACTCGCTGCCCGTCGCGGCCGCGCAGAACCGGATCGAAGACCCGTTCGATGCCGTCGCGTGGCGTGCCGTCGATGTCGCGGATGCCGAGCACGTGGCTGGCCAGCCGCCCCTGCGGATAGCACCGCTGTGTTTCGACGCGGAGGCCGACCCAATGCGCGGGCCATTTGAGGTCGCGCACGGCCCGAGCTTCGGACTCAGTGAGGCGCCGCTTGATCCAGAGGAACCGTCGCTGCGCGTTCGATTCGATTCGATTTCTCAACTCGCCGGCGTCCAGGTCGAGTGCCACGGCGAGCGACGCAGCGACTTCGGGCCGCTGCTGCTCGATGATGGCCGCTGGGTCGACGAACACGCTGGATGCGTCGACCGAACTGGCGAGCAGTCGACCGCGCGCATCGACGATGTCGCCGGGCCGTGCGGCCAGCGTCTCGACTCGGCCGTGTTGTCGCAGTGCTCGTTCGTCGAGTCGCGTGTGAGCGAATGCTTGCAGGCTGACGAGTCGCGCGGCCAGGGCGGTGAGCGCTAGGACAAGGACGCCGCTGACGAGCATGTTGCGGGTGCGGAGCGAAACGGGCGACGAATCATCGAGAGAGTCGTTCATGGGGGTCCGTGTCGGCCGCCTCGCCCGTCTGAGCGCTTTGTATCACGGCTGCGGGGGCGGCGAATCGGCTGACGGCGAGTCGCAGGCGGGCTTGTTCCTCGGCGAGCAATTCGCGTCGGCGGTGCAGTTCGCTCAGCTTCTGGCGGAGTCGGAGGTTCTGGCTCTCGGCCCAGATCATGCCGATGCCGGTGGCCACGATCAGGCCAAGTACCACGAGCGCACGATGCAACCGCATGGGCCGTTCCTCCGGCCCTGTCATCGTCTGAAGGTGGGCCGGTCCGCGACCTTTTCCTCGGCCTTGGCAGGGGGCAGGCGCAGTTCCATTCCGACTTTCAGTTGGTGCGGGTCAGGCAGTTTGTCCTGATTCAACCAGTAAATCTCCTCCCATCGCTTCGACGTGCCAAACATCCGCTTGGAAATGCTGACAAGTGAGTCGCCATCGCGAACGCGATAGGATTCGGGCGTGGCGGCAGGTTCGGGTTCACTGTCGGCCACGGTGGGCGATGGTCTGGGTCCGGGGTTTTCCGCAGCACGGATCGACCCTGCGGGCGTCGATCGGAGTACTTCGACATCGGGGATCAGCACGACGTCGCCTGGACGCAGGGGCCTGCCGGCCGCGGCGGGCGAGTCGACTCGGTCTAGGTTGTATTGTTCCAACGCGCGAAAGTGTTTTCCGCTGCCGTAGGATTTTGCGGATATGGACCAGTAGCTGTCGCCCGATTTGACGACATAGGTCCGATCCTGGCGGACAGCCGTGCCGCTCGACCGACGTGGGACGGCGACGTTGTCCGGAAGTTCGCGAGGTTGATTGGCTCGCGGCGATGCGATCATGCCCTGCGTCGGGCTGGTGCGCGGGGCCGCCACAGCGGAATCGCCCTCGTCAACCGATTCGATGATCGGTTCCGGCAATTCACGCGGATTCGTGCGAGCCGAACCGATGGGCCGCTGCGGCGACGGCGAGGCAGCGAATGGTTCGGTCGTTTCAGTGTTGGCTTCTGAGTCGGGCGCGCCATCCATCGCGGTCATTTCGTCCGTGGAACTCGGCGGCCCAGTCGGCCTAGCAGCAGGCTCCTCAGCGGCCGACGCGGTATCCTGTTCAGTGTCAGGGTCGCCCTGAGTCGGGGCGAACTTGATCACGTCACGTCGCACTTGTTCGGTTCCGCCGCCGACTTCGAGTAGTGGACTGGGGCGACCGTTCGTCGTGGTCGAAGGTCCCGGTTCGAGCGCGGCGGTCGTTGTGGGCGAACGTCGGGGTTGGCCGCGAATAGGGCGCGGCTGAGCTTGCTGGGGCGGGTCGACGACGATCGCGCCTTGGGCGTCGCCGCTTGGCTCGGCGAACACGATGTCAGCGCCGTGCGAGCCGGCGGCGACTTCTTCGCCCGTGGCCTGGGCCGTGCGAGTGCCCGACGACTGAACGATCGAGTTCGACGCGGTCGGGAACCCTGCATTGCTCAGTGATCCGCGGCTCCGGCCGCCGCTTCGTATCGGAAGTGGCTCGCCGGGTCCGGCATCGACCGTCGTGGCACTCGCTTCGGCGACATCAGCCCCGACCGGTTCACCTTCGGCGCCGACGGCCCCGCCACGCTCGTCCACGGCGACCGCGCCTGTGTTGGGATCGGCCTGTGAGCCGCCGGCCATGGTCGATTCCAGCCGATGGATCAGGATCGTGCCAAGCAGGAACACGAAGGTGAACACGATGACCAAACCGACCTTAGCGTCACGTGACACAGCCGGACTCCTTTCAGCTAATCCTCAAACAAGCGAGGTCCGTTCGGCCAATCTCGAATCGACGACGATTCATCGTGGCCGAGCGCCTTGGAGTGCTTGACACCGCTTTGGATCGGTCCTCGCGAAAAACTCAAGCAATCCAAAGCGGTGTCCAGCCACCGCACTCCAAAGCTCGCTTGGTTGAGGGTTAATGGTCAATCAACGATTGACCATTGACCATCAACGTACTCGCGCCGTGCGCAGTTTCGCGCTCCTCGACCGCGGGTTTTTTTCGATCTCGTCGTCGCTCGGAACGATCGGCTTCTTGCAGAGCAGTTCCCAGCGATCGCGGTCGCGAAAGGTCTGCTTCACGATGCGATCCTCCAGTGAGTGAAAGCTGATAACCACTGCCCTGCCCTGCGGCTTGAGGCACGCCGGCAGCGCGGCCAAACCGCTCTTGAGGCTATCGAGTTCGTCGTTCACGGCGATTCGCAACGCCTGAAACGTGCGCGTCGCCGGATCAATCCGCTCGTGCCGGCCGCGAGGGACGGCGCGGCGAACCACCTCGGCCAGTTCGCCCGTTGTTTCGATCGGCCGGCGCCGCCGCGCGTCGACGATGGCCGCGGCGATGCGCCGACTGTAGCGTTCCTCTCCATACTGAAAGATGATGTCGGCCAGACTCTCGGCCCGCAGTCGGTTGACAAGCCGAGCGGCCGGCTCGCCCTCGCGCGGATTCATCCGCATGTCGAGCGGTCCGGACCGCGAAAAACTGAAGCCGCGCTCGGCCGTGTCGATCTGAACCGACGACACGCCCAGGTCCAGTAGCACCGCGTCGACTCGATCTACCCCGACCTCGCTCAACACACGGCGCAGGTCGGCGAAGTTCGCCTCGGCGAACACGACCTGTGATCCGACGACGCGGTCGCGAGCAAGCTCGATCATCGCCGGATCGCGATCGACTCCGATCAGCAACCCGCTCGCCCCGATCTGCCGCGCGATCTCGCGGCTGTGCCCGCCGGCGCCCAACGTGCTGTCGACGATCACCTGTCCAGGTTGCGGAGCAAGGTACTCCAGCACCTCCCGCAACATCACCGGCACGTGGGGCGACGGCACCGACGGATCGCCAGACTCATCGAACTCCGTCATGGGTGCGTGTTCCGTGGGAGAGGGGCTGCCACGGTGGATATGTCGCCGATTGGCCGTTTTGCGGCAAGACCAACTGAGGGCTTGGACCCGCCGCGGCTTCCGGTCATAATCCGGGCCGACCCCGGTTCTTCCATTCTATAGGAGCTGACATGGATGCACCTTTGATCACGGTTCGAGAGAACGGGCCACTCGTCGTATCGTCGCCCGTGAAGATCGTGGACCACTTGGGCAACGAGTTCGCGGTGCCGGCGAACAAGCCGCCCGTAGCGTTGTGCCGCTGCGGGCAGTCGGCGAATCGGCCGTTCTGCGACGGCAGCCACAAGCGGGTCAACTTCGAGGCCCCCGAACGCGCCCCGGCCCCCGCCGCAGCACCGCCGTCGAGCACGCCATGAGCCGTAGCGAAGAACGTCGGGACCGGCTCAAGACTCGCCTCTTCACAGACGGGGTCGACGCGATCGTTGTCTCGAAGCCCCAAAATGTTACGTACTTGACCGGGTTTTCCGGCGACTCCAGCTACCTCGTGCTCGGCCGCGACAAGGTGGTACTGGTGAGCGACGGTCGGTTCACCACTCAGATTGCCGAGGAATGTCCCGGCCTCGACACCTCGATTCGTCGCACCACAGGTGTGCCGATGGCCGACGCTCTGGCCAAGGTGATCGGCCGGATGCGAATCCGGCGGCTGGCATATGAAGCCACGGCCATGACCGTGGCTGAGTTGGCCGATGTCGCCAAGGCACTGCCCAAGGTCAGCCTGGTCGGTTGGGGTGGAGCGGTCGAAACGCTGCGCATGATCAAGGATGCCGATGAGGTGGCGGCCATCCGCGAGGCGATCGGGTTCGCCGAGACGGCATTCATCCGGCTGCGGGCGACCATCCGACCGGGCGACACCGAGAAGGAAATCGCCGACCGGCTGGAACTGCTGGTCCGTCAGGCTGGCGCCGAACGCACTTCGTTCGAGACCATCGTTGCGGTGGGCCCGCGAGCCGCGATGGCCCACGCGCGGCCAGGTTCCGCGCGGTTGACCGATGGATCGCCACTGCTCGTCGACTGGGGAGCCGCCGGTCGGCACTACAAGAGCGACTTGACGCGGGTCTTGGTGCTCAATAGAATCCCGGCCAAACTTGAAGCCGTGTATAAGGTTGTGTTGAAGGCCCAACAGCAAGCGATCAGCAAGATACGACCGGGAGTCTGGGCGAAGGCCGTAGACAGTGCGGCACGCCGATCGATCGAACAGTCGGGATTCGGCCGACTGTTTACCCACAGCACGGGACACGGCCTGGGGATGGAAGTCCACGAGGCACCAGGACTTAAGACGAAGTCAGATGCGATCCTACAACCTGGAATGGTCGTGACCGTGGAACCCGGCGTCTATCTGCGAGGCTGGGGTGGGGTCCGGATCGAAGACGACGTCTTGGTTACCCCCGACGGCTGCGAGGTACTCTCCGCCTTGCCCAAGGGAATTGAGTCGGTATTGGTCGCGTAGGCGGCATAGTTCAGGATCGGCCGACCCCCCGAGCTGGTTTCCTGGAAACCCTTCGGAGCCAATCATCGTTTCGATGGAGACCTATGGATGGCTAAGAAACCAAGCGGGCCTGCTGAGGCATTTGATACGGATGTGCTCCGTCAACTCATCAAGTTGATGAACGACAACGATCTGGCCGAGATCGACATCAAGCAGGCCGATCGCCAGGTTCGTCTCAGGAAGCGCGGCGCCGATGTGGTCCCGGTCGTGTCGGCACCCGCGCAGGTGGCACCTGCGATCCAGCCCCCGAGTTTCGTGGCACCGTCGCCCGCCGCTGAGCCGAAGCGGGCCGAGCCGGATGCCGCGGGCAAGTTCATCGAGATTAAGAGTCCCATGGTCGGCACGTTCTACCGTTCGAGTGCTCCCGACGCCCAGCCGTTTGTCCAGGTCGGAGCACATGTCGAGGCAGACACCATCGTCTGTCTGGTCGAGGCCATGAAGGTGTTCAATGAGATCCCGGCTGAGGTTCGCGGCAAGATCGTCGCCGTCCTGGTCGAGAACGCCCAGCCCGTCGAGTATGGCCAGCCGCTGTTTCGTGTGGACCCCGCTGGGTAGAACCAAAAGCTCCAAATCACAAACACCAAATCACAAACAAGCACCAATGCTCAAAGCTCAACCCCGCGACAGGAGATTGTTGTTGGTGTTTGAGATTTGTTTGAGATTTGGTGCTTGAGATTTGAGACTTCTCCCCATGTTTCAACGCATTCTGGTTGCCAATCGCGGTGAGATTGCCCTGCGCGTGATTCGGACGTGTAAGGAGATGGGCATCGAGGTGGTTGCGGTGTACAGCGAAGCCGACCGCGACGCGCCGTATCTGTCGCTCGCCGACGATGCCTTTTGCATCGGACCCGCGGTGAGCCGAGACAGCTACCTCGACATCAAGCGGATCATTGCCGCGGCCGAAGTTGCCGACGTGCAGGCGATCCATCCGGGCTTCGGTTTCCTATCTGAGAACCCGCATTTCGCCGAAGTTTGTCGGTCGTGCAAGATCGAGTTCATCGGGCCGCCCGAAGCGGCGATGCTGAAATTGGGCAACAAGACCGAAGCTCGCGAGGTGGCTCGCGCCGCGGGAGTGCCCTGCGTGCCCGGCAGTCCCGGCCCCATCACCGACGACAAAGAGGCACTGAAGCTTGCCGGCGAGATCGGTTACCCCGTTCTGATCAAGGCGGCGGCGGGCGGCGGCGGCAAGGGTATGCGAGTCGCCCACAACGACATCTCGCTGCAGACCGGACTGCAGCAGGCTCGCGCCGAGGCCCAAGCCGCGTTCAAGGACTCGTCGGTATACCTCGAAAAATATTTGGAACAGCCGCGGCACGTCGAGGTGCAGTTGCTCGGCGATCACTACGGCAACATGTTGCACTTGGGCGAGCGCGACTGCTCGATGCAGCGGCGGCACCAGAAACTCGTCGAAGAAACGCCCGCGCCCGCGCTAAGGCCCGACGTGCGCCAGGCGATATGCGAGTCGGCCGTCCGACTGGCCCAGACCGCCGGCTACAACAACGCGGGGACCTGCGAGTTCCTGGTGGACAAGCAACAGAACTTCTACTTCATCGAGGTCAACGCGCGTCTTCAGGTGGAACACCCGGTCACCGAGCAGGTCACCGGCCTGGACCTGGTGAAGTGGCAGATTCGCATCGCTGCGGGCGATCGGCTGCCGTTCCAGCAAGACGACATCCGGAACCAGGGCGCGTCGATTGAGTGCCGCATCAACGCCGAAGACCCGGCAGCGAACTTTCGGCCATCGCCCGGGCGCATCACCGGCTGGCGTCAGCCCGGCGGCCGCGGCGTCCGCGTCGATACGCACGCTTGTGCCGGGTACAACGTGCCGCCGACTTACGACTCGATGGTCGCTAAACTAATCGTGCATCAACCGACGCGCGTCGAGGCCATCGCGTGCATGCGGCGGGCGCTCGAAGAGTTCCACGTCGAGGGCATCAAGACCACGATACCCCTGCTACGACGCATCTTCGAGCATTCGAGTTTCGTCGACGGGCAAGTCGACACGACGTTCATTGAACGTCATCTAATGAGCAAGTGATCAAGCGACTGAGAGCGTGGAGGCCCCATGACGCACAAACCAACTGGCAAACTAGGCATCCTGGTCGGCGGCGGCCCCGCCCCCGGCATCAACGGCGTGATTAGCGCGGCCACCATCGAGGCTCGCAATCAGGGAATGGAAGTGATCGGTTTTCGCGACGGCTACAAGTGGCTGGCCGAAGGCGACGCCACCCAATGGCAGCCTCTCGACATCGACGACGTGAGCGGCATCCACATCAAGGGCGGTTCGATACTCGGCACGTCGCGCGCGAACCCGACCAAGTCCGAAGAACAGATGACCAATCTGCACGACGTGCTCCACCGCCTGCAGGTTAATGCGCTGGTGACCATCGGCGGCGACGACACGGGCTACACCGCGAGCCAGGTCTACCGTCACGCCGCCGGGTCGATCCGCGTCGCGCACGTGCCCAAGACGATCGACAACGACCTGCCCCTGCCCGGCTCGACCCCGACGTTTGGTTTCGAGACTGCTCGCCACTACGGCACGCAACTGCTGCGCAATCTGGCCGAAGACGCCAAAACGACTTCGCGCTGGTACCTGATCGTCAGCATGGGCCGTGCGGCCGGACACCTGGCCCTCGGCATCGGCAAGGCCAGCGCCGCGACGATCACGATCATCCCCGAAGAGTTCCGCAACCAGAAAGTCACCGTCGATCTGGTCTGCGACGTGATCATGGGCGCGATCATCAAGCGCAAGAGCCAGAACGCGCACTACGGCGTTGTTGTGCTGGCCGAAGGCCTGATCGAATCGATCGGCGACAAAGGACTGCTCGACGCGCTCGGCGCCGAGAACATCCGCCAATACGGCCGGCTCGATCGCGACCCGCACGGACACATTCGACTCGGCGAGATCGAATTCCATCGCATCGTGCGCGATCGGTTGCAACCGCAACTGGAACAGATGGGCCTTCGCACCACGTTCATCATGAAGGTGCTTGGCTACGAACTGCGCTCGGCCGAGCCGATTCCGTTCGACGCCGAGTACACCCGCGATCTGGGCTACGGCGCGGTCAAGTTCCTGCGCTCGGAGAAGTCGCTGCAGTACGGCGCGGTGATCAGCTTCGTGCAGGGCCGCATGGAACCGTTGCCGTTCGACACGATGATCGACCCGACGACCAAGCGCATGCAGGTCCGCCGCGTGAACGTCTATGCCGAGAGCTATGAGTCGGCCCGCCGCTACATGATCCGGCTCGAGCGAGAAGACTTCGAGAGCCCAGCTCAACTCGAACGGCTCGCCAAGGTCGTCGGCATGACGCCCGAACAGTTCCGCAAGCGGTTCGGATACGTGGTAGGTCTGACGGACTGACTGGAGCGCGGACGGCCCGTCCGCCCCTCTATCAGAGCTTCCCCTTCGTGGAGGGCACGCCTTTGACCCGTGGGTCGCGCTCGACGGCGGCGCCCAGGGCGCGGGCGGCGGCCTTGAAGATCGCCTCGGCGACGTGATGGCCGTTGCGGCCGTAGTGTAAGAGCACGTGAAAGTTCATGCGGGCCGCGTTCGTCGCGGCGCGCCAGAATTCCTCGACAAGCTCGGCGTCGAAGTTGCCGATCTTCTCGGTCGGCATCGTCACGTTCCAAACGAACGCCGCGCGGCCGCTCAAGTCGAGCGCGACGGTCGCCAGCGTCTCGTCCATCGGCAGCGTCGCCGACCCATAGCGGCGAATGCCCGCCTTGTCGCCCAACGCCTGTTCGAGCGCCTGACCCAGGCAAATCCCCACGTCCTCGACCGTGTGATGCTGATCGACTTCAAGATCGCCCTTCGCCTTGACCGCCAGGTCTGTCAGGCTGTGCTTGGCGAGCAACGTCAGCATGTGATCGAGGAACCCGACGCCGGTCGACACCTCAGCGCGGCCGTTCCCATCGAGCACCAGCGATAGTGTGATGTCGGTCTCGGCGGTCCGTCGCACGATCGTGGACCGACGCAATCGGGTCTTGGTTGGCATGATTGGTTGGCGTTGCGGACGGAACAAACCACAGATTCCGCAGATTCCACAGAACAGACTCCCACTCCTGACTTCTGTGGAATCTGTGCAATCTGTGGTTCGGTTGGTTGTTTCTCGCCTGGACTTACACCAGCGATTTCAACTGTTCAATCAGCCGGTCGATCTCAATGTCGCTGCCGACGGAGACTCTCAGGCCGTCGCCGGATCCGGCGTAGTTCATGTACCGAACCAGGATCCCGCGCTGCTTGAGCTGCTCATAGAGCTGCCGGGCGGGGGCGGGTCCGTTGTTGCACCAGACAAAGTTAGCTTGCGAATCGACCACGTGAAAACCGAATTGCCGCATGGCCAGCGTCAGCCGCTGGCGTGTGGCCCGGACGCGGGCGATGTTCTGCCGAAAGTGTTCCTGATCCGCCAGGGCCGCCGTCGCCGCGGCGATCGAGACGGCGTCGCAGTTGTACGAGTCCTTGACCTTGATCATCCCCTCGATCAGAGGCGGCTGGGCCACGGCAAACCCGAACCGAATACCCGCGAGCGAATACGACTTCGACAAGCTGCGAGTCACGATCACGTTGTCCAGCTCGCGAACCAGCGCGATGCAGTCGGCATCGGCGAAGTCTGCGTACGCCTCGTCGACCACCAGCGGCGATCGCCCGGCGAGCCGCCCGGCCAATTCGCGCACTCGTCCGATCGAAATCATCGTGCCCGACGGTGAGTTCGGGTTTGGCAGAAACGTCAGCCGCGCGTCGGCGCGGGCGAACGTATCGGGCAGGCCCCAATCCGTTGTGAACGGTACCTCGGTGTAGCTCGCGCCCTCGATCTCGGCAAGGCTGCGGTACAAGATGTAGCTCGGCGTCGGCGCCACCACGAGTTCGCCCGGGCCGACGAACGATCGAGTCACGATCGTCAGAAGGTCGTCGGACCCGTTGCCCGCCAGAATCCAGTTCGGCTCGACCCCCAGCAGTTTCGCCGCCTGTTCGCGGAACGCCGTCGCCATCGGGTCGGGGTACTTGCGCAACCGCTCGGTCGCAGCGCCACAGATCGCCTCGATCACGTGCGGGCTAGGCCCGTACGGATTCTCGTTCGTGTTCAGCTTGATCAGCTCGCCGCCACGCGGCTGTTCACCCGGCTGGTAGCCGGACATCGCGTCGATGTTGGGTCGAAAGTAGGACATGCCAGAGTGGCTGGTGGTTAGTGGCTAGTGTCTAGAGCACGCCGTTCAAGGGAACCTATGAGGGCGTTGATCAGGCGGCCGATCTCGGGGACTAACGACAGTATTGTGGAGTTTTGTTCGTCGTTAGTGTAGTTCAGCCTTCGGCCGACTAGGACTTGTGTCTCGACATCTTGAAGCGAACCGCGCGCAATGGACAGGAAATGTAGGAAGTCTCTCGTCGTGCGTCGCCCTTGGCCCTCAGCGATGTTCGATGGAATTGCGACCGCGGCACGCCGGACTTGGCTCGTTAAGCCAAACATTTCCTTCCTCGGAAACTGCTCACTGCACTTGTAAACCGCTTCGACCAAATCCATCGCCCGTTGCCACACGATCAGATCGTTGTAGCCCTTCACGGCCATGACTCACAATTACTCCACTAGACACCAGCCACTAGCCACTAACCACCGGTCAGTCTGATGTCCACGCTCGCGCTGTGCCCAGTCAGGCCCTCTTTTTCGGCGAGCATTCGCACATCGTCGGCGACGGACGCGAGTCCGTCGGCGGAGAAATGGATGACGCTGGCCCGCTTCAAGAAGTCGTTCGCGCACAGGCCGCTGGCGAATCGTGCACTGCCGCCGGTCGGCAGCACGTGCGATGGGCCGGCCACGTAGTCGCCGATCGCGACCGGGCTGTACTCGCCGACGAAGATTGCGCCGGCCGAATCGATCGCCGCGGCGACGTCCTCGGCATCCTCGGTGGCGACATGCACGTGTTCCGCGGCGATCAGATTCGCGATGCGAATCGCTTCGGCGCGGTCGCGCGCGACGATAAACGCGCCGAATTCCTCGAGACTTTCGCGCGCCAGCGCGCCACGCGGCAGGCGATCAAGCTGCTCGTCCAGCGCCTCGCTCACCTGGTCGACGAGCGGCTCGTGCCACGTGACGAGCAGGCTCGCGCCGGGCGAATGTTCGGCCTGCGAGATGAGGTCGCTGGCCACATACGCCGGGTTTGCCGATGCGTCGGCGATGACAACCACCTCGGTCGGCCCGGCCAGCATGTCGATGTCCACCTGACCAAAGACCTCTCGCTTGGCGAGCGTGACGAACAGGTTGCCCGGCCCAACGATCTTGTCCACTGGTTCAATCCCCTCGCAGCCGAAGGCGACCGCCGCGACGCCCTGCGCGCCGCCGACGCGATAGACCTCGCGGATGCCCAACTCATAGCAGACAGCGAGCACGTCGGGGTTGTTCGCGCCGTTCTTGGTTGGCGGCGACACGACGGCGATCTCCTTCACACCCGCGGCCTGAGCGGGCACGGCGGTCATGAGCAGCGTGGACGGATAGGCTGCGGCCCCGCCGGGAATGCACACGCCGACCCGCCGCAGCGGCCGGTAGCGCAGGTACAGCTCATACCGGCCAGGCATGCACAGGTGGGCGTCGCGGTTCAGCACGCCGCTCTGGAATTGCCAGATGCTGGCTCGCACACGCCGCACCGTTGCGAGGAACTCGCGGTCGGCCGCGCGATGGGCCGCACGGATTTCGTCCGGGCCGACCCGGATCGTCTCGCGAGTGAGATCGACGCGGTCGAAGCACTTGGTGTAGTGCGCGACGGCCGGCAGACCTCGTTCGCGCACGTCGCGGCAGATGCGGCGGACCACCTCGATGGGCGCGAGCGGCTCGCCAAACACCTCGATCGTCCGCGCCCGGCCGGCAGGACTGATCATGTCGCCGCCCGTGCTGAGCTTGCGTCGAATGGCATCAATGGCCGCAAGTGCCCCCGGCTCGGCGCACGAAATCTTGCGGATGTGGAGCATTGTCTTCATGAAGGCTCGCCTTGAATCTGGCTCGCTCTTGGAACGTTCCTCGCGGCCGCCGGCGTCATCCGTCAACGCCCGACTTGGCCGCTGGTGTATGTCGATAACTCGGAATGAGGTCGATGTCAATGATCTCGCCCGAATTCGTGTTTCCAATTGTTAATAGACGCGCGGCGCGTTAGAAGGGTTCATCGACAGGAATGGGAGACGACCGCATGCCTGAACCAGTGATCGACCTCAGAAGCGACACAGTCACCAGACCGACGCCGGCGATGCGCGAGTTCATCGCGCGGGCCGAGGTGGCCGACGACGTGCACGGCGAAGACCCGACGATCAACCGCTTGCAGGAACGGACCGCGGCGTTGTTGGGCAAGGAGGCGGCGATCTACGTTCCGTCGGGCACGATGTCGAACCAGATCGCCGTGAAGGTACACACGCAACCCGGCGATGAACTGCTGTGCGAGGCGACCTGCCACATCTACAACTACGAAGCCGGCGGGCCGGCGATGCTCAGCGGCGTCATGTGCCGCACGATCAAGGGCGATTACGGAATCCTGGACGTCGACGACCTCGATGGGCTGGTTCGGCCGCCCAACGAGCACTATGTGCACACACGGCTGGTGTGCCTCGAGAACACACACAATCGCGGCGGCGGGCGCGTGTATCCGCTGGAGAACATTGAGCGCATCTGCGCGTGGGCACGCCAGAACAAACTGGCGACGCATCTGGATGGCGCTCGGCTGATGAACGCGGTCACGGCGTCGGGTGTTCCGCCTACCGAATACACTAGGCACTTCGACACGGTGTCGATCTGTTTCTCGAAGGGGCTGGGTGCGCCGATCGGTTCGGCATTGGCGGGGCCGGCGAATTTGATCGCGCGGGCGCGGCGGATCAGAAAGGTATTCGGCGGCGGCATGCGGCAAGGCGGCATGGCGGCCGCCGGCGCGCTGTTCGCCTTGGAAAACCATATCGGCCGCCTGAAGGAGGATCACGTCAACGCTCAGATTATTGCCCAGGCGATTCGCGAGACCGACGGCCTGCGGCTTGCGCCCCCCGAGGTCGAAACGAATCTCATCTGGTTCGAGGTCGATCGCGAACTGGGCACGGCCGCCGAAGTCGCGCAGCGTCTGAAGCAGCGCGGCGTGCTCGTTGGCGTCGGTGGTCCGCAGACATTGCGGGCCTGTACGCATCTCGACGTCAGTCGCTCGATGGCCGAACGTGCGGCGGCGATCATTCGCGCCGAGTGGTCGGTGGTCAGAGCGTAGGGTGGGCCGAGTCTTCGAGTCCCACCAAGCCCGGGAATACAGCTGTTCTAGAATAGAAAGGTGGGACTCGAAGACTCGGCCCACCCTACGTCTTTCTCCCTCTCCCCTCTGGGGAGAGGGCTGGGGTGAGGGGCGCTCGGGTGATTCGCAGATTCACGCACGGTCATTCGGCCACCGTTTACAATTCGTCCAGCCATGTGGCACACGCGGCCCGCGTGCGGCCGGCCCGATCGAGCACACAGTTCCACGGTTCAACCCTGCTCGGCTTGCCCGACTGTCGCCATCGTCCAGACCGGCACATTGGGGCCGCCGGTGGAGACGGGCCATGTGTGCGGCTGAATCTGCGACCGGGGTCGCTCCGATACTAGGGTTGCGACGGACGCCTCTTGTGAATCCCGCCACCACGACGCTCTCCCCGGCGGCTTGTCTCGCCTGTGAGCGGTGGCCATCCGAGAGACGGCACCCAGGATGGGTTGTGCGATTTTGGGTTTTCCGCATAATGACTCGCGACCCATCCAACGAGGCGGCAAATGCGTCAACGACGCCGCTTGGCTCTGGACAATAGGGAGGGTGACATGCAAATCCACGGTCCGCACGGTCCCCACGGGCTTGGCCCGATCTTTCCACAGCGCGGCGTCGAGGGCGCCGAGGCGGCGCGGGCCGCAGGGTTGGAGTTTCCGCGCGACGAGATCGAAATCTCCGCCGAGGCCCGCATGCTCGATGAGATCTCGCGGTCGGGCGAAGTGCAGCAGAGCCGAGTCGACGAAATCCGCCGCATGATCGCCTCAGGAGTCTACGAAACGCCCGAGCGCCTGGCCGTCGCCCTCGATCGGCTGATCGACGACCTGCACGGTAATGGCGGCGTTTCGAAGCCCACCGACCTGTAACATTCGCCGGCAATCCCTTCGCAACTTCTCCACTTTGAACGCGCCCTTCGTGCGCCCAGTCGCGTGTTTTGGACTGACTCCAGTCGCGCGGCATTCGTTCCCGATATTGTCGATGGAGTTCCGGGAGTCGGACCGCTCCCTTGTGTCTAGCGGCGCCAATCCGGACCCGAGCGTGTGGACGATGGATCGGTCGCAAAAGTTCCGTTTTGGAACAGGGGGCTGGAGTGATGACGTTGCAAATCAGGAAGCTCGGTTGGAAGGCTGGCGTGGTGGGGCTTGCCCTGCTGGCTGGTGGTGAACAGGCTCGGTTGCAGGCGGCAGTGCCACAGGAAGCGGTCCAGGAGGCATCGACCGAAGTGGTGCCGGTGTCGGCGACCTATGTAGCGATCGTCGAGTCGCTGATCGACGACGCGATGCAAGACGGCACGCTCAGCACCGAGGAGCGCAGGCTGATCTTGGGCCAGGCCCGTCGTCGGCTGAGTGGCACCGAGCTGGCTCAAGTCGAGGCGCGGCTGGCCACCCTGCCCTCGTCCGCAGCGACGCTCGGTGCGACCATTACCGACCAAGCTCAAGGCGGCGTGGCAGCTCCGGCGGCGGCCCCCACGACGGCGCCGGCTGCGAACGGCAAGGAATGTTGCGATGAACCCGGCTGCGGCGGCTGGTTCGACAACATGTACTACTTCGCAGCCACCGACGCTTGGAAGGGCATGGTGGACGACGACATCCACAGCAACTTCGGATTCCGCGCCGGCGTGAACCTGGGCGCTCCGCTGCCGTACCTCGAATGCCACGGCATCGGGGCGCAGATCGGCCTCTCCGGCGCAATGTATGACTTCCACGGGCGTAGCGCCGTCGGCGGCGCCGACGAGAACTCGTCCATCGAACGCCAATGGTTCCTGACCACCGGTGTGTTCCAGCGAGCGGATCTGTGTGGCGATTGTCCGCAGCCGGTGAGCTGGGGCCTCGTCTTCGATTACATGGTCTCGGACAACATCGGTGAAGAGTCCGACGAGATTCATTTGGGCCAGTGGCGCGGCCAGATCGGATATGCTCTGGACGCTGCGAACGAGGTCGGCCTGATGGCCAACCTCGGCGACGACGACGACGAAATGGAGAGTGCCGGCGTCGAAGTACACCCGATCAATCACGTCAGCGTTTTCTATCACCACAAGTGGTGCAATCTGGCCGACACGCGCACCTATCTTGGCTTGGCCGAGGACCCGGGCGAATTCGTGCTCGGCAGCAACGGCGAAGTTCCCTTGAGTTCGTGCCTCAGCCTGTTCGGCGGATTCCACTACATCCTGCCGAGCAGCAGTGGTGGCGCGGACGGCAGTGAATTCGCTGAGGACACATGGAACGTCTCGGTCGGCCTGGCCTACTACCCTGGCGGCAACGCCGAGACCAAGACGGTCGCGGGCCGCAAGTGGATGCCGCTCATGCCAGTGGCCGACAACGGCAGCTTCGCTCTGGAAACGGCCGCGGGCGGATTCTAAATGGCTTTGCGTGATTCTGGGAGTCCGCAGGGACAGTAGCCCGACGCGC
>DAIOWH010000048.1:0-35663 GCA_036758585.1 Planctomycetia bacterium
GCGTCGGGCTACTGTCCCTGCGGACTCCCAGAATCACGCAAAGCCATTTAGCCAACCGAGGGAGACATGAAATGTGGAACGCAAAGAAACGCCGCAGGTTTCAAGACCTTCGCAAGCGAGAAGCAACCGCGAAGCTCTCGCCTCGCGAGTCTGCTGAGTTGACAGGGTTCATTAAGGAAGCGGAACATCACGAGGCGAGCTATCTCGGCGCCGCGACACGGCGATTACAGGGTGAGCGCAAGTGGATTGAGAAAAAAAAACCGTGCAATTGAATCGCTCGTGCGCCGCAAGCAATCCTTGAAGCGGAGATTGGAAGCCGTGCTTGCGGAAGCCGATGCGGAGTGCAAGGCAATAGATAACGAGGTGGCCGAAATTATCGACGCGGATGGGCCGGTGGCATCAGTTGCGAAACGGTCATGAATCCCGGAGAACGCAAAGCTCTGCGTCGGCGATTTCATTTCCGCTGTGGCTATTGCGGCGTTCGCGAATCCGACGTAGGCGCCGAGTTGACGGTAGATCATTTTCACCCAAGGCGCGAAATCTCGAACGAGAGGTGCGCTCCTTAATGGCGGAAATGGACCGGCTGCGGCGCGGCACACAAAACTGAGTATTGCGGTCCCTTCATTCGACTACGCGGGTGTTGAACGACGGCACGTAGTTGGCTTGGCTGTCGCGGTTCGGGGGCGATTCGCCCGCGCGGAATGGGTAGCCGGACATCGTGCGGAACGGCAGCGGTTCGACCGTATCGGGATGCGCGGTGAGCACGTCGGCAGACTTGCAGTAGCCCCAGGTGCGCAGCACGAAGCTGCGACGCCAACCGTCGGGCAGCTTGGGCAGTGCGGCGGCGTCGAACTCAGTCGTCAGCTCGTCGCCGGCCCCGAAGATGACAAACTGGTCGTCGTCGCCGGTCAGCAGTTCGCGGCACGGGCCGAAGCGAGTGTAGCGTCCTTTTTGGCGCACGAGAGCGGCGGCATCCACGCGATGGTAGTCGTGCTGGGTCGGGCTGGCGCCGTCGGGCGAGAACTCCTGCAAGTGGCCGCGGTAGCCAAGTTCCGCGTCGACGACGCCGAGTTCGGTGACGCGCAGCCGCGAGTCGTCTTCGGCCGGCGCGACGAAGATCTGATCCCAGTACACCTGCATGTTCGTGCGGATCCGCAGCACGCAGCGCGGCCCGATCAACTTGCCCGTCATGTCGAGCGTCATCATCTTCGGCGAGCCCGCCGGAATGCCGGCGGCCGGCACGATCGGCCGCCACCGGCCGTCGTCGCTCAGCCGCTCGATCGTGGGCATCATGAGCTTCACGCCCGCCGTCGACGCGGCGTAGTTCGTCTCCGAGAACGGATACTCGACCCAGCCGGCCAGGTACAGCACGAGTCGATCGGCCGGGCCAAACGGTGCGAGCCGCTCGCCGAAGTCGAGCGTCACCGCATGTTCTTCGGCATAGCCGATCCACGCGCCCAGCAGCTTGAAGTCGTCGACCACCGCGCGGTCCCAGCGGCGCAGCGTCTCGGTCACGTCGCGATCGTGGTGGTCCGTCGCACGCTCGACGTGGATCGGTTCGCGATACGCGAACAACCGCCAGTCGGGCCGCGAGTCGGGCGGCGCGAAGCGTTCGTTCGGGAAGACAGTCCAGTCCGCCGGATGATCGACCGCCACGAGCGCCAGCCGATCGAGGTACGTGACCTCGTCCATCGGCTCGGCGATCTTCACGATATAGCGGCCGTCGTTGGGGGCGAGCTTGTCCGACTCGATCTTCACCGCCTCGTCGCGATCGGGCAGGTTGTAGACGCCCGGTTCGAGCAGGTAGCCAAGTCCGCCGCCGCCGAGGAAGTCGGCGATGTACTCGTAGCGATCGCCGTTCCACGTGAAGAGCAGCGGGCACGACACCGGCTTGCGTTGTTCCTGGCCTAGCGTGACGAGTTCATCGACCGGGCGACCCAGCTCGGCCTGCAACGTGCCGTCGGGCCAGCGCACGCGGACCACGTCGAGTTGGCTGCGCGGTCCGAGGCCGACCAGCACCGGCTCGTAGGCCGCGCCGAGTCCGACGATCTGGCTCCCCTGATCGGCCTCGACCCACAGATCGCCGGCGTGCAGGGTGAACCGAGCGGCCACGCCGTCGCGATTGGTCCGCATCTCTTGCCCCGCGTCGCGCATGCCGGTCAGCCGCAGCTTGACCCAATGATGTTTGTTGCCCAACGAGCGCATGGCGACCGGCTCAGCGCCGTCCCGCATCGCCAGCACGTCGACCGGTCCGTCGCCGTCCAAGTCGGAAACAATCGCGGCGGCTACCGCCGACTCGACCGCGTCGCCCGCGAACTCCTTCAGTCCGAACGCGTCCGCGGCGAGCGCCAATCGTTCGGCCTCGTTGTGAGCGAGCTGCACGCCGGACCCGGCCAGACCCGCCACGTCGAACCATCCGTCGAGATCGACGTCGATCAGTCGGCCGTGCCGCATCGCTTCGACGTTGGCGGCGCCCGGGTTGAACTTGACGCCGTCGGGCGACTTGCCGGCGTTCCGCAGCAGGGTCGCGCGGCCGGCGGGGTTGGCCAGCCACAGATCGGGCCGGCCGTCCTTGTCGAAGTCGCACGCGACTGCGCCGTTGTATGTCGCAGCCGGCGCCGCGTCGCTTGCGATCTCCTGGCGGTGAAACTGCATCAGTCGGTCGTTCAGTATCAGCGTCGGCCGGCCGGCGTCGTGCACGAGGCACAGATCGACGTCGCGATCGTTGTCGAAGTCGCCGCTGGCGACGGCGATGGACCGCTTTCCGGCGACGAGTTCGGCCGGCTCAGAGACCGACGAGAATGCGAGATCGAGCGGCGCGCCGCCCGAATCGTCGGCCGCGTCGCGCTCGACCGCGCGGGCCTTGCTGTCGTTGCGATAGACGCTGTTGGCGATCGCCGCCGGCGAATCGGTGGTGAACGCGGCCGAGGCGTGATCGAGTGCGGCGTAGTGGGCGACGTAGATGTCAAGGTCGCCGTCTTGGTCGAGATCGACGAATGCGGCGCTCGGGCTGATGCGCGGCCCGGTGTTGATGGCAACCGTATCGCTCAGGTCGACGAACTTGCCCGCCGCGTTGCGAAACAGACGGCCCGGTCCCGCGCAGGCGATGAACAGGTCCGGCCGGCCGTCGTTGTCCACGTCGCCGACCGCGCAGCCGAGGCTGGCGCGTGCGGCGTCGAGACCGGCCTCGCGCGTCACGTCGTCAAACCGCCAGCCCCCCTCGTTACGCAGCAACAGGTCGCCGACCGCTCCGTCTCGCACCACCGCGCCGAGCAAGAGGATGTCGGTCCGGCCGTCGGCGTCGAAATCGAGCGTCGCCGTGGCAACGCCGAAACGGGCGCGGACTCGGCCGCGTAGTTCCAGAACCACGTCGCCGGCGAAGTCGGCCGCGGTCGCCCAGCGAGTCCCCTCGGCAAGCTGCACCTTCAATTCGTTCACCGGCTCGAACAGCGGCAGCGGGCCGGTCGGCGGCTTCGGATGCGATTCGTCGCGGCCAATGACATCGGCGTACCTGCCCATCAGGCCGTACTTGATCTCGGCCTTCTCGTCCCACTTCGTCGCCGACAGCTCCTGGTGTTTCTTCAGCAGCTTCTGGCCTTCGTCACGTCGCCCGGCGCGAATCTCGTGCATCGCCAGCCCGTAGATCGCGCTCGACAGGTTCGGCGACAGCTCTGTTGCGCGACGCAGGTAGACCTTCGCGTTCTCCGGGTCGTCCGGCTCTCGGCACTTGGCCAGGTGATACCACGCGTGTGCGTCGGTTGGGTCGATCTTGGTCACGGCCTCGAAATGCGGCGTCGCCGCGGCGTCGCCGGCCTGATTCAGAATGATGCCGAGCGAATAGTGGGCGTGAGGGTTGTCCGGCTCGTCCTGCAAGACGGCACGCAGCAGCGTGGTCGCCTCGGACAACGTCTCGGGCTTGTTCTGATTCAGCAGCGCGATCGCCAGGTTGATTCGGCCCGTGGTCCATTGTGGCGACATGTCGACGACTTCGCGAAACGCCTTCTCGGCGTCGACGTAGTTGTACTGTTCCATGTACCCGACGCCGCGGCTGTTCGCACGGAGCAGTTGGGCCAGGTTGGGTCCCGGTGCGACGCTGCCGCCGGAAACGGGCGTGATGCCTGGGCCAGCCGGCGGGCCCGCGACAAACGACGCTCCGTAGAACCAAGCAGCGGCCCCGACGATGACGACAACAGCTAGGAGTGAGTAGACGATCCCGTTGAGTCGCATGTTTCGTTTCTCCGTGGGGAGTTCGGTTTACAGGCTCTCCGCCAACCTTGGGGATTATTGGGGTGCAGGCATCCCGCCTGCCCAACAGATGGTGCAGGATCCGGCAGGCGGACGCCTGCACCCCAAAGTTGGCGGAGCGCCGGTTTACAGTACTCGCTGCTGTTTAGCAACTGCACCCGGCAAGGTTGGAGACGTCATCGGGTCTACTACGTTCGCTGATCGCGAATGGTGCGCGACGCGTTCCGTGTGGCACTCGTTATTGACCGACTTGGGGGCTTGGGTTATGTTCACCGCCCCTTCTGCCGGAAGAGCGGCAACAAACGGTCAGGGAGGACGTGGTCATGCTTTTCGGCATGCTCGAAGCGGCGACGCGGAACGGCGAGACCCGGTTCGCTCCCGTCACGGACCGTCACGGCCTAAGCAACGGGTCCGAAATAACTTCCCGCTTTGGGGCGGACAGTAGCCCGACGCGCGAGCGAGGAATCGGCAAGAAGATCACCTCGCTTGCGCGTCGGACTACTGTGAGTGAACGGGAAGTTATTTCGGCCCCGTTCCTAAGCTACGATCAACTCTATCGGTCGGCCGCGCGCCTTGTTCGCTTGCCGGCCCGGCACCTCTTGACGTTCTGTCATCGTGCTGAAACAGGTGTGATCACGATCAACCGATACGTCGGCGACGGCGACAGTGCCGGTCGCCGATTCCCGGCGTGTGTACAACCCTAGCGAGGTGGAACATGGAAGTGCGCGATAGCAGTGTTGCCCGAAGCTTTGGCAGTTTTGTGTGTTTCCGCGGCTTTCCTCGCGCTTTGCCGGAACGGGCCGCAGTAGTCAATGAGCCGCTGGCGCCGGGCGAAGTCGTTGTGACCAGCCCCGGCACAGCGCCGCCGGCCGCGGTGGACGGGCATCTGTTCACGTCGGAACTTGGCTACATCGACTCGGCCGGCCAACTGCACCTGCTGCCCACCGTCGAGCAACCCACGTCGCGGTGTGCGTAGCAGTGTGGTGCACCGGCCCGCATGCGTCTGGCCAGTTTGTCCAACAAGCCCAGGGCGGGCGAAGACAAGAAGGACGTGCGGCTGACCGTGCGCATGCCGACAAGCGTGGCGCGCCTTCAATCGAACGAATGCCGGAGACAGGATTTGAACCTGCACGGCCTTGTGGGCCGCCAGCCCCTCAAGCTGGTGCGTCTGCCAATTCCGCCACTCCGGCTCGGCTAGGCGTCGGACCCAAACCTAGCGGTGCCGCCGCGCGGTGTCAACCAAAAGTTCCCCGACGCCGCGCGGGTCGAGGCGACGCCGACAGCGGTCGCCCCGCAATCTCATGGAACACGGCGGTCCGGCCACTCGCCGAGCGGCGGCCGGCGAGATAGACTTTGTGCCCATGACAGCCGCCAAGGCAACTGGCAGGTCCGTGGCGCCGTGCCGCAACTGGGTCGGGACGTCGGGATACAACTATCCCGAATGGCGCGGCAGCTTCTACCCTGAGAAGTTCTCGGCGGCCAAGATGCTGTCTTATTACGCGGAGCGGTTCACGACGGTCGAGATCAACGCGACGTTCTACCGCGCACCGACGGCGAAGCAGCTCGCCGCTTGGTCCGAGGCGACCCCCCCCGGTTTCAAGTTCACGCTCAAGGCGCCCCGCCGCATCACCCACGACTCGCGACTGAAGGACTGTGAGGATGCGGTGCGTTATCTCTGCGAGACCGTTCAGACATTGGGCGACAAACTGGGCGTGCTGCTGTTTCAACTGCCTCCGTTTCTGCGTAGGGACCTCGCGGTGCTCGACGGTTTCTTGGAATGGCTGCCGGCGGGCGTCCGCGCGGCGATGGAGTTTCGTCACGAGTCGTGGCACGACGACCAGGTGTTCTCGCGGCTGCGGTCAAGAAACATCGCGCTGTGCATCGCCGACAGCGAAAAGATGTCGACGCCCGTCGTAGCCACGGCCGACTACGGCTACTTTCGACTCCGCGACGAAGGCTACCAGCCGGCCGACATCGCCCGCTGGGCCGAGAAGATCACCGAGCTGCAAGCGAACTGGACCGATGCGTTCGTCTACTTCAAGCACGAGGAACAAGGCAAGGGGCCTGAGTTCGCGAAGCTGCTGATCGACCAGTTGCCGACGTAGACCATCGCTGAGAATGAACCACAAGGGCACGAAGGACACAAAGATCGGAGATAGGCCGACGGGCAAGGCATGAGCCGGCGTGAGCATGCGGCGGCGACTGTTTTCCTTTTGTGAACTTGGTGTCCTTTGTGGTTGGTTGATTGTGACCTAGAGGAGCGATGCGCCTTGCCGACAGACCTTGCGGACACGCTATTGGACATGACGCGCCGGTTGCTCGACGCGATCGCCCGCGCCGACTGGACGGCATACGAGGCGCTGTGCGACCCGTCGCTCAGTGCGTTCGAGCCTGAGGCACGGGGGCAGTTGGTCGAGGGGCTGGAGTTCCACCGCTTCTACTTCGAGTTGGGCGGCGGCGCGGGCAAGCGGGCGAACACGCTGTGCTCGCCGCACGTCCGGATGGTGGGCGACGATGCGGCGGTCGTCAGCTACGTGCGGCTGGTTCAATGCGTCGATTCCAGCGGCGCCATGCAGACCCAGCGCTACGAAGAGACCCGCGTCTGGCAGCGCCGCGACGGCACGTGGCGTCACGTACACTTTCATCGCTCGCCGGGGACCTGACGTGGGACAGGCACTCTTGCCTGCCGCAAGCTGGCAGACCGGAATGTCTGCCCCACACGCCGCACCACGGTCAGTCTTCCTTCTTCGGCGGCTTGCTGGCCGCGTCGATGATCTTCTTCACGTCGTCGAACACGTCGTTGGGGACCGTGAGCGACAGGCTGTAGTGCGTGATCTGCCAGCGGCCGGCGTCGAACACCAGCACGCCCGTGCCGCGGCAGGGGCCGAGCACTTCGGTGGCGAGGTCTTCGTCGAACCACGCGACCGTGCCGTCCTTCGAGAACATCACCGCGCGGCGAGTTGCCTTGAACGTCCACGCCTTGCCCTTGGCAAAGTATGGTTTCGCAAACGCACGGAATGCCTCAAGGTTCCACCGCTCCGTTGCGTCCGTGCCCAGAAACACGGCACTCGTCGCCAGGTGGCCGAAGTAACGCACCTCGTCGGCCGCGGCGGCCGCCTGGTGCCAGTCGTCGAGCACCGCGCGGACCTGCTTCTCCTTGTCCGTCGCGGGTTCGTCCGTTGATGCCAGTACCCACACACCGCTGACTGCGGCTGCCAGGATCCAAGCTCGCATGCGTTCTCCTTTCAGACACGTCTATCGCTGCTTGATCGCCCAGAGTGCGTCGAAGGTCCGAATGTAGATCGTACCGTTTGAGACGACGGGCGACGCGGTCGTGGTCTCGTCGAGCACGTTACTCGCGACCGCCTCGAACTTGCGGCCCGCTTTGACGACCGTCACGGTCCCCTTGCGCGCGGTCAGATAGACATGACCGTCGGCATAGATGGGCGACGCGCGATGCCGGTCGGTTTCCGTGCGCTGCTCGTACAGTTCCTGGCCGGTCGTGGCATCGACACAGAGCAGGTTGCCGTTCTCGCGGCAGAGATAGACCAGGCCGTCGTGGATGAGCGGCGACGGCACGTCGGGCGTGTTCGCCGGGCGCATCCACAGTTGGGCTGCGTCGACGGCGGTGATGTCGCCCTTGTAGTCGGGGCGCACCGCGAACACGGGGCCGTTCTTCGCCGTTGGCACGACCACGATTCCCGCGGCGGCCGCCGGCGACGCCACGAACCGCAGCGTGTTGTGATACCGACGCTTCGGGTCGTCGTGTGGGTTCAGGCCGCCCAATCGCCACAACTCGCGACCCTGCTCGAGATCGTACGCGATCGTGTAGTCGGCCCCGTGCGTGATCAGGAACTTCGTGCCGCCAAAGTCGTAGAGCATCGGTGATGCGTACGAATGTTCGTTTTCGTCGTATGCGCCGGTCACTCGCTTCTGCCGCCACACCTCCTTGCCGGTCCGCTTGTCGATGGCGGCCACGGTCGCCTCGGTAGTCTTGGCGCTGCCCTCGCCGTGGATCATCTGCAGGTACAGCCGATCGCCGTCGAGCACGGGCGTCGACGCCATTCCGAACTGGATGTTGAACCGGCCGAACTGGTCTTGCAGGTTCTGCCGCCAGACTTGCTTGCCATCGAAGTCGAAACACGCGACGTCGCCGGTGCCGAACGTGGCCCAGACGTGCTTGCCGTCGGTACACGGCGACGGCGAGGCCATGTTCCCCTCGTCGTCGCGCACCTTGCGGTCGCCCGACCCGACCTTGCGTTTCCATTGTTCTTTGCCGTCGATGCCGACGCAGATGAGCACCAGTTCGCCGCCATCGACCGATGTCAGAAAGATGCGGTCGTTCCACACGACGGGCGTCGCGCCGGCCTGACCGGGCAACGGCAGCCGCCACGCGATGTTCTGGTCGCGACCCCACTGTGTCGGCACGTTCTTCTCAGTCGAGATGCCGTTGCTCGTCGGCCCGCGCCAACTCGGCCAGTTCTCGGCGCGGGCGGCCGACGACGCGATCAGGACGGAAAGACACAGCGATGGGGCAACGAGGCGGGCGGTTTGCACGGCGGGTCACTCCTTCAGTCGGTGGGTCAGGTTTCAATACGTGGGAATAGTGGTGGGACTTTGCCGTCCTTCAGTTCCGCGGTGACGGCGAGGTCCGTGGCGGTCGGTCGAGCGGCGGCGCGGTCGATTTCGATGCGGTCAAAGGCTGCGGCGAAGTTGAACGCGCTGTAGATTTTCTGCGACGTCGCCGGAATGAACGGCTTGGTCAGGATCGCGGCGACGCGCAGCACCTCGGCGAGGTTCGTGAGCACGCGGCGACAGGCGTCTTTGTCCTTCTTGGCGAGTTCAAATGGCTTGGTGCGGTCGATGTAGCGGTTGGCCGGGTCGAGCACTTGCTGCCAGATCGTGGCCAGCGCGATGTTGTACTCACACGACTCGATCCGCGACTTCACATCCCGAACCACGCCGGCCAGATCGGTCCCCTCGAAGACGTCGCCGCTGCCGGCGGCTGCGCTCGCGGCGTCGAGTGTGCCCTCGAAATAGCGCAGGCACATCGAGATCGTGCGGCTGTATAGGTTGCCGAGGTTGTTGGCGAGGTCGGCGTTGTAAACCGCGATGAATCGCTCGTAACTGAACTCGCCGTCGCCGGTGAACGGGCATTCGCGCATGAAAAAGTATCGGAAGGCGTCGGCGCCGAACCGGCCGTAGAGGTCCATCGGGTCGACCACGTTGCCGATCGACTTGGACATCTTCACCAGGTCGCCCGACTCGCTCTTCATCAGCACAAAGCCGTGAACTTGCACGCGGCGCGGCAACTCGACGCCCGCGGCCATGAGCATTGCGGGCCACAGGGCGCAGTGAAATCGCGTGATGTCCTTGCCGATCACGTGCATATCGGCCGGCCACCAGCGCCGGAACATGGCATCGTCGGTGCCGTAGCCGACGCCGGTGATGTAGTTCAACAGGGCGTCGAACCAGACGTAGATCGTCTGCTCCGGATCGAACGGCACGCGAATGCCCCAGTCGATGTGCGTGCGCGTGATTGAGATGTCGTCGAGGCCTCCTTCTACCAGGCTGACGATCTCGTTGCGCCGCGTTTCGGGCTGAATGAAGTCGGGGCGGTCGGCGTACAGTCGCAGCAACTGGTCGCGAAACCGCGACAGCGCGAAGAAGTAGTTCTCTTCCTGGAGTCGTCGCAGGTCTTGGTTCGGATGGTTCTGGCATCGCCCATCGACCAGATCCTTGGCGGTCTTGAACGCCTCACACCCTTCGCAGTACAGCGCCTCGTACGCCTTCTTGTAGATGTAGCCGGCGTCGTACACCTTCTGGATGAACTTCTGGCATCCAACCTTGTGTCGCTCTTCGGAGGTCTGAATGAAGTCGTTGTTGGAGATTTCCAGACTGCGCCAGGCCGCTTTGAAGTGGCCGGCCATCTCGTCGACGTAGTCCTTGGTGTCGCGGCCCAATTCGGCGGCCCGCTTCGACACCTTGACCGTGTTCTCATCGTTGCCGATCAGGAAGTGCGTGTCGGTCCGTTGCATCCGCCGATACCGCGCCTGCACATCGGCGCCGATCTTCTCGAAGGCGTGCCCGATGTGCGGCCGGTTGTTCGGATAGTCGATCGCGGTCGTGATGTAGAACTTATCTGGCATCGTGGCGTCCCTGGCCGGGTGTCTCCTGTCGCTTCACACGGGCCGGATTCTAACGAACCAAGCTGGATGTGAACACGGCTCCACTCTCGGGCACGGCTGGGTTCTGCGGCGATGCGACGAAACGGACTTGCAACCTAACTTGCTCTCTCCGCACGAACTGTGAGTTAATGATCGTTCGAGGGGTTCGTAGTCTTGCATAGCCAGTCGGCCGTGAGCGGGCACGTCGGTGCCGGGCTTGTGTTCCAAGTCCATCGTGATCGGGTCGAACACGTCGAGGCCGAGCAACCGGACTTGGTACTTGGCGTCGCCGTTCCCATTCTTGCCGTTCTTGCCTTTTCCGTTCTTACCCTTCGATTTGAGTTTGATCAACTCGATCTCCGGCAAGCCGCAGACGGAGAAGATCTGGCTGGAACGCATGTTCTTCAAGAGGTCGCCCATCAAGAGGTCGGGCGTCGTCTGAACGTACGTCGCCGGCAGCGTGCCCATCTGGGCGGAGTTGTCGATCAGGCTGCGAGCGTTCGGTTGGATCGCGAAGCCGATGACGTAGAGGTGCGAGTACGATTTCAGGTGGGCCTCGCGGAGCGCCTCGTGGACGAGCTTTTCGCTGACGGCTCCGTTTTCCGGGCCAAAGACGAAGGCAACCGGCACGCCATCAGAGCCGGGAGCGTCAGCGACCGGTTGTGCGGCCCCGCCGTTCCGTTTGACCGCCCCCTCACGGTCGCGGCTCTGATTAACCACCAGCGCCTCGGCCGATAGCGACAGCGTCTTGGCCGGCGGGCGGACGTTTTTGAACGTGACGGTCTTGTTCCCTTCCAGCCGCAGCACGGGGCTTTTGCGCAGCACTTCGAGCATGCGGTCAGTGTGATCGGCGTAGTGATCGGCGTAGGGTGGGCACTGCCCACCAGTTTCGGCTTCGTCCGCGGGTGTGGTGGGCGATGCCCACCCTACGCCTTCCCAATCGACCGGCGTCGGGATGGTGGCCTCGAAGGTGAACGGGCCGGTGACGCGGGTGATGCCGCTGGTGGTTTCTGCGCGATCGACCAGGACTTCTTCGGCGGGCGGTTCGTTGTTGGCGATGGATTTGAGCGTGACGTGCGGGACGATGCCGCCGACTTCTTCCCCCTTGGCGTTTTGTTTGCGGCGATAGACGAATCCGCCGGCCGGCCCGCGCGGCTCGTCGGCCAGTTCGTACCAGGGGAAGGTGGCGGTGAGCAGTCGCTGGCGGGCCAGCGCCAGCGGCACGCGGCTGACGTCGATCGTGATCCAGCGCCGCCCCCACTGCTCCGCCACATACGCCGTCGTCCCGCTCCCGCAGTTGTGCACGGCGCAAACTTCGGTGAGGAACGAGTGGGCGTCTTCGACTTCGAGGTCGTACACTTCTTCTTCGGACCATTCGGTTTGAACGTCTTCAATGTGAATGGCGTGAAGAGAAGAAACCCCCACCCCAACCCTGCCCGCGGACGGGGAGGGGGCCAGAGTCGCCGCGGACGACGCCTGGGGCGGAGTGGTCGTGGACGCCGTCCGCGCCGCTGCCCTCCCCCCGTCCGCGGGGAAATTGAGGGGGGGATTTCTTCTGTTGTCAGGCACATCCCCATGCTCCTCTCCAATCCAGAACACCACATCACCCGGCACCAACGAACCCGCCTGTACCCACTGCGCACCTTCCACCGACTCGGCGTGCAGCCGGCACTGCGCCTGCACCGCGATGGCAACGCCCTCGAGATTGTCACCGAACTCCGTGGCCGGGATTCGAAACACATCCAGCCCCAGCCGGCGCAGAAACCCGTCGCGGCGGCGATCGTACTCGATCGCTTCCGCTGTGTAGTGCGTGCCGCCATCTACCTCCACGACCAGATGCGCCTCGCGGCAGTAGAAATCGACGATGTACGGACCGAGCGGATGCTGCCGCCGAAACTTGAACCCGTTCTGTTTGCCGCGCAGCACCGACCACAGCAACCGTTCCGGCATGCTCATGTCTCGACGGAGTTCGCGTCGCCGATCGAGCGGAAGTGTCCGCTTCGGCGGCGATGGTATCAGTCTTCCTATGACCGTCAAGGAGCTGGAACGCGAAGAGCGATCAGAATAAAAAAAACCGCTGACAATCATTGTCAGCGGTTTTCGTGAGCGAGGCCGACGGGACTCGAACCCGCAACCACCGGATCGACAGTCCGGTACTCTAACCAATTGAGCTACGGCCCCTTGTGATCGACTGACGACAAACCTGCTCGTGATCATGGACCACGCCTGTCGCGTGCAGTCGCCAGCGCGCGGAATTCTAGCATCTCGTTTTGTGATTGTGAACCGGTCTTTTTCAAGCTCGCGAGCGAATCAACCCGGCGAGCAGTTCTGAGTAATCCGCAAACGAGCTGGTGCACGGCGGGCCTTGGGCGTGTAGCCACTGCGCGACGCCGTGGCTGGTCGGCAGCGCGATGATGGAGCTTGAAACCGTGCCGCGGTCGTGCGCGTGAAGACAGATCGGCGGACGGTCAGTCGCTCCGTGCAGCCGGCAGAGCTGAGGGAGCAGCGTAAGCCAGGCGTCTACGCCACTCGCTGATTGCGACTGGAGCCATCGAATCGCGTAGGCCGTGCGCGCGTCGTCCGGTTCGTCGACATCGTGCGCGGTGAGTACGTGCATGCCTGGCGGCAGCGTGAGCGACCGAAGGGAGTCTCCGGCGTGGATCACGCAGGCGTGCTCGGCATCGACGGCGAGCACATTGCAACCGGCGTAGACGTGCGTGCCGAGTTCGCTGGCGGCGCGGTTGCACGCGGCCTCGGCCGTCGGGCAGGCGAGCAGGTCGCGACAGATGAGACCACGTGACTGTGACGCGGGCGTGGGCAGCGCCTTTGGGCGATTCGTGACGGCGACGAGGACGCCGTGCTCATTCACGCCGAGCCACGTGCCGCCGGCTCGCAGGTCGCGGCCCGCGACGAAACGCGGCTCGGCCGGCCATGGCTCAGGCGGCGTCGCCGGCCTGTCGAACAGTTCCTCGCGGTTCGCGGCCACGATCACCGGGCAGTCGTTCACCACGCGAAACAGAATCGCCAGCATGCACATGACCGCATCATAGGGAGCGAGTCGCAGACGGTCGAGAGCCTCGCGCGGCGACTTGTGCGGCGACAACGAGCGAGTACACTGCTGGCAGTTTCGGCGGCTATCCGAACGGTGGAGCAGGCATTCTTGCCTGCATCGGCAGACATGAATGTCCGCCCCACAAGTCGGTACAGTTGCAGAGCGTAGCGGCCTTCGTGATAGATCAACATCGAAGAGACAGCCAACGGAGGAATGCCATGTTGCGACGTTCTTTGCTCATCGCGTGCGCGTGTCTTGGTGTGCTTGGCGTGCGGCCCGCGGCGGCGGTCGAAGAGAATTCGATCGTGCCCGACGGTGCGAAGCTGGAACTGCTGTTCACTCGCGAGGCGAAGATCAACGGCGGACTGACCGAGGGGGCGGCCGTGGCGCCCGACGGCAGCATCTACTTCTCGGACATCCCGGTCGGCAAGGACAAGGGGCTGATCATGCGGTTCGACCCGAAGACGAACAAGACCACCGTGTTCAGCGCAGACAGCCTCAAGTCGAACGGGCTGATGTTCGACGCCAAGGGATTCTTGATCGCGTGCGAAGGCTCGGACCAGGGCGGCCGCGCCGTGTCACGATGGGATGTGAAGACCGGCAAACGCGAGGTGGTCGCGGACAAGTACAAGGGCAAGCGATTCAACGCACCGAACGACGTCGCGATTGACCTTAAGGGCCGCATCTACTTCACCGACCCGCGCTATCTCGGCGACGAGCCGCGCGAGCTGGAGCATCGCGCGGTGTATCGCATCAACCCGGACGGCACCGTGGTCGAGGTCACGCACGATTGCGAGAAGCCGAACGGCATCGCACTGAGCCCCGACATGAAGACGCTCTACGTCGGCGACCACAACAACGGCACGGACAGAATCGACCCGGACGCACCGCCGCCGAAAACGGGTGCAATGAAGATTTACGCCTTCCCGCTCGGCCCCGACGGGCTCGTCTCCGGCCCGCGCAAAACGCTGGTCGACTTCGGCAGCGAGGCCGGCTGCGACGGCATGACAATCGACACGAAAGGGAACCTGTATCTCACGGTGCGCAGCCTCGCACGGCCGGGTGTGCAAGTGATCGACCCGACCGGCAGGGAAATCGCCTTTATCCCGACCGGTCCGTCTCAGAGCGGCGCGAAAGAGCCGAAAGGCATCCCCGGCAACGTCGAATTCGGCAACGGCGACGACCGCAATACGCTCTACATCAACATCGACGTGAGCCTGTACCGCATTCGGCTGAAGTCCGAAGGCTGGCACATTCCGTGGGCGAGATAAGTAAGTCGGCGACGGAGTGAGCATCACGCGGATCACGTCCTTCTCGGAGGCGGCAATGCGTTCGGCCTTCCTGGCTCTGACGATCTGGTCGTGCGGCGGATTTGCTGACACGCCGCGCTACGAGGCGGAGTTGGTATTTCCGCTGCACGACAAGCACAATCACGCGCCGGGCATCGTCGAGTACCCGAATGGCGATCTGCTCGTATCGTGGTACCGCGGGTCGGGCGAGCGACGCAGCGACGATGTCGCCGTGTTCGGGGCGAGGCGGAAGAAAGGAACGACCGACTGGAGCGAGGCGTTCCTCATGGCCGATCGGCCGGGGTTCCCCGACTGCAACACGACGATGATGATCGACGGCCGCGGCCGGCTGTGGCTGTTCTGGCCGACGATCTTGGCGAACACGTGGGAATCGTGCCTGACGAACTATCGCCGCTCGTCGGACTTCGCCGAGCTGGGGGCGCCGCGGTGGGACCGCGAGGGAGTGATCCTGCTCAAGCCCGACGACTTCCGCGACGAGGCCGTGAAAATGCTCGACGAGTGGCTGGCCGGTCTCAAGCAGCCGCTGCCCGAGGCGACGCGCAAAGAGATCGACACGGCGCGGGTGCGGCTTGGCGACCGGTTGTATCAGCGGCTCGGCTGGCAGCCGCGTTGCAAGCCGACCGTGTTGCCCAGCGGCCGCATCCTGTTGCCGCTCTACACCGATACCTTCTCGATCTCGATCATGGCGATCAGCGACGACGGCGGCGAAACGTGGTACGCGAGCAAGCCGCTGATCGGCTTCGGCAACATCCAGCCGGCGGTGCTGCGTCGCGACGACGGAACGCTGGTGGCCTACATGCGCGAGAACGGCCCGCGCGATCGCGTCCGCGTCTGCGAGTCGCACGACGACGGCGTCACGTGGGGCCCCGTCGGCGACAGCGAGCTGCTCAATCCCGGCAGCGGCCTGGACGGCGTGCGGCTCGCCAACGGCCGTTGGGTGCTCGTCTACAACGACACGACAATCGGCCGCAACAGCCTGGCCGTGTCGCTCTCCGACGACGAAGGCCGCACCTGGAAGTGGACCCGCCACTTGGAGCGACACTTGACTGGCTCGTATCACTATCCCGCCGTGATCCAGGGCCGCGACGGCACGATTCACGCCGTGTACAGTTACTTCGTCGCGGGCGGCAAGAGCATGAAGCACGCCGCGTTCAACGAAGAGTGGATTCGTACCGGCGATTGATCCGCTCTCAAGGAAACTCCTCCTCTGCGAACTCTGCGCCTCTGCGTGAGCCTTCTGATGAGGATTTCACGCAGAGGCGCAGAGATCGCAGAGGAGCCGAGGGGGGCCGAAGCCGGGTGGCGCTATCGAGGCGCCTAGGGAAGCACGATGAGCGATGGCGGGCGTTCGCGTTCGATCGACTTGGCCGCCTGCTCGGCCCGACGCAGCGCTCGCAGCACGTTGCCGCCCAGGATCTTGTGAATCGATTCGGCCGAGTAGCCGCGATCGAGCAGCCCCTGGGTGATGCGCGGGAATGTAGACACGTCTTCGAGACCGATCGGCGTCGAGTTGATGCCGTCGAAATCGGAACCGATCCCAACATGATCGACGCCCGCGACCTTGGCGATGTGGTCGATGTGGTCGAGCACTTGCGATAGCTTGGCCCGTGGCAAGGGGTGTTCCTTTTCCCATGCGTCGAGAGCCGCCTGGTATTTGGCCCGATCGGCGATCTCGGCCCGCAGCTTGCGCCGCACTTCACGCCACTGGTTGGACAACTCGGCGGCCGACGGCTCAATGAATCCGCAGTAGAAGTTGACCATGACGACCCCGCCGTTCGCCGCGACCAGTTTCAGCACGTCGTCGGGCACGTTGCGCGGGTGCGGACACAACGCAAACGCCGACGAGTGCGACGCGATCACCGGCGCCCGCGCGACCCGCAGCACGTCGCGCATCGTCTCGGCCGACACGTGCGAGATGTCCACCAGCATGCCGAGCCGGTTCATCTCGCGCACGACCTCCTCGCCAAACTCGGTCAGGCCGCCGTGTTTCGGGTCGTCGGTCGCCGAGTCGGCCCAGTCGAGGTTGTCGGAGTGAGTGAGCGTCATGTAGCGAGCGCCCAGGCGATGGAACATGCGCAACGCCCCGATCGAGTTCTCGATCGAGTGCCCCCCCTCGATGCCGATCAGCGACGCGATCTTGCCGGCCCCGGCGATGCGTTCGATGTCGTCGGCCGTCAACGCCATCTCGAACGCATCGGGATATCGCGCGACCATACGGTAGACCACGTCGATCTGTTCCATGGTGGCTCGCATGGCGCCGCCGGTCTTGGCCAGGTCGGCGGGTACGTAGACGCTCCAGAACTGTCCCTTCACGCCCCCCGCGCGCAGCCGCGGAATATCGGTGTGGTCGTGGTCGACCCGCCGGCCGATGTCGTGCTTCGCAAAGTCGAACTCCTTTTCGCGTACCACCCACGGCAGATCGTTGTGCCCGTCGATGAGCATGCCGGCCGCGTGAATCGCCCTGGCTCGTTCGGACACGACCGGCCCGCCGTCTTCCGCCGACGCCCACGTGGCCAGACTGAACGCAGCGAGCAGCATACTGGTCTTCATACTCATGGCTCCTAATTTTAGTCATCAAGTCTTCTGTGCCCCCTCACCCCTGCCCCTCTCCCCCGCCGACGGGGGAGTGGGAGAACCGAATTCGTGACCTCGTGGGCCGGCGACCGCGTCGGTCCTGCCCCTGGGCGGCCGGAGATTGTATCGGATCGTGCGCAGGATTGCTGGTGTAGGCCCCGCACGTGGGGTTGTACCTGATGGTAGAGGTCACAGGATGCCCGAATCGCCGGCGATGCGACAAAGTGCGTCGCACACCCAATCGCGAGGCGCCGTGACTCTTGAACTCGACGCGGTCGATCTGGCACAATCTTGCCGACTCAACACTGGGAGTTGGCGATGGCCTCGACACTGGGTGAACTCTTTGTGTGGCTCGATCAGTTCTCGGAACGTGCCCCGCTGGACGATCTGACGGCGGCACTCGCCGATCTTGATGTCGCCGCCGGCGACCTTGCCGACTTCGTGCGGTTCGGGCGAACGGCGTACCAGCGGAACCTGGTGCGCAGCGGGCCGGCGTATCATGCACTTGTGCTCTGCTGGCGCAGCGGCCGGCGCAGCCCGATCCACGATCATCCGGGTTCGAGCTGCGCCGTGCGCGTGATCGATGGCGTCGCGACCGAGACGATCTTCGCGCGCGCCGCCGCCGGATTGATCTACCCGACGCGCACGCGCGAGTTGCCCACGCGCGCCGTGCTCGGTTCGCAGGACGACGACATCCATCAGATGTCGAACCTGCAGCCCGCCGGCCGCGACCTCATCACGCTGCACGTCTACTCGCCGCCGCTGGTCGTGATGCGAAAGTACTCGCTCACCGACCCGGGCGTGACCGAGTTCGTCGACCCCGTGTGGGAGTACGCACATGGGGCGGGAATCTGAAGTGTGAACAAACAACAAGGAGACCACCGCGATGAACGCCGCTCGCAAGTTCGTCACGACCGCGCCCGAGAACAGCGAGATGCCGTTGGAGAACATGCGAAGCTGGGTAACGCCAAACCGGCTGTTCTTCGTGCGCAATCACTTTTCGGAGCCAGAGATCGACTTGGCCACATGGCGGCTGTCGCTCGGCGGGCTGGTCGAGCGGCCGCGCGAGTGGACGTACGACGAGTTGTGCGAGTTGCCGGAGCGCACGGTGTTCGCCACGGTCGAGTGCGCCGGCAACGGCCGCTCGTTCCTGACGCCCGCGGCCCCCGGAGTGCAGTGGGGCGCGGGCGCGATCGGCCACGCCGAGTGGACCGGCGTGCCGCTCCGAGTGTTGCTCGAAGCCGCCGGGCTGAAGCCGGGCGTGGCCGAGGTCTTGTTCGAAGGCGCCGACGTTGGCGCCGAGGCCGACCATCCCGAGCCCATGCACTTTCAGCGCAGCCTGCCAATCGACAAGGCCATGCATCCCGATACGCTCGTCGCCCTGCGCATGAACGGCGAGACGCTCGAACCGGTACACGGCTTCCCCGCGCGGCTGTTCGTGCCCGGTTGGTACGGCGTCTCGTCGGTGAAGTGGCTGACTCGCGTCGAGCTGATCGACCGGCCGTTTCGCGGATACTACCAGTCGGTGAAATACACCTATCAGCGTCGCACGGCGGCGGGCACGGAACTGGCCGTGATCGGTCCAATGCGCGTGAAGTCCGAGATCATTCGGCCGCGTGCCGGCGAGCCGCTTGGCATCGGCACGAACCGCATCTTCGGCGTCGCGTGGGCGGGCGAAGAGCCGGTCTCGGCGGTCGAGGTCAGCACCGACGCCGGCAAGACATGGGCGCCCGCCAGCCCAGTCGGGCCGCGTGCGGCCTACTCGTGGACCATGTGGGAGTATCTCTGGGAGGTCGCCATGCCCGGCCGCTATGAACTGCTGGCGCGGGCGTCGACATGGAGCGGCGTCGTGCAGCCGGCGGCCCACGACCCGCTGAGCGGCGGCTACATGATTCATCACTCGCGACCGCTCGCCGTCGAGGTCGAGGCCGCTCGTCCGAGCGTCGCCGAGTTCGCCGACTCGGACACGATGCTCTACGACATGAACGCGTTCGCCGAGGAGAACGTACGCCGTCCGCTCGACGTGGAGATGGAATTCGCCGTCGGGGCGGGAATCTGACGATGCCTCGGACCGGCTGGCTGATCCTGCTTGCGCTGGTCTTCCCCGCGGTCTGGGGGTACGCGGTGCATCGCGTCTTGTTGCTCGTGTGGCGGGAACGAATGCGGCCGCGCCGCGGCGACGCGGCTTCGCCCACCGCTGGACCCGCGCTGGACCCGTGGGACTATCAAATCTGAACGGAGCCGGACATGACGGCCGCGCTCGCTGAGTTTGCCCAGTTGGCGCCGCTCGGTTTCGCCGTGGGGCTGTACGGCACGCTTGTCGGCGCCGGCGGCGGCTTCGTGCTCGTGCCCGCCCTGCTGCTGCTCACCGACGATCGGCCCGCCGCAGTCACCAGCACCGCGTTGGCCGTAGTCTTCTTCAACGCCTACACCGGCACGATCGCTTACGCGCGCATGCGGCGCATCGACTACTTTGCGGGCGTGCTGTTCGCGCTGGCCGGTGCGCCGGGCGCCGTGCTCGGCACCGTGCTGGCCCATCGCATCGATCGCGCTCAGTTCGAGCCGCTGTTCGGGGTCACCCTGCTCGCCGCGGGCGCGTGGCTCGCGCTGCGTCGCAGCGGAGTCGCGCCGGCCGCTCGGACTGCGGGCGACCCGGCAGAGACCGCTGCCGGCGCAGCGACCCGATTCAACTCGCTGGCCGGCGCACTGGTCGGCGCCTATGTCGGCCTGTTCTCCAGCCTGATGGGAATCGGCGGCGGCATCATTCAAGTGCCGTTTCTGGTGTTGGTGCTGGGGTTCCAGCCGCACGTGGCCACGGCGACGTCGCAACTGGTACTGATGGTCCTATCGCTGGTCGCCACGATCGCGCACCTGGCCCAGGGCTCGTTCGATGGTGGACTCGATCACACCATGTACCTTGCCGTGGGCGTAATGATGGGCGCCCCGTTCGGCGCGATGCTCTCCAGCCGCGTGCGCGGTTCGGTCATCGTCCGCCTCCTGGCCCTGGCGCTCTGCCTGGTCGGCTGCCGCCTGCTGATCGGCCGCGTTCTGAACTGACTTCGGAGATCGTTGCGCCCGCCCAGAACAGCCCAGCAAGACAAGGAAGCGATTTCGGTTTCGTTCAGCCAAATGGCTGGTGACTATACCGCACGCGGCAGGTTTCACTCGTTTAACGCGGAGCCGCAGGCGACCGGAGATGAACAATCCCAACCATGTTCTGCCGGCGCCTTCGGCTGGGCGATAAACGAAAACGTCTCATTCATGGCCGTGTGCGGCATATTCCCGCCAACCGATCATCACGGCTTCTTGATCTCCTTGATGCGGATGTTGCGGAATTCGAGTCGATGGCCCTCGGCCTGGATGCCGAAGTAGCCCTTCTCGGCCTGGAAGCCCGTCCCCTCCCACGCCCTCTCGCCGTTAACCACGAACGTGACCCTGTCGGCGACGCAGGTCACTTCCCACGCGTTCCACTCGCCGGGCGGCTTGTGCATCTTCGGGACCGCCTTGGCACCCTGCACGCCGCCTAGGCTGCCCTCGCCGCCTTGGCCGAGCTGAATCTGGTTCGCGCCGACGTTCTTGCCCGAACGAATGTAGAAGCCGCTGTCGTAGCCCTTCTTCTCCGCCCGCCATTCAAAACGGATCGTGAAGTCGCGGTACTCCTTTTCGCTCGCCAGGTGGTCGCTGCCGCCCTTGAGCACCAGGACGCCGTCTTGTACCTCCCAGTTGTCTCCCTTGCCGCTGTTGAATCGCCAGCCGCTGAAGTCCTTGCCGTTGAACATCGACTCGAAGCCTTCCTTCTTTTCGGCGTCGGTCAGTTGTGCGGCGGTGGCGATCGAGGCGGCCAGCAGCAGCGCCGTTGCAGTCGAGCGAGCGATAGTCATGGTGGGTTCTCCTTGCTTGAGTTGGAAAGCGGGGTCACCAGAGAATCAAGCACCGTGCGTCGAGCGGTACAGGTTAAGCGTCAGGTGGGCTTGGCCGTGGTGATGCGCCTCGTGCCATGCGAGCACGCGAAACCACTCTTCGTACGGCCACGGCGCCTGCGGAGTCGGTTTGGTCGGCAGGTCGGCGTCGCGCAGCCCGGCGAGGTGTTCGGCCAGCGCCCGACGCCGTTCGGTCAGATACGAACGAATCTGCTCAATGCCGGGTATGTCGTCATCGGGCGTGCTGCCGCCGGCGAACCGCCTGACGAACTCGGCCGCCGCCGGTTCGCCGCCGCGCATCCGCACGTTCAGATGCCGATCGTCGGTGGCACCGATGTGCATCAGTTGCCACGCGATGTGCGCTCGCCCCGGCCCCGGCCGCCAGCCCAGCACCGCGGCCGAGCTGGGCAACGCGGCGATCGAGTCGAGAAGTTCGATCGTCTTTTTTCGCGAGTGGTCCAAGATCGACTGCAGATCGGCCTTGTTCATGATGCTCCTTCCGAGTCTGTCGGTTCTGCTACTGTCTACTGCCTTCTCCCTACTGCCTTCTCCCTATCGCTCGTAGTTCACCGCGGCGTCGGTGAAGCCGTCCACCTCATCGGCCCGCTTGCCGACGAACAGCTCCACGCGCAGCGTGCGCTGGCCGGTCAACTCAGCGAGCAACACGCCGTGTACGCGGTCAGGGTCAGGCAACTCAAACGTATTCCCCGCACTGCCCAGTCGCGGCCAGACCAGTTCATACTTCACCGGCCCAGTCTGCGTCGAGATCGTGGCCGGATCAGGTGCGTTGCCCGCGACCCAAAACTGGCGCGGCCGACCCCTGCCAGTCGCCGACCGACACCGTGACCTTGGTCGGGTCGATGTGATGATACACGATCGCCAGGTGGCCGACCCAGTAGTCGAGCTGCCCGCGTCGCGCCGCGTACCCGCCGCTGCCTTCGCGGTACCAATTGCCCACCAGCCGGCCGTCAACGTCGTAGTCAATCTTGCCGCCGAGCGGCTTGGCCTGGCGCGGATTGAGCGCGAGCAACCGGCCGCGCATCGGTTCGTCGATGTAGTCGTACGGATCGACCGTGTGAATCTTCCACATGTCGCGCATCTGGAACCGCTCGGGAACCGCGAACCCGGCGAGCGAAACCTCGGTGTTCATCACGGCGAAGTCCAGACCGTGGTCGCCCGTGAGCCTGCCGACGACCTCGCCCGCCTTGACCGGCAGACGCAACCCAACCGGCGGACCCGGCCGCACGTCGCCGCCGGCCGCGTCGAGCACGTGATCGGCCAGTTCATCGACGAGGCCGATGTAACTGTAGAAGGTGCCGGAGTGCTCGAAGACCAGTCGGTGCGTGCCTGCGTCGCGCCCGCGCGCGGCGGGGTCGGGATTGCCCGGCATCGAACGCTGGATGTCGACGAGGAAGCCGTCGGCCATCGCGATGACGTCGGCCGCACGCTCGCCCTGCCGTTTCGGAGCGACTCCCAGGTGATCGCTGGGCGTGACGTGCCCGCCGCGGTCTACCGACCGCGGCCCTGGCGGAATGATCAAAAACTCGCGATCGTCTTTTCGTGCACGCTTCGATAGCTTGGTTCGTTGCAGAGAGTATGTTATCCACGGCTTAGTGTCGGAGACGCCCAGCAATCCGCCTGAATGGTTCGTCACCCGCAGTACAAGCGTTATTGGTTCAAATGGCGACGGTTTCTGCCGATCCACCTCCGCCTCCATTCGAATACCTTCGTGCTCCGTGCTAACGACGACCGCTGTCTTGATTGCCTCGGCAACGCGATTCGGTTCCTCCTGCTCGATCTCAAATGAAATCGTTCCGGACCAAATCGGCATCGATTGCCGACCGGTCTCAATCAGTTCAGCGTACGACTCGATACCCGCCGGCAACCGTCCCGCGAGAATTCGAAGCCAGTACCGGCCTGCCATTGTGAGATCGAAGTATCGGTTCAGTACTACTGACTCAGTTAACTCGCCGCCCGGCGCGATCAGCCGACTGGATGTGCGTCCAATGAACCCGTGGCCCCACGATGAGCTTAGGGGGGGGATGTCCTTTCCGGATTCATCCGAGATTTCCCAGTGGTAGGTCCACGGTATGTAGCTCGACATGATGGCCGCGGGAGCGTCATCTTCGTTGTGAAACCGAATAGTCAAATCTATGGGCTCCAGGGGTCGGAACTGGCGCTTCATAAGGATCAGTTCTGCACGGACGCCAGCCTGAGGTTCTCCACGCGCGACGATGGCACCTTGCCTTGCTTGCGCCGATGCGAACTGCTTGTCAGCGAGCAGCAAGTGCACCGACGCGCCTACCGCTACAACCAGACACAACGACCCCCAGAGCCGCCATGGGGTGACACGTTGGGTCACACTAGTTTCATATTTCACATTGCCAGCGGTACGCTTCTTCATAGGAGTGTCCTTGCCATTCGGGCCATGTGTCATTGGAAACCATAGGGTTTACGAAGAGGTGAGAGGAGGGATCGATCGTCCAATCCTCCTTCTGCTTGCCGTCTTCGCCGGGTTTCAGCGTCGCTATCGCTAAGTAATGGGTCTCTGCCTTCGCGACGGGGACGGGTCGAGCGCCATCCCCTTCATGGGATTGGTACATCAGTGCCAACCTTCGCTCGCGTACACGTTATTGAAGTACGTGCCATGATCGAGATCGAATGCCCAATCTTGGCCTAGCGGGCAGTTCGGCGGTAGGCGAGCCTCGAGAGACTCCACTTCGAGGCGCTTGCGAGCGGGTCGTTCCGTCCGCAAGGTCTTCGAGGTGCGTGGGGCCTGTGGTCCCGTGAGTGCTCGGCGTAGAATTCGGAGGATCACGTGGAGTCTCCTTTCGGTCGGTTGTATTGTTGGCCCAACGTATGGGTTCTATCTGGGCTTGCGCCGTGAGACTTCGAGACTTCGAGTGGGGCAATGGTACATCGATTGTAGCGTTCTACGGTGCGTCATCTCACTCGCGACTCGGGGAATGGGGAATGGTGAGGGTGCCGGTCGCAAGGGTAGTCCGTCGGCGCTGTGCCGGGCAACGCGCGGACGCACCCAGAGGCGGCAGCGCGTGGTCCGATATCACCTTTGCCCATCGTGTCGGGGTGACGGACGCGGTGGAAGAAGATGAACCGCTTGATCCAGTGGACGTACGCATGGTCGGTGCGGCGCGGTAGTGCGGAGGGCCGCGCGGCCGCGGCCAGGACTTTCCGATAGAGGAACTGGAGGCCGCCCGACGGCGGTGTGCTTCACGGCCCGACGACGAACGTCGCGGGCAGGAGGTTGTTGACGGCCACGGTCGCGTTGATCGTGAGCAGGCGGAAGATGCCGTCGGCTGCGCCGATTCGTTTGACCTTGCCCGTGAGTGTGGCCGGGACGGCCGCCACGAGGTTCAGCGTGCCGCGGTCGCCCGCCGCGTTCAGGAGCAGGTCGATCACGCCGGCCGACGTGCGCAGCGTGATCTGGTCGCCGTCGGATTCCTTGAAGCTGAACGATTTGCCGACCACGATGGCCTGCTGGTAGTCGCCGCCGGCCGCGCCGCTTGAGTCGCCATCGAGCCGGTTGCCGGCCAGGTCCGTGATGCTGGTCGTGCCATTGACCGTGACTCGGAAGCCGCCCGCCTTCTGACTCTTGACCAGCGGCACAACCACGGTGCGATCGGCGGCGTTGTAGGTCGGCGTCCCGATTGCGAGGTTCACGTCGTCGGCCGACCCGATCCGTTTGTCGCGCCCGGCGGACCTGATCGTGTAGTTGGTTTGGTCGACGGCCTCAGTCGGATCGAGCAGCTCGCTGAACGTGATTCTGAAGCCGGTCACTTTGTTCGCCACGAAGTTGGCGACCAGGTTCGTTACGGTCGGCGGCGTCACGTCGCCCGCCTGAGAAACGTTGATCGTGAACGTCTCGGTGTCGCTCAGGTTCGGCGTGCCGTCGTCGGTCGCTCGCACGGTCACGGTGAACGAGCCGACGGTGCCGGCGTTGAACAAGAACGCGCCGGTGTTCGCGTTGATCGTCGCGCCGGCGGGGGCCTGGTCGAGGCTGTAGGTGATCGCGTCGCCGTCGGGATCGGTCGCGTTGGCCGTCACGTTCACCTGCGAACCGACGGACACGTTCTGCGTGTTGATCGTGGCCAGCGTCGGGGCCTGGTTCTGCTGGCCTCCACCGCCGGCCTGGCTCGACAGGAAGTCGAGTTTCACATTCTGGCTGGCCATGACGATGTTGGTCTGGATCGAACCGTTGAGTCCGCCGCCGCTGATGGTCACGGTGTATGTGCCGGCGGGGATGCGCAGATCGAATTCGCCCGTGTCGCCAGTCGTCGTGGTGAACGTCTGGTTGTCGCTCTGCCGCACGGCCTGGACGGTCGCACCGGTCACTGGATGCGTCACGTCGCAGATATTGAACGTCGCGTTCTTCTGGGTACAGCCGAGTCCGGTCAGGAACGCGTTGCCGCTTCGTGTACCGAAGTCCTGGCCCGAGATCGCGGCGTTCCACGTGACGCCCTGTTGCAAGTAGGGGCCGCTGATCAGGCTCGACCCGGCCTCCTTGAAACTCGGACTCATCAGGTTCTTGCGGTGGCCGGAGCTTTCGAACCAGCCCTTGACCAGCAGTTCGGCCTGGGTGATCAGGCTGCCCAGTTGGCCGGTCGTGCCGCGCCATGCAATATTCTCACCGATCGTCTGGAATGGCGTGTAACCGGCGACCACGATGCGCTCGTCGAAGGTTGAGCCGTTCGACCCAACATGATCGAAGAAGTCGTTCTGTTGCATGTCCTTGAGGTGCAGTTCCATCGCCTCGCGCAGCATGTCGTTCCGCGCGAGCGGCGGCTTGGCGTCCGATGTGATCGTGCCGGCCGCCAGACCTGCGTTCAGCGCCGTGTTGTACCGCGCGGCCGCGGCGTCGGGATCGGAGCGAGCCAGGTTGATCAGCTCGTGCATGTGCTGCTCGGCGGCGGTCATCGGACTGACCGCGAGTAGCGTGCGAGCTTCGAGCGTCTCGACAGAGAAGGGCGCTCGCCGCGCGTGAGCGTAGTTGGATCGGCGGTTTGACGAGGCTGTCAGCCAAGCCCACAATGATGGTCGGCTCCTGTTCCGTCCCTTCGCGTCCGGCGTCCGGGAGCATCGCTGGCGATCAGTTGGCTTCCGAGTCTAGCGAAGCCTGAGGGTAAGCTGCAACCGTTCCGTCTACCAACGAACCCGGCGGCCTCATTAATATATAGCCCACGCTAGTAGCCCGCCTTGGTTGAGACCTGACTATGAAACCAGCAATCCGCGCCATGATGTTCTGCAGTTTGGCCGCCATCGCGCTCGATCGCGCCGCGCCGTCGTCCGCCGCGGGGCAGGCTTCCAGCCTGCCAACGTCGAACGAGGACCTGGCCGGCAGGCTGGAAGCGCGTCCCACGGCTGCGGCCGAGCCGAGGGTCAATTTCAACCGCGACATCCGGCCGATCCTGTCGAACAACTGTTTCAAGTGCCACGGTTTCGACGAGAAACAGCGGCAGGCCGGGCTGCGTCTGGACAAGCTCGACGGGGCCACCGCGAAGCTCAAGAGCGGCCGCACGGCGGTCGCGCCCGGCCGCAGCGCGGAAAGCGAACTGCTCGCGCGCATCACAGCCGCCGACGAATCGGTGCGCATGCCGCCGCCCAGCACCGGCCGCACGCTGAGCGATGATCAGATCGCACTCTTGCGGCGCTGGATCGACGAGGGTGCGGAGTATCGCGAGCACTGGTCGTTCATTCCCGTCAAGCGACCCCAGCCGCCTGCGGTGAAGAACGAGACCTGGGTCCGCGGCGCCATCGATCGGTTCGTGCTGGCGCGGCTCGAACAAGAGGGCCTCGGTCCTTCGTCGCCCGCCGACAAAACGACGCTTATTCGCCGGGTGACCTTGGACCTCACCGGCCTGCCGCCAACGCCGGCCGAGGTCGACGCGTTCCTAGCCGACAACTCAGGCGACGCCTACGAAAGACTCGTCGAGCGGCTGCTCAAGAGTCCGCGCTACGGCGAGCACATGGCGCGCTACTGGCTCGACGCCGCCCGCTACGGCGACTCGCACGGCCTGCACTTCGACAACGAGCGTGCGCTCTGGCCGTACCGCGACTGGGTGATCGGCGCGTTCAACCGCAATCTGCCGTTCGATCAGTTCACGATCGAGCAACTGGCCGGCGACCTGTTGCCCGGCGCGACCCGCGAGCAACAGATCGCATCGGGCTTCAATCGCTGCAACGTCACAACGAGCGAGGGCGGTTCGATCAACGAAGAAGTGCTGGTGCGCTACGCCGTCGATCGCACCGAGGCGATGGCCACGGTGTTCCTCGGGCTGACGCTCGGCTGCGCGGTGTGCCACGATCACAAGTTCGATCCGGTCACGCAAAAGGAGTTTTATCAGCTCTTCGCGTTCTTTGGCAGCGCAGCCGACGCGGCGATGGACGGCAACCAGATCGGCCCGCCGCCGATCTTGAAACTGCCGACGCCCGAGCAAGAATCGCGGCTCGCGTACTTGGACGTTCAACTGGGTCTGGCCCGCAAAAACGTCGCGGACCTGGCGAGCAAGGTGGCCTACGTCGAGCCGGCTGGGGCGGCCGCCAAGGCGGCGGAGCCGACCGAGTTCGTGTGGATCGACGACTCGTTGCCGAGCGGCGCCAAGCCGCACGGCGACAGCGAGTGGAAATTCATCTCGAAGACTGAGGGACCCGTGTTCTGCGGCGAACGTGCATCGACCCGATCGGCCGCCGCGCTGAGTCAGCACTATTTCACCGAGGCGTCGCCCGGTCTGCGGGTCGGCGAGGGCGACAAGTTGTTCGCCTACGTGTATCTCGATCCGGCCACTCCGCCCAAGACGATCATGTTGCAGTTCAACGATGGCACGTGGGAACATCGCGCGTTCTGGGGCGAGGACTCGATTCCCTGGGGCGCGGCAAATTCGCCTGCCCGCGTCGCGATGGGGCCGTTGCCCGCCGTCGGCGAGTGGACGCGCCTGGAAGTCGAGGCGGCCCGCGTCGGCCTCAAGCCCGGCAGCGTGCTGAACGGCTGGGCGTTCACGCAAAACGCAGGCACCGTGTTCTGGGACAAGGCGGGCATCGTCACGCGCACGCCTCAGGGCGGCGACGCCTTCGAGTCGCAGCTCGCGTGGGAGGCGTACGAACGCGCCCGACCTCAGTCCGACGTGCCCAGCCCGGTGCGCGATGCGATCAAGGTCGACGCCGACAAACGGAACGCCGATCAGAAGAAACTGGTGCGAGACTACTTCGTCGAGCGGATTCACCCCGGCACTCGGCCGATCTTCGATCCGATCCGCGCTCAGCTCGACCGACTGGACGCGGAACGAAAGTCGATCGACGCGGCGACTCCTCAGACGATGGTCATGGCCGACATGCCGCAGCCGCGCGAGACGTTTCTGCTCATCCGCGGCGCGTACAACCGCAAGGGAGAGAAGGTGACGGCCGCGACGCCCGCCGTGCTGTCGCCGATGCCTGCCGACGCGCCGAAGAATCGGCTCGGACTCGCCCGCTGGCTGGTTGACCCGTCGCAGCCGCTGATGGCTCGCGTGGCCGTGAACCGGTTCTGGCAACAGTTCTTCGGCCGCGGCATCGTCAAGACGGCCGAAGACTTCGGCGCGCAGGGCGACTGGCCGAGCCACCCCGAACTACTCGACTGGCTGGCGGCCGAGTTCATGGCTGGCGATCAGCAATCGGCGGCAGGCAATCCGCAATCGACGCCGTGGGATGTGAAGCACTTGGTGCGGCTGATGGTGCTGTCGTCGACATACAGGCAGTCGTCGCGGGTGCCGGCGGACCTGGCGCGGCGCGATCCGGAGAACAAACTGCTTGCGCGCGGGCCGCGGTTCCGCATGGACGCCGAGGTGGTCCGCGACTCGGCGTTGGCGACGAGCGGCCTGTTGGTCGACAAGATCGGCGGCCGCAGCGTGAAACCGTACCAGCCGCCCGGCCTGTGGGAGGCGGTCGGATTCCTCGGCTCGAACACGCGCGAGTACAAGCGCGACGCGGGCGACGGCCTGTACCGCCGCAGCCTGTACACATTCTGGAAACGCACCAGCCCGCCGGCCGCGCTCATGACGTTCGACGCCCCGTCGCGCGAAACCTGCACCGTCCGCCGCCCGCGCACCAACACGCCGCTGCAGGCACTCGCCCTCATGAACGACGAGCAGTACGTCGAAGCCTCGCGGCAACTCGCCCGCCGCATGATGACCGAAGCCGGCTCGGTCCCGCACGACCGACTGGCCCACGGCTTCCGCCTCTGCACCGCACGCCGCCCGCAATCGCGCGAACTCGACGTGCTCGTCAAACTCTACGAACAGCAACTGGCCCACTACCAAGCCGACCGCGACGCCGCGGTGAAACTTCTTTCGATCGGCGAATCGAAACGCGACGAGTCACTCGACCCCGGCGAACACGCCGCGTGGACCATGATGGCCAACTTGATCTTGAATCTGGACGAGACGATCACGAAGGAGTGATGGATGTCCAGCGTCGCGCCGGTTGTCCGGTACTTGATTATTTGCGAAGACGTTCAGGCTGATCCTGCGAATCCACATAGAATCACAATCGTTGGCCTGTTGACAGCGATTCGGTCGGTCGAATACCCGCCGTTTCCGCTGCGCTATCGAGAAATGTGCGTATTTGTCCAACTCACCGAATCCCGTGGCCCCGCAAACCTATACGTGGAGATAATTCATGCCGACTCTGGACAGCGCGTGGTCCGAACGAAGACGCGACGTGTGGCCTTTCCTAGAGATCCGCTTGAGGTGCATGCGGTCGTTTTTCGCATCACGGACCTCACATTTTCCGAGCCCGGACTTTACTTGACCCGGTTCCGGTACAATGAAATCGTAATTGCTGAACAGCCCGTGTTGTTGAGGGAGCCATGAAGAGTTCAACCGAGATAGTTGGCACGATCATCGCCGAGTTCATCGACAATGCTCGGACCGGATCGTCCGAGAGCCGATACCTTATTCCGCAGGCCAATCCGCGGAAAAAGGACCTGGCGACGAAACGGGATCGGCGAGCGAAGCCGCGACGATCGAATTCCTTGAAGACTCGTCGTCGTAGGGGCGGCACATGAAGAACGTGACTCGTCCACGCAATTGGCCAAGATTTGAGATGCATCCCATGGACCCACAAACTGAATTCACTCTACACGAAACTCGACGATACTTTTTTAGTCGCTGCGCGGCCGGCCTCGGCGCGGCGGCGCTCGGATCTGTTTTGAATCCGCGCCTCCTCGCCGGGGAGGCGACGGATGTTGCATTCCGCGGCGACACGTTCGGCGTCCTACCGCGATTCCACCGACCGGCGACGGCCAAGCGGGTGATCTGGCTGTTCATGGCCGACGCGCCGTCGCAGATGGACTTGTTCGATTACAAGCCGAAGATGACGGAGTTCTTCGACAAGGACTTGCCCGATTCCGTGCGGATGGGCCAGCGAATCACGACCATGACGTCCGGCCAGGCCCGGTTCCCGGTCGCGCCGACCATGTTCAAGTTTGCACGGCACGGGCAGTCGGGTGCGTGGCTGAGCGAACTTCTGCCACACACGGCGACGATTGTGGACGATATCACGATCATCAAGTCGCTGTTCACCGAGGCGATCAATCACGACCCGGCGATCACGTTCATCACGACCGGCAGCGAGTTTCCGGGCCGGCCAAGCTTGGGCGCGTGGCTGTCCTACGGCATCGGCAGTCCGAACCAGAATCTGCCCGCGTTCGTCGTGCTGCACTCGCGGCTGGCGAGCGGCTCGCAGTCGCAGGCCCTGTTCTCGCGCCTGTGGGGATCGGGCTTTCTGCCGACCGTTCACGCGGGCGTTTCGCTCCGTTCGCAGGGCGACCCCGTGCTGTACTTGTCGGACCCGCCAGGCGTGACCAAAGACGTGCGCCGCCGCATGCTCGACGGACTCGCCGCACTCAACGAGCAGCATTTTGCGGAACAAGGCGACCCGGAAATCGTCACGCGCATCGCCCAGTACGAAATGGCCTTCCGCATGCAAGCGTCGGTGCCGGAACTGACCGACATCTCGGGCGAGCCGCAGCACGTGCTCGACATGTACGGCCCGGAAGTGAAAGACCCGGGCACGTACGCGTACAACTGCCTGTTGGCCCGGCGGCTCGCCGAGCGCGGCGTCCGGTTCACCCAAGTGTTCCTGCGCGGCTGGGACCACCACGGCAATCTGCCGAAACAGATCCCGCAGTTGTGCAAGGCAATGGACCAGCCGACGGCCGCACTCATCAAAGACTTGAAACAGCGCGGCATGATCGACGACACGCTCGTCGTCTGGGGCGGCGAATTCGGCCGCACTGTCTACAGCCAAGGCACGCTCACCAAAGACAACTACGGCCGCGACCACCACCCGCGCAATTTCACCATCTGGATGGCCGGCGGCGGCATCAAGCCCGGCACGGTCTACGGCGAGACGGACGATTTCAGCTACAACATCACCGAGAGCCCCGTCCACGTCCATGACCTCAACGCCACGATCCTCCACTGTCTCGGCATCGACCACGAGCGACTGACGTACCGCTTCCAAGGGCGCGATTTCCGACTGACCGACGTGGAAGGCGAGGTTGTCCGCGGCATTCTGGCGTAGCCAGTGGCGAGGTCAGAGCGACTCGTCACCCTTTGGTTCGGCAGGTTCGCTCGGCGGGATGTCAAGTCCACCGGACGCGCGAAGGCGAATGCGATAGACCCGACCCTTCTGCAGTTTGATCGACGGCGCGTCGCCGTGTACCGATCGGATGCCCAGCTTGTCGGCCCAGGACGGGTCGTTGGCGATTTCCCAGAAGTGCGACCACACCTGTTTCTCCAGGTCGGACATCTCGTCGCCGGGACTGTACGCGACCGGGCGCGAGCCGACCGGGTCGAGGGCGTAGCCGTCGTTCGGTTCCTGAAACTCGCCGAAGAGTCGCCGGAAGATGCAGAGCGATGTGCCGCGCAGCGGGTCGCCCTGCTCGACGTATTCGTCTTTGAACTTGGCCACCCATGCGTCGATGTACACCACGTCGCCCAGGATGCGGAACTCGCGCGGCTCGGCCAGCGGCCGGCCTTGGCCATCGACCTCGGTGAACTGGAACCGAGTCACCACCTGCTTCTTGTCGTCTGATGGCCACTGGTCGAGCACCACGATCTCGGCGATGCGGTGATCGACCTTAAGCAGCTTGCGGATCGTGTTGAGCCGCTCGATCTCGACCTGCTGCGTCGCGATCTGCTTGTTGAGTGTATCGATCTGCTCGAGGCTGGCCTGTAGCTCGCGCTCCTTTTTCGCCAGCTCGAGTTCATGGGCGTGCATGGCCCGATAGCCCAGCCACACGCCGAGGCCAAGCACACTGGCGACGACTACCGAGACGACGGCCCGCAGGAAATTGCTCAAGGCGGCAAGGGTCTTGATCATGACGACTCCAGAACACGAGTGTTCACAACGACGTTCTGAACTTGAACTGGTGCTGAGGCTATCCCGCTCCCTCGAATGGTTCAAGACCGGCGCTTGCCGACGGGCGGATCAGTTCATCTAATGAGCCGAATGACAAAGCCAAGAGCAATTGCCCTCTGGGCGGGCGTGGTGGGCGTTGCGGCGCTGATCGTCGCGGTGCCGTTCTTGCCGGGCCGCACGCAGCCGGTGACGCGCGAGCGGCTGGCCGAGGCGCGCAGGCTGTGGGACGCGGCCGATATCGCCAGCTACGACCTGGACTTTGAGATCAGCGGCGCCCAGACGGGGCGATATCTCGTCGAGGTGCGCCACGGCGAGGCGACCCGAATCACGCGAAACGGCCAGCCGGCCACGCCCGGCGACCCACATTACTACACCGTCGACGGACTGTTCCAGACGATCGAGCGCGAGTTCGAGGTGTCGGAACAGTCGGCTCGGGCGGCTGCCGGATCGGCGCCGTCTCCGGTCTGGGTGCGCATGCGCTGTGACGAACGGCTCGGCTACCCCGTTCATTACGTCGGCCAGATACCAGGCCGAACCACCAGCGTGGAGATTCGCGTTCACCGACTGGAACCAATGCTTGCCGAAACCCCAATACACAGGCCCAAGTGATCAAGGAAGACTTCAGACAATCCTCACCATCAGCGAAGATAAGCGAAGATCAGTGTTCCGGGTTCCTGTCTCTCTGATTGGCATTCATTCACCGAAGAACGGGAATAGCCGGCGTATCTCCTCCTTCGACGGCCGGCGTCCGTACTCGCAAATCTCGAACGCCTCAGCGTGCTGGACCTTGTCGGCCCGCGCCTTTCCGTACCACTCCACCAGGCCCGCGCGGTGGCGGTCGGCAATCGACCGGAACCGATTCGCGAAGCCGGTGCGCACCTGCCTGCGCCGTTCCTGTTGTCCCTTGGGATCGTTGGGTACCAGCGCGGCGGAGCCTAGCGCGCCGCCTTCGTAGAACTGCGATTCCATGATGTCGAGCGCGTCGAGCTTCTTGTCCACGACGTCGTCGATCGCGACGACGATGTCGCCCTGGAACGGATTCGGCCTCTGGAACGAATCCGACGAGAACAGGAAGACCGGGTTCGATTCGAGCGGCGGCGAGTCGGGGCAGAAGAACGGCACGGCAACCATGTAGGCCGAGTCCTGCACGAGCACGCCGGCATAGCGATGATCGGGATGGTAGTCGTTGGGCCGGTGACTGATGACGATGTCGGCCTTCCAATCGCGAATGAGTCGCGTGACCTTGCGGCGGTTTTCGAGCGTCGGTTCCAGTTCGCCGTCGTGAATGTCGAGTATTTCGCTGGCGACGCCGAGCAGCTTGTCGGCCCGCTCGACTTCGGCGCGTCGGCGGCGGGCGAGCGGTCCGCCGGCCTCGCGCCAGTGGCCGATGTCGCCGTTGGTGAGCGACACGAACTTCACATGATGTCCGGCCGCCGCCCACATCGCCCCGACGCCGCCCGCGCGAATCTCGCAGTCGTCAGGATGGGCGCCGAAACAGATGATGCGGAGCTTGCCGTCGTCCGGCGGAATGACCGAATGGTTGTTCGAGCTATCGCGCGATTCCGTCGCCGCCGCGAGTGAGCCTGCGGTCGAATCGCCGCTGAGCGCCATACCCAACGCAACACCGAACCCGACGCACGCGAAGGCGACCAACACGACGGAGCGTTTCATGGATTGCACCTTTCTGCGCTAGGCAAGAAACTGGTGACCGTGTGTGCTGAAACTGCCGAGAGATTACTCGGAGCCGACCGCGAATTCATGCCGAATCTCGAACATGTGCGATTGGTCGAGGCCGGCGCGCACGCGACGTGGAACTGGCGCGGCGGGTCGCTCGACCTGCGCGATGCCGACCTGAGCGGCCTCGTGTTGCGCGGCGCGATGCTCGATCACGCGGACCTGCGCGGCGCGCGGCTCGTGGGGGCCGATCTGACCGGCAGCCGGCTGCAAGAGGCGTCGCTCGACGGCGCGCACTTGATCCGGGCGGTTTTTAACGACGTTCGACTGGGCGGCGGCACCTTGAGCGGCGCGCTGCTCTGCTCGGCGTCACTGCGCGGTGCTGTGTTGGTGCGATCGGACCTGAGCGGCGCTAATCTCGCGGGCGCCGACCTCGAAGCGGCCAAGTTGTCGCACGCCCGGCTGGGCGGCGCGGTGCTCGACCGCACCAAGCTGGTCGACGCGGAATTGGAGGGCGTGATTGGGCTGGACGAGATCATTCACGAAGGCCCCAGCGAATTGGGCACGCACGCGCTCTTGCGTTATGGCCACCTGCTCCCCCCGGGGTTCCTGCGCGGCGTCGGTCTGCCGGACAGTTTCATTCGCTACCTGCCGTCGATCATCGCCAGTGCCCGGCCGGTCGACTTCTATTCCATTTACATCTGTGCCGCGCCCGCCGACGCCGAACTCGCCCGCCGGCTGCACAACGATTTGCAGGCCGCCGGAATTCGCTGTTGGTTCCGCCACGCGCGGCCCGATGCACCGCCGCTCGACGAAACCGTGCGACTGCACGACCGGTCGATTGTGCTCTGGTCGCGCAACGCGGCGACCGATCCGACCGTAGCCGCGGAATTGGCGGGCACGGATAAGAAGGGCGGGCTTCAGACGGTGGTGCTCATGCTCGACGAATCGTTGCCGCCGGCAGCAGGCGTTGCCCAGATCGATTTTCGGCGGTGGAGCGATTTTCGCTGCTATCAGCGGCAGTTTGCCGACATGCTGGAAGTGCTCAACGCCCGAAGCTGAAGGCGAATTGTCGTCGGCCGGGGTTGTGTGTCAGGGTTCCCTCAACAGTTTACGCAGTTCACTGATCAATCGCTTTCGCGGGCGAGTCCACTAATTGGATGCCCTTGCCCACCATGAAGCCAAGGCCCATGAGGGCACCGAGTATGGCCCACCGCGGGGATAGGAGCAGCACGCGGTGAATGGCCCAGCGTGTCCTAAATAGCCTTGCACGATTCTGGGACAGTAGCCCGACGCGCCAGCGAGG
>DAIOWH010000049.1:0-35569 GCA_036758585.1 Planctomycetia bacterium
GACAAAACGACATGAGCTGCGACGGCAAACTCAGCCGCGACGAACTCCCCGCCGCGCTGTTCGACCGGCTGGATGCGGACAAGGATGGGTTTGCCACCGACGAAGAACTAAAGGCCTTGCGGAAACCGGACTGAACCAGCCCAATGACGCCAAAACGCTGCCACACCACTTTCCACCAAACAAGGCTCAGAACCATGAAACCCTTCACCCTACTATTGGCTGTGCTTCTCAGCGGCGTCGTGTGCTCTGCGTCCGCGGACGACTTGAGCGACGCGCCTGGCCCGTTCGCCGTGGACACGGTCGCGTCGGTCAAGATTCACGATGGTAAGCGCGGAAAAGACCGCGAAGCGCTCGTTCGCCTGCCGAAGGGGGACGGCAAATTTCCGCTCGTTGTCTTCAGTCACGGCTTCGGTGCGAACAAGGATGCGTTCGCCCCGGTGAGCGAATGCTGGGCCAGCCATGGTTTCGTGGTCGTCCATCCGCAACATGCCGACGCGGGCAAGGCCGCCAACTTGCTTCGCGGCAACCAGGGGAGCGATCAAGACCGCCGCGCCCGCCTGCGCGAAATGCTCAGGAAGGAGCGCGTTTCGGGCGGCGGCTTCAACTCGCCTGAAGCCGCTGCCAATCGCGTCGCCGACGTGGCAGCCATCCTTGACAACCTCGACCAGCTTGAGAAAGCCGTGCCCGCTCTCGCGGGGAAGATTGACCGCGAGCGGATCGGCATGGCCGGCCATTCTTTCGGCGCGGCTACATCGCTGCTTATCGCCGGCGCAACGACCAGCGCGGCGGGCACGGAGAAAAGTTACGCCGACCCGCGCATCCGCTGCGTGTTGGCCTTCTCGCCCTCCGGGGCGGGAGAATACGGCTTCACCGACGCCAGCTTCGACCACCTCAAGCTGCCGATGCTCTGCATCACCGGGACGCGCGACATTCGGCCCGGCCACCCCGTCGAGTGGCGGCGCGAGGCCCACGACAAGAGTCCGCCCGGCGGCAAGTATCTGCTCATCCTCGACGGCGCGAATCATGTGAGCTTCGGCGGCGGCCCGCCCAGCCTGGCCTCACGCCCCGGCGGTCCAACTGCTGACTACACGAAGGCGGTCAAAGCCGTGAGCAGTGCGTTTCTCCGCGCGATGCTGACAGACAACCCGGATGCCCGTTCATCGCTGACCACCAACGGCGTTGAGGTGTTGGAGAAGGTGAAATCATTCGAGCAACGATGATCGGGAACTGTCGGTTGCGACACCATCGGCTCGCCCGCGCCGTCACATGGGCGGCCGGCGAATCGCCGCCGGTGCGCGTCGTGGCGCCAAAATGTGTGCAGGCGACGTATTGTGAGCGAGCGACGGAGAGCGGCAAACGGCAGCTTGTGATTCACTTGCTCAACAACGTCAACACGCCGGCCGATCACGGATTTCTCGCCACGGACGTGCCGCTCCGCGAGGAGTCGCTGCCGATTCACGATATCCGCGTTGCAGTTGGCACGTCAGACTACTCTCGGTGGACAGTGCAACCCGCCGGCCACGATCCGCGAGTCGAGCGCGACGGCGCGACCACGGCGATTCGTCTGCCGCCGCTGGACGTTCACTCGCCGCTGGTCGGCGACGCGTAACGACTCCCGGTCCCCCTTTTCGATCATGGAGTGCGGCGATTCATCGCCGCTTTCACTCGCGGCGCAGCCGCCTTCTCTAGCTTGAATTTCACGGCGAGCTTGCGGTCCAAAAGGCGGCTTCGCCGCAAAACAAAGCGGCGATGAATCGCCGCACTCCAAGGTTCGCTTGGTTCGAGAATCCCGGCGCGCAGGGATTCTCGGTCTGGAGTCCACGATGCGCCCTCGCCCACGCCCGCGCAAGCAAAACCGGCAGTGAAATTAGACCTGTCCGACCTGGCCCGTTTTCCTCGCCTCAGTGAAATTAGACCTGTCCCGTTCTCCTCGCCTCCGTTCTCCTCGCCCGTTCTCCTCGCCTTGGCCCTTTTCCTCGCCGTTTTCCTCGCTTGCTGGCCCGTTTTCCTCGCCCACTATGTCCGCAGCGGACTCAGGTATAGTACAGCTTGCCGTTGCGCTGCTCCAACGAGCGGGCCTGAATAAGTTGATCCATTTCTCGAGCGATCACATTGCGAAGCTGGGAGCTAGTCGATTTGAAGCCGAACAAGCGGGCGGTTTCGACAATGGCCTCATCGTGTGTTACGCCAAGATGCACGCGGGCCACTGCCATCACGGCGGCACGGATTTCAGCGGGCGGCAGGTATTCGGGCTTACGCAGATTGGGGGATTGGGCCGATTCGCGGTTTCGTACCGGAGGTTCGAGTTGGCCTGGGGACGAAAAGAAATCGCCGTCTTGCACTACGTTGCGCTCGTGACGTGCCACGCGTAACGCCGCATTCGCCGCCGGGCAGCGGCGTGCCATGAAATTTCTCCAGCATCGGCTTGTGGTCCCACAGGTCGATGTGCGACGCCGCGCCGGGACAGAAAAGCTGCAAGACCTGCTTCGCCTTCGGGGCTGCACGAGCCTTTTCGGCCGCGTTCGTCGCCTGTCCCGCGATCAACCGCGCGAGCGCAACGCCCGTGAGTCCCGTCGTCATCTGACCGAGAAAGCTGCGGCGGGTAAGGTCATTCAAGTTGGTGTCGTTCATAGGCGCGTTCCGTAGCATGGACTTCCAGTCCGTGCCTCTTGGTTGGATAGTCGCCTTTCGCTTCGCGAAAGGGATTTTCCCTTGGGGCTCTTGCTCCGCAAGAGCTTCCTTTCGCGGAGCGAAAGGCGACTATCGGCTGCGGGTTAAATGAATTCATGGTTGATTGAGTGCTCGCATCCGTTCCGCCGATTCGCGAAGTCGCTGCACGACCTCCGGATGCTGGCTGGCGATGTTGTTCGATTCAGTAAGGTCGGTGCGTAGGTCGTGAAGTTGCAGTGGATCGGTGAGATGCAGTTTCCAGCGGCCTTCACGCATCGATTCGAGTCGCCGTTCCTTGTACCCGTAAAGCGAATACAGCGTCGTGCGGCGGGACTTGGCCTTGGGATTGAGCAGAACGTCGAGCTGGTCCACGCCGTCAAGATGCTCGGGCGGCTTGACATTGCACAAACGGGCAAACGTCGGCAGCAGGTCGAGCGTGCAGAGCATCTCATTGCAGACCCGACCGGCAGGCACTTTGTCTGGCCACCACGCGATGCACGGAACGCGTAAGCCACCTTCAAACACCGTGTGTTTGGTGCCGCTGAGCGGTGCGGCGGTGCCAGGCGTTTTGCGTTCGGGGCCGTTGTCGCTCGTGAACAGGACCAGCGTGTTCTCGGCCAGTCCCAGCTCACGAAGCTTCGTCAGAATCCGGCCCGTGCTGTCGTCCAGTTCCTCGACCACGTCGCCGTACAGCCCGCGCGACGACTGCCCTTTGAACTTCGGCGACGCATCGAAGGGCAGATGCGGCATGGCATGCGCAAGATACAGAAAGAACGGTCGATCGCGCTGCGACTCGATGAACCGCAATGCTTCGTTCGTATAGAGCGACGTCATCTCGGCGGGGACGGCGGGACGTTTTTCCACCGCATCACCGCGAAGCACGGGCATGCCGCCTTCGTGCTCGAAGACGACCGTTTCGAACTTGTCGAGGTTGTGCAGCACGCCGTAATAGCTGTCGAAGCCTTGATCGAGCGGACGCATCCCTTTGACGAAACCGAGATGCCACTTGCCGATGCAACCGGTGGCGTATCCGGCGGACTTCATCACCTCCGCGAGCGTCACTTCAGCGCCCGCGAGTCCGTTTGTCGCATCGGGCCGCAATACGCCGGTCGCCAGTCCGACACGGCCGGGATACTTGCCGGTCATCAGTGACGCGCGCGACGGTGTGCAAAGCGCGGAAGTCACGGAGAAGTCGGTGAACCGAGTCCCCTCCGCCGCCATGCGGTCGAGGTGCGGCGTGCGGATGTCCTTGGCTCCGTAACAACCGAGGTCGCCATAACCGAGGTCGTCGCAGTTGATGAGAATGACGTTCGGCCCCGCCGCGCTCGCTGATCCGACGATGCCCAAGACCAGCAGCCAGAGTGCGAGCAAACAACGTAGGATAGGCTTCCAGCCTGTCATTCTTCTTTCACCTCGGGCGGCTAGAAGCCGACAGGCTGGAAGCCTGTCCCACGGTCCTCGCCTACGGCTGCGGGTTAAACGAGGCATGCTCATGAGAGCAGCTCCTTAATCACGCTGCCGCCGAACTGGCTGAGCTGCTTGAAGCGGCCGGCGTGATAGAAGGTGAGCTTGTTGTCATCGAGGCCCAAGAGCCGCAGCAGCGTGACGTGGAAGTCGCGGACGTGATGCACGTGCTCGACGGCGGTCATGCCGAGTTCATCCGTCGCGCCGATGGTTTGGCCAGCGTTGCAGCCGCCGCCGGCGAGCCAGATGGTCATGGCGTTCGGGTTGTGGTCGCGTCCGTAGGCCGTGCCCTGGCGCACACCGTTGTCGGGCGTGCGGCCAAATTCGCCGCACCAGACGATCAGCGTGCTGTCGAGCAGGCCGCGTTGCTTGAGGTCGGTGATGAGCGCGGCGATCGGCTGGTCCACGCCGCGGACGAGGTTGCCGTGAGCGCGCTCGATGAAGTCGTGGCTGTCCCACGTGCCGTTGTAGAGCTGGACGAACCGCACGCCCTTTTCCACGAGCTTGCGGGCGAGCAGGCATTTGCGGCCAAAGGCATCGGTGGGGTCGCGGCCGATGCCGTAAAGGGCCTTGGTTTTCTCGTCCTCTTTCGACAAATCGAGCACTTCCGGCACCTGCATCTGCATGCGGAAGGCGAGTTCGTAGTTGTCCATGCGCGCGGCGAGTTCGTCGTGGCCCGGATGCTCCGCTGCGTGCGCGGTGTTGAGCTTCGCGATGAGGTCGAGGTTCTTGCGCTGCCGCGCTTCGCTGACCCCGGCGGGCGGCGTGAGGTCGAGAATGGGCGAGCCTTTCGCCCGCAGCGGCGTGCCTTGAAAGCTCGCGGGCAGGTAACCGTTGCTCCAGTTCGCCGCGCCCCCCTGCGGATAGCTGACCTCCGGCAACACGATGAAGCCGGGCAGGTCTTGATTGAGCGTGCCGAGGCCATAGGTCACCCACGCGCCGATGCCGGGATCGCCGCCGAAGCGGTTGCCGCAGTTCATCTGGTACATGGCAGTCGGATGATTGACGCTGTCCACCGTGCAGCCGCGGAAGAAGCAAATGTCGTCGGCGACCTTCGCCAGATGCGACCAGTTCTCCGCCATGTCCGCGCCGCTCCGGCCGGCCTTGATGAACCTGAACGGGCTTTGCACGTAGTAGCGTTTGCCGCTCTCCATCGCGGATTTCTGCTTGCCCTCCCGCACAAACTCCTTGAGGTGCATCTTCGCGAGCATCGGCTTCGGGTCGAAGGTGTCGATGTGCGACGGCCCGCCCTCCATCATCAGGAAGATGACGTTCCTCGCCTTCGCTTCGGGAAAATGCCCTTGCTTCGGCGCGAGCGGATTCTCCTTTGCCTCCTCGGCGAGCAACGCACTGAACGCCACGCTGCCGAGGCTCGCGCCGAGGCTGTAGAGGAATTCGCGCCGTGGGATAGGCATCCTGCCTGAGTAGCACGGACTTCCAGTCCGTGCTGCTTCCTGAGCGGTTTTCTTCCATCCGTTGGACGGCGAATGCACGGGCTGGAAGCCCATGCTACGGATGCTTGAAGATTCAGTAGACATAAGCAAACTCGTTGGAGTTGAAGAGCGCGAGGCACACATCCGCGAGGGCGCGGACGTGGACCGGCACATCAGCGGGTTGCAGGTCGGGAATGAACTCGGCGTAGGCGTGCAGCCTTTCGTTGAAGGAAAATTTCTCGCCCGTGTTTTCCTCGATGGCGTCGCGGCGGACCTCGAGCGGCGGCTTTTGCGCGGGGGGCGCTTCGCTGCCGATGAGCGATTCGATTTCGCGCCAGTGGGCGAGGCAGGTTTGACGTTCCTCGGCGCTCGGCGGGCGCGAGAACGCCAGCGCGAAGATGCGGGCGATGGCCTGCTCGTCGCTCGTGGTTTCCTTCACGGCGCGATTCGCCAGCGCGAGCGCGCGGGCGTGCGTGGCCTGGCCGTTGAAGAGGGAAAAGACCTGTGGCGTGACGGTGCTGGCCTCGCGGCGTTCACAGGAAAAATCGGGCGCGGGGGCGTTGAAGACTTCCATCGCGGGATCAGGCATGCCCCGCAGCTTCAGCGCGTAGAGCGAGCGGCGGTGGCGCTGCCGCGGCAGCGGATTCGGCGTCCACGCGGCGGCGAAGGTGCCCATCACCTGGCGCGGTTGCAGCGCGGCTTCGAGATTGATTTCAGGCCGGTTCGGGATGCCGCCGAGAGTCGGATTCAGCTCACCCGTGACGGCCAGCATGGCATCGCGCAGCTCCTCGGCCGTGAGACGGCGCGGCGTGAAGACGAGATAGTCGCCTTTCGCTCCGCGAAAGGATGTGCTTTCGCGGAGCGAAAGCCGACTCTCATGGGTGCCGCGGCGATAAGTTTCCGAGTTCATGATCAGCCGGTGCATGGCCTTGAAGCTCCAGCCATTTTCCACGAACGTCGCGGCGAGCCAGTCGAGCAGTTCGGGGTGCGTCGGTTTCTTGCCGGTGCTGCCGAAGTTGTTCGGGTTGCCCGCGATGGGCTGGTCGAAATGCCAGAGCCAGATGCGGTTCACGATGGCGCGGGTGGTGAGTGGATTCTCCGCGCTGGCGACCCACTCGGCGAAGGCCTTGCGGCGGCCTTCGATCGTTTCGGGAATGGGCGTCTTTTGCGCCGCGGCGAGCACGCTCAACACGCCGGGCTTCACCTTCGCGCCCGCGCTGAACGGGTCGCCGCCGGTGAGGATGCAGGTCTCCTCCAGCTCGCCCGCGTTCAGGCGATTCTGCGGCATGCGGAAGGGCGCGACGACGCTCGTGACCTGCGGCGTACGACCGTTGTAAACGGCGAGCGCCACCGGCTGGTAGCGATCGAGTTCCCATTGCAGCCGTTCGAGCCCTTTGCTGGCGATGCGCTCCAGGCCGATCTCCTCCGGCGTCCAGCCCAACATGCGCGGCGGGAACTGGTCCTCCGGCGCGCCTTGCTTGAGCAGGATGTTGCGGGCCGCGCCGAACAGTCCGCCGCGCTTCTTCTGCCCCTGCTGCTCCGCTTGTCGCAGCGCGGCGTCCCACTTTGCGGAGTCGAGTTTTTTGTCGGCAAACCACGCGGGCACGGCGGCGAGTGCTTTTTCGTCCAGCTTCGCCAGCATGGCGAGATGGTCGGCGCGAACGAGTTCGAGGAACTTCTTTTCCTCAAAGCCCTGCGTGTTTTCGTGCTTGAGAAACGGAGCGGATCGCTCGGCGATCTGCGTCGTCGCGAACACGGCCTGGAGCGAGTAGTAATCGCGCGTCGGGATGGGATCGAACTTGTGGTCGTGGCAGCGGGCGCATTGCAGCGAGTGTGAGAGGAAGGTCTCGCCGACGCTGTTGCTCACGTCGTCGAGGAACCGCTGCCGCGCGATCTTCGCCACTTCCATGCCCGTCAGTTCCCACGGCCCCATGCGCAGGAAGCCGGTGGCGATGAGCATCTCAGGATCGTCCGGATCGATCTCGTCCCCGGCGATCTGCTCGCGCACGAACTGGTCGTACGGCTTGTCGGCGTTGAACGACCGCACGACGTAGTCGCGATAGCGCCACGCGTTGCCGCGTTCGTAGTCGTTCGCGAAGCCGCTCGAATCGGCGTAGCGCGTGACATCCAGCCAGTGCTGCGCCATGCGCTCGCCGTAGTGCGGACTTTCGAGCAGCCGATCCACCAGTCGGTTCACGGCGGCATCGGCGTCGCGGGCGAAGTCCGTTTCAAACGCGGCGACTTGCTCCGGAGTCGGCGGCAGGCCGGTCAGGTCGAACGTCGCCCGCCGAATGAACGTGCGCGGATTGGCCGGCGGCGCGGGCGTGATGCCGGCCGGCCACCTGGCTTCGATGAAAGCGTCGATTGCGGAGCCGTCTTTAGTACTGCTCCACATTGAGACGGGTCCGGACTCGTTTAACCCGCAGCCGCAGGCGAGGCACAACAAACGCCAGCCATGCCTCGCCTGCGGCTGCGGGTTAAACGACCGAAGTCGATTTGAGACCCGATTCAATGCGGCACAGTGCTTAGCAGACTCGGTTGTGGCCGAATCGCTCCGCGGCTCGGTGCCGAGTTGCGGAGCAACTCGGCCACGTTTCGGCACCTCCGGCTTTCTCACCGGCTGATACGCCCACAGCCCCTCCGGCTTGTACTTGCGATTCGTCCATTCCGCCGACAGCCCGCCGCTCGTCTTCACCGCGACGCCATCCTCCGCCGACCAGCGTGATTCGTTGGCGCGAGCAATCTCTTTTTGGCGAACTTCATCCGGCCACGGCGCACCGCCGGCAATCCAGTCTTTCAGCCAGCCGAGCTGTTCGGCGTAAAGCTTGTCCGCATCCTTCGGCGGCATCGGCGACCAATCGTCGTGCGTGCGAGTCGCCGCGAGATAGAGCGGACTGTCGTCCGGCTTGCCGACCACGACCGCCGGCTGTTCGCTGTCGCCCCCTTTCAGCATCGTCTTCAACGACCGCAGGTCCAAACCGCCCGCGATCTCTTTCGGATCTCGCCCGTGACAACCGAGACACTTCTCCTGCAGCAGCGGCACGATCCGCCGCACGAATAGCCGCTCGGCGTCGTCTTCGGCCGCGACCGCGCTGGACGCGAGACCGACAACAGCTCCGATCCAGCAGAAGATCGCCAACAGGAATCTGTTATCGTGAACTGGTTTCACCGCGTGACCTCAACTCGCAAAACGCCTGTGTTGTTGCATCCTTCGTTTCACCCGCAGCCGCAGGCGAGGAAAAATGCCCTCCTCGCCTGCGGCTGCGGGTTAAACGACTGACTTCAGCATTCAGCACTCCTTGTTCGTCACTCGCCATTTGCCTTGGCCTTCACGGCGATGCCGTATATCGCGCTGGGAACCTCGGACTGATTATCGCACGGCGGGCCGAGCTTCACCACTGCAGCCGATGTCACGTCCCTCTTCCAGATTTCGCACGGGGTTGTGCCTCGCCTGCGGCTGCGGGTTAAACGAATTCAAATCCCTTTCAGTGCGGAGCGGTACTTAGCTCACATCCGTTGTCTACGCGCCGGTCTAATCGCAGCAGGAGCAGGATCGGCGATGGTGGTGCCGACAGCCTGACTTTCCGCTGCCGAGCACTTTCACGAGGGAGAAGACTAGGTTGCGGCCTTCGGGGCGGTCCCACGTCCCAGACTTTGTTGATGTTCTTGCCCAGGCCCCACTCGATGTGAAAATCGTCGCCGGGACGGATCGCGATCTTGCTCCGCTCGCTGTTGGTTTCGTAGCGGGCCAGGGCGGACGCCGACCAGGTCTTTTCGCAGTCGAGGTAGTACGTCGCGCCGAGCGTGAACATGCCGGTCCAGAAGTTCTTGCCGACGTGGGCGGCACAGCGGTTGGCGCGCAGCTATTTCGATTGGGAATCGCTGGGGCCGCAGCGCTGAAAGGGGTCGGGCAGAAGGAACTGTTCCGCGTCACGGCGGAGCGAGCGGGAGCCAGCCGCGTCGACTCTGAGCCGGCCGGACTCACGCCGCTGATCGGCCGCGACCGCGAAGTCGGCCTGTTGCAAGAGCGCTGGGAACAGGCGACCGAAGGGATGGGCCAAGTCGTGCTGCTGATCGGCGAAGCGGGACTCGGCAAGTCGCGGCTCGTCCACACGCTGAAAGAACACGTGGGGCAGGCTTCTTCCGTCGGGCAGGCTTCTTCCGTAGGGCAGGCTTCCAGCCTGCCGTTTGCCGAGTCCGTAGGGCAGGCTTCCAGCCTGCCGTTTGCAGAGAGAGCAGACCGGCTGGAAGCCCGCCCCACGGCCGCGATTGTCGAATGGCGCTCCTCGCCGCACTGATCCAGGACGCGGCGTACAACTCGCTGGTGAAGAAGAAGCGGCAGGAGTTTCACCGCCGCATCGGCGAGGCGCTCGAGGCCGGCTTTCCCGAAACCGCGGCCACGCAGCCGGAACTGCTCGCACTGCACTTCACCGAAGCCGGCCTGGCGCCGCGAGCCATCGACTATTGGGACCGGGCCGGCACGCGGGCGCTCGAACGCCGCGCGCACAAAGAGGCGATCCAACATTTGCGCAGTGTGTTGGAACTGCTCGCCGCGCAGCCGGAGTCGCCCGAACGCTTCCGCCGCGAGGTCAAACTACACACCGCGCTGGGCGTCCCGCTGCAAGCCACGATCGGTTACAGCGCGCCGGAAGTCGAGCAGACGTATGCCCGCGCGCACGAACTGTGCGGGCGACTCGGCCTGACCACCGAACTGTTCCCAATCCTGTACGGCATGTTTCGTTATTACATGCTGCAGGCGAAGTACCCCCAGGCGCGCGCGTTGGGCGGGCAGCTCTTGGCAATCGCCGACCAGACGCAAACGCCGCACTACGTCGTCGCCGCCAATCGCGCTCGCGGCGGGCCGCCGGTCTACGAGGGTCGGCACAACGAAGCCCTGCCGTTTCTGGAAAAAGTAATCGCGATCGAGCCGACGGCCGAACTTCGCCTGGAAGTCTATCGCTACGACGTCGTCGATCCCTGGATTGCCGCCCGCAGTTATTTTTCCTGGGCCTGCTGGCACCTGGGATATCCCGACCGCTCGTTGGCACAGAGCAACGAAGCGGTGCGGATTGCCGAGTCGCTCGACCACTCGTTCAGTTCGGCGCTGGCCCTCAGCTTCTCGCAATGGGCCCACCAGTTCCGCCGCGACGTAGCCAAGACGCGGGCCACGGCCGAACGAGCGCTGGCCATCTCGCGCGCGCACGGCTTCGCGTTCTGGTACGGCTGGTGCGGAGTGATGCGGGGCTGGGCCATGGCGCAGCAGGGCCAGCACGAGGGCGCGGTCGCGGAAATTCGGCAGGGGATCGTCGATTGGCGGGCGCAGGGATCGGAGCTGGGTTCTCATTATTATTATGCCCTGCTGGCCGAAGCGTGTGCCGCGGCCGGACGGATCGACGAGGCGTTCGCCGCGCTGGGCCAGGCGAGCCGGTTCGCCGCTGACACCGGCGAAGGATTTTATGCGCCGGAAATCCCGCGGCTGCGCGGCCGACTCCTGCTGAAACAAGGCACTGCCGCCGGCGACGAGGCCGAATCGTGTTTCCGTCAGTCGCTGGCGCTGGCCCGCGAGCAACAAGCCAAATCGCTGGAGCTGCGCGCCGCCCACAGCCTCGCCCGCCTGCTCCACTCCCGCGGCGACACAGCCGCCGCCCGCGAAACACTCGCTCCCGTCTACCACTGGTTCACCGAAGGATTCGACACGCACGATCTGCAACAAGCAAAACAAGTGCTCGACTCACTGGAATGACAGAAGCAAACAAAGAACCTGTCCAAGAACAACTCCGTGTTTTTGTATCGCGGACTTCGGCGGCAGCCCATCGTAGGACGGACTTCCAGTCCGTCGATGAAGTGACGGACTGGAAGTCCGTCCTACGAACTTGTTTTTGAACAAGTTCAAAAGAGACGAAGGAGAGAAATTCATGCAGAGGGGCAACACGCAGGCGAGTCTCGCCTAGGCCCGCATGATGGATAGACCACACGCGGCAGGTGTGACTCGTTTAACGCGGAGCCGTGTATGTCGTCCGTGGGATTGGCCTCCAGCCTGTCGGATGCCAGAATGTTTCCTGACGGGATGCAACCTCGACAGACGAGATGCATGTCCCACGCCAAGACACAACATCACGGAGTCAGAATGCCGCGAACTCAATTGCGCATCACTTTGCTGCTTGGGGCGGTTCTCGGGGCGTTCGTCGCGGCGGTCGAGGCACAACAGCCGCTGGCTCAGCCGTGGCAGGGAGCGTATGCGGGTGGGGACTCGAACGGGCCGCATGTCATTGGGCACTGGCGGTTCGAGGCGGGCGAAGTCACGAAGGATTCGGGGCCGCGCGGGTTGGCCGGAAAACTGGAGGGTGCGGTCGCGGTCGAGAACGGAAAGGTCGGCGGTGCGATTGAGTCGTTTCCCGGTTGGCCGATTGAGGACAAACATCATGCGGTTGTCGTCGGCAATCATCCGTCGCTGAGTCCGGCGGGCGCGTTCACCGCGGAGATGTGGCTGCAAGCGAAGCCGGAGTTGGAGAAGGCGAGTCTCACGTATTTGTTGGACAAGAAGTATGCGTCGCATCACGACTTTCAATGGCTGCTGGGAGTGCCGGAGAAGTCGGGAGCGCGGCGCGTCATCGTGAATCTCGGCTTCGGGGCCGACTCGGAGAGTTTTGCGACCGAGCCGATCACGTTCACGCCCGGAACGTGGCATCACATCGCGTTCAGCTACGATGGGGCCGGAACGGTGCGGTTCTATCGAGACGGCTCGACGATCGGCAGCGTGTCGCGGCCGGGTCGGCGCGGCATCGCGGCCGGTTCGCACGGGCTGAGCATCGGCGATCGGTTGGGCAGCAACTACGGTGGCTTTCCCGGATTCATCGACGAGGTGCGGCTGTGCAACGGTGCGCTCGAATTCAGCCCGGCCTCGATCGCGATGTCCGCCGAGCGGCTGACGTGGATTCGCTTCGAGAAATCACCGACCGTCAGTATTGCTGTCAGGAATTTGCAAGCTGCTCCGCTGACGAACGCGAAGCTCTCGTTGTCCGGGACCGCGCACTCGCTGGACTTGATCGACGTGCCGAATCTCGGACCGGGCGAGATTCACGTCTTCAAGAAGTCGCTCGACACGTCGCTGCGGCCCGATGACTATGAGTTTCGCGCACGGCTGAGCGTCCCTGGCGATCCGCCGATGCAGCGCGACGAAATCTTGACGCTGAAGCTGGTCGCGCGACGGTTGCCGCATCGCATGCCGGTCTTGATGTGGGGCATTGGCAGTCCGACCGAGTTCGCTCGCGAGCTGCCGCGGTTGAAGGAACTGGGCTTCAATCACTGTCTGGGATTCGGAGCGGACCTGGACGCGATTTGGAAAGCGGGCCAGCCGGTCGCGGCTGATTCGGCGACCGCGGCTGACGGCGTGCTGGCGACTCGGCGGATGCTCGATACGGCATTGGCCAACGACTTCGGCATCGCGGCGCAGCTTTATCCGGGCTACTTTTTGAAGAAGAAGCCGGAGCTGGCTCGCGTTGATCGCAACGGCCAGCCCTACGCGCGGCACGACTGCAATGCCGCCTTGCCCGGTCTGGCCGAGTTCTCGGAGAACGTCGGCAAGAGCGTCGGTTTGACTTACGGGGAGCATCCGGCGTTCGTCGCGGCGCTCATCAACAGCGAGGTGCGTGACGATTCCGAAGTGAGCTTTTCGGAGATCGATCGCGCGGCGTATCGCCAGTTCGCGGGCCGCGACATCCCGGACGAAGTCGCCACGAAGTGGGGCGTGTCCTGGAAAACGATCCCGGACATCCCCGCCGACCGCGTGATCCCCGACGATCATCCGCTGCTGCAGTTCTATCGCTGGTTCTGGACGGTCGGCGATGGATGGAATCGCCTGCACACGGCGTTGCATCGCGGTTTGAAGTCGAGCGGCCGCGAAGACATTTGGACCTGGTACGACCCGGCGATTCGCGTTCCCAGCATCGGCGGCAGCGGCGGCGACGTCGACGTGCTCAGCCAGTGGACGTACACCGAACCAAGTCCGCTGCGCGTCGGCTATTTCGCCGATGAAGTCTTCGCGATGTCGAGGGCCGCGCCGTCGTCGCGACCGCCGCGCGTGATGAAGATGACGCAGCTCTTTTGGTATCGCTCGACGAGCGCCCCGAAGAGCACCGGCTCGAATCACATCGCCAATCCGTTCGACGATCACGATCCCGACGCGGCGTACATCTCGATCGCCCCGATGCATCTGCGCGGCGCGTTTTGGTCGATGCTGTCGCGCCCCGTCAGCGGCTTGATGTATCACGGCTGGTCGTCGCTCGTCTCGACCGACGGCACGCACGCTTACAAATTCACGCAGCCCGATTTGCAGACCGAGTTCCGCCGCCTGCACCGCGACGTGCTTGAACCGCTCGGCCCGATGCTGCTGCAAGTGCCCGATCGTCGCGGCGACGTCGCCTATCTCAACAGCTTCACGTCGCAGATGTTCGCGCGGCGCGGCAGCTACGGTTACTCGCACGACGAGGCGTACCTCACCCTGCTGCACGCGCAGTTGCAGCCCGAAGTGATCTTCGAGGAGACGTTGCTCAAACGTGGCCTCGACGGATTCAAACTGCTCGTGCTGGTCGATTGCGATGTGCTGACGAAATCGGTGGCCGCGCGTATTCACGAGTTTCAAAAACAAGGCGGCATCGTTATCGGTGATCCGAATCTCGCTCCCGCCATCAAGCCCGACATCGTCCTGCCGCGATTCACGCGCACCAAGAAAACCGCCGAGGACAAAGCAGTGATCCTCGCGAACGCCGCAACGCTGCGCACGGCGTTGGATGCTCGCTATCAACGGTTCGTGGAATGCTCGAATCCGGAGATCGTGACCCGCGTGCGATCGAGCGGTCCGGTGGCGCACGCGGATCGCGTGCAGGCCAATCCGAAGTCAACCGCCGATTCGGCGGAATCGCACGCGAGCCGCGTGCGCCACAATGATACCACGAGCGATTACATCTTCGTCGTGAACGATCACCGCGAGTTTGGCACGTACGTCGGCCAGCATGGACTGGTCATGGAGAACGGCCTGCCGAGCGACGGACAAGTCACGATCCGCCGCAACGCTGGGCACGTCTACGATCTTCTCAGTCATCGCAAGGTGAGTTCTACCATTCGCGACGAGACGCTGCGTTGGCCTGTGCAGCTTGGCCCGTGCGACGGCGGCATCTTTCTGGTGACGCCGCGACCGATCGAGCGAATCGACATCGCCGCTCTCGAATCCGCACGTTGCGGTGAAAGGATGGACGTCCAGATCACGATCGCCGACTCAACCGGCGCTCCCGTCCCCGCCGTGATTCCGCTGCGAGTGGAGATCACCGACCCCGCCGGCCGCCCGGCCGAAGGGAGCGGCTTCCACGGCGCCGCCAGCGGCACGCTGAAACTGAAACTCGACATTGCCGACAATGACACGGCTGGCGTCTGGCAGATCCGAGTCCACGAACTCGCTTCGGGGCTGATCACGTCCCGTTTTGTCCGCGTGCGGCACGATGGAAAGTAGGGGCTAGTCGTGTTGAATCACGTCCTCGTCGAACAACCGGGCGTGAAGGCTGCCGACAATTGGATCAAGCTCGGCGCGGACGAGCTGCAGCAGTACGCGGAAGACGCCTTGCAGCGCGGCGCTCGGCGGATGTTCTTCGCCGAGATGGTGCAGCCCAATCACCTCCAGGCCGGCCCGGCCGGCAACAGGTTTCGGCGCGCGGGGTTGCAAGTCTTCGACGAATTGACGAGCCGCAAACTCACCGGCGTCGAACGCGGCCCGCTGCTGCAAACTCGGATGGAGCAGCACCCGCACTTCTTTCGCATCGGCAGGCCAGATTCATGAAGCCGTGCGATGAACTTCGAGGATTCTTCCTGCACTGGCGAGCCTATCCCACTGGCGACGCTTGAATGCAGGCGCGTTCAGGCGGGACGCAGTTCCTCGATCAAGCCGCTTTGGTCGATGCCGCGCAGGGTGGTGTCGGGGACGCCGAATTTGTCGCGCGGCTGGCCGGCGGCTGCCAGCAGCGTCAGGTACAGGTTCGACAGCGTGCGGTGTTTTCTCGCGCCGTAGTACGGAAGCTGAAGGTAACGGCCGCCGGGTCGCAGCTTGTTGCTCATGCCGCCGAGCAGCACGACTGGCCACTGCTTCAAGTTCGGATGATGCGACTCGCCGGAATCGCTGAGGTACACGATCAACGTGTGATCGAGCAGCGTGCCGTCGCCTTCACGGATCGAAGCCAGCTTCGCGGCCAGCTTCGCGATCAGGCCGCAGTGGAACTGGCGGACCTTGACATGGATGTCTTCAGGCGTGAGATCGCCGAATCCCTTGCCGTGGCCGACTTCGTGGCCGCCGATCGGGATGCCCAGGTCGGGCCAGGCCAGGTAATTCTGATGCCCGCCCCCAGACGCGATCGTGACAGAGTTCGTCAGCCCGCCGAGCAGCGCGGCGGTCGCGATTTCGAACTGAGCCTGCAAGCGGTTGACCTCGGTCGGTTTCGCGAACTGCTCGTCGAGTTTGGGCACGGCCGCCGCGAGTCGGGGCTTGATCGCGTCGATGGCTCCCTGCCGAGCGTGCAGCGTTTCGAACGCGGCGAGGTACTCGTCGAACTTCGCCCGCTCCGGCCCCGCCAGCGCGTTGCGCGCTCGCCGCACGTCGTCGGTCATGAAGTCGAGCAGATGCGTGCGCTGCTCGAAGCTCGCGCGATCGGCTCCCGCCAGCACGCTGCCGAACAGCGAACGAAACGCCTGCTCGGGGTCGCATTGCAGCGGCGCCGCCTTGCCCGGCCCGGAGCAGGACAGCAGGTAGTTCAGGGTTTGCTCTTTCTTGTCGAGCACTCCCAAGCCAACGTGCCGGTAGATGCCGGGTGACGCCTCGCCCAATGCGCAGTCAATTGTCTGAGCCATCGGACCCTGACTGCCGGGATAGCACCCAAGCGCCCCGTGATTCGTCGAATGTCCGCCGCTGCCGCCTTCCGACGATCGCCCTGACAAGCCCTGCAACAGCGTCAGCTTCTCCTTGAACGGCGATAACTCCGCGATCGGCGCGGGCAGCTCGCGATCGGCCAGCGACGTCTCTTCGGTCTCCTCGTTCTTGAACAACTCGGCATCGCGCCGCGTCCGAAATCCCGCCGGGATGATGTGGTTCGGGTTCATCCCGTTGGACTGCAACACAAACACGAACCGCTGCGGCACGGCCTGGACGGCCCCCGCCGCCTGCGCCGTCAACCGCGACAGCAACGGCTCCAACAAACTGGCCCCAGTTCCCAACGTCAGCCCCTTGATGGCCGACCGGCGAGTCATTTCGGTAGTCATCTGTTTGTCCTCAGTCTGTCCTCATCCAAAATTGTTCGACAGGAAAATCAGCAGAGCATTTGCGCTTCAATTTTCCTGTCATCCATTTTCCTGTCATTTGGTCACAATCACAAACGCTGGTCGGCTGGCGGCACGGGTTCCGTCGGCCCGGATTCCGACGGCGAAGAGCGTGCGCAGACCGGGTTCGAGTTTTACATCGCGCACGGACCAGGGAGCCGCGTCCGCCGTTCCAACGATTTGCGGGCCGTCGTGGAATTCGACTCGGACGTACTGGCCGGTCATCTTGGCGGAGAACGTGTGCAGATCGTTCGCTGCCAACGGCCCGCCATAGCCGAGTCCGCAGTCCGGCCCGCCCCACTGGCCGTTTCGCTTTTGATAGGTCAACTTCGGCGCGGTGATTTCCAGGTCGGTGCAGGCGGAATGATACGACCGCCACGCCCAGGCGGCGTATTCGTCGGGAAACCAGACCGGGTATTTCGCGTTGCGCAGGTCTCCGGACGCGGCGGACGCGATCGGGTTCCAGCCGCTGACCGGATCGAAGTCGCCGACCCAGCCTTGTTCTCGCACGATCGGCTTCAGCTTCACAGGCTGACCCGGCTGCGGCATTTCGTCCGGCATCCGCGCGGCGATGCAACGGTCGAGGTACGCCATGAAGAAATTGAACTTCGAATAGATGCCATGCTCAAAACCGTAGGTCGTGGCGCGACAGCTCAGGTCGGCGGGTGCCTCGTCGTCTCCGTTCGCTTTGTAGGTTCGCTGGCCGGCGCGGAGGTCGTTCTTCGGAATCTCCCACGCGAACGCGAACGGAACGCGCTGGGTCAGCTCTTTGTACTGCCGCAGCCGATTCGGAAACGAATCGCTCCACGCGAGCACTCGGTCGGGAGCGTGTGCGAGCAGATCGGCACAAAGATGCGAACCGTTCTGACCCAGCCAGCCGACGATCGGCACGGTCGCCAGTTCGGGATGTTTCGTCTCGGCCGCCGCCCGTTCGAGATACCGCAGCAGCAGCCTCGTGTCCTGCGCCTCATGGCCAAGTTTGTAACGGCCGCTCCGTTTGTCGTTGTGACCAAGGTCGTACTCGAACGGCCACGGCACGGTGACGAGCGCGAAGTTCCACAAGTCGGCCAACTCGCGCGGGTCGCCGCTGTGAAACACAAAGCAGACAAACACGCCGCGCACCGGCCGCTCGCCGTGCGGCAAGTAAAGATGCACCCGATCGTCGATCTTCCGAAACTCGCGCCACGCCGGTGCCTCGTCCAATCGCTGGATCGGAAACCAGCCGGGCGGATCGGCCGCTTCAGCCGATTGAATGACCTCACACAGAAGCAGAATCAAACCCAGGGCAATCGTCAGACAGGAAGATGGACGACAGGAAAATGAGAGACGAAACGGTCTCCCGGATTTCGCCGATGCTGCGAAGGAGTCATTCATTCATTGTCTCCCATCTTCCTGTCTCAAATCTTCCTGTCTCAAATCTTCCCGTCTCAAATCTTCCCGTGGAGTCCCGATCTATTTCCGCAGATCATAACAGACGACTTCGCCCGCTCGGTTGCGCATCAGGAATCGGCCATCGACGTACGGCAGTTCGATGAAGACTTCGTAGGCGGTCGTGTTCTCGTGGCGCGGTTTCCACGGCGGGCACAGTCGGCGGACGCGGGCGGGGTCGATGTCGAGGAACTCCAGTTCCGAGCGGTCGCTGTGCGCCGCGTCGCGGATGTTGAGCAGACGGTCTTCGACGAGCCACGCCTGGCCGATGACGCCGGCGCTCGGATGATGGCCGAACTCGCCGTTCGGGCTGACGTACAGCGGTCGGCCGGTCGCTTCATCGAGGACCGCGAAGTGAAACGCCGGTTGCGACGTGTCGAACTTGCGGCCCTGACTGTTGAAATAGACGCGGCCGTCGCGGAGCAGCACGCGGCGCATGCAGCAGGTGTCGAATTGGTTCTCGAACCAGAACGGCGGCTCGTCGGGCATCGTCCAGGCGAGTTCCGCTCGTTCGGGGGACAAGCGATACGCGGCTTTCAGCGCCCAGGGTTCTTTGGAATTTTCACTGCGATGTTGCGACGTCACGTTGACGCAGACGTGTCGATCGGACGGAGACAGCGGCGACCAGTTCGGCGCGAGTCCTTCGACCGTCCACATCACGCGCCCGTCGCGCGGGTCGATCAGCCGCAACGAACCACCGTCCGGTCTGTTCGCCGCTCCGACCGTCGCCGCGAGAACGTATTGCCGTCCGGCGTGCGTCCACACGGCGGGCGTCGCGTAGCGGCAGGTCGCGGCGGGGACTTCCCATTTCGTGGAACCATCTTCGATGTTGATTCCCCGAAGCGGCACGTCGCGCGATTCTTTCAGGTCGAACTGCGGCACGATCAACACGCCGTCCGCCACGATCAGCGACGCGCTCATCGACGGCCCGCCCGCGAAGCTGTTGCGATCGCGCAGCAGTTTTTCTTTCTGCTCGTCCGACTGCCTCGCGAAGCGGCTGTCGGCGACTTCCCAAATTTTCTTCCCCGTCGCCGCGTCGTAGCACCGCAAGCGGCCGGCCGTGCCCAGCGAAAAAACTCGGCCGCCGAAGTAGGCCGGCGTCACTCCGTAATGATTCCGCTTGCCGGAATATCGGTTGACCCCTTGCCCCGCTTCGATGGCCTTCCACAGCAGCTTGCCGGTGTTGAGATCGAGCGCGACAGTCAGATCGTCCGCGTCGATCGCCGCGTTGCGACGCAGCGGCTCGGCGAGTTTTTCCTCGGCGAGGATCGCCTGATTCTTCTCCTGCGACCAGTGCGGCAACTTGTCGGCCCAGACTTCACCCGTGGGACGAAAGGAACTCGCGAAGATTTTTCCTTCGGCGACGATCAACCCCGACGCCGATCCCGGATGCGTGCTGGTCTCCGTCAGATGCCGCAGGTAGCCGGAACTGCTCCCTTTGGCGAATCCCAAGTTCGCGCCCTGGCTGACCCACAACGTCTTCGCGTGCTTGAGGTCATCAATCAGCGCGTGTCCGAACTTTCGCGGCACGAAATTCCCGAACGGCCCGTTCGCCTGCGGCCACGCCGGTTCGCGATCTGGTTCCGCCGATAAACCGACACGCACGATCAACAGCACAGCCAGAAAACAAAGTCGTTTCATGTTCATTCGGTCCCGGTCCGAGTCATGTTCAAAACCACTTCGACATGTTGAAAACCACTTCTTCAATCATCCACGATCGCTGAACAAGAGGGGATGCAAGTGCGTCAAGCCAGAAGCTCACCCAACGGGCCGGTGCTTTCCTTGAAGGATTTCACCGGGCAGCCGAGTTGTTGCAGGATCGTCAGGTACAAATTTGACGCGGGCATCGTGCCCCCTTTCCATTTGACGTGCTGGCCGTGGCGGAAACCGAGCTTGCGACCGCCCGCCAGCAGCATCGGGAAGCTGCCGCCGGAGTGGCTGCTGATTTGCGAACCTCCTAGCAGCAGCACCGTGTGGTCCAGCAGCGTGCCGTCCTCCGCTTCGATGCCGCGCAGCTTGTCCATCAACCGCGCCAAGCACGCGCAGAACATCTCGTCGCGCAGCCCCAACACTTTCACGTCGGGATTGTCGGCACCGCGATTGCCCGACCCTTTGTGATGCACGTCGTGAGCGCCGCGCAGCGGAGCCCCCGCGGCTTTCGACCAGTCTTTGTAGTCGTCGTAGTTCGGCCCTCCTTCGCCCCCCAGGCTGTGTGTGACGACGCGCGTCATGTCGGTCTGAAACGCCAGAGCGATCAGGTCCATCATCAACTCGATGTGCTCCCGCATCCGGCTCTTGCCGGACGGGAACCGCACGCCACTCTCATCGAACGCTGGGCGCCCGCGTGCCAGGATGTCGGACTTGTCGGTCAGCCGCTTCTCGACTTCGCGAATCGAATCGAGGTACTGCTCGATCCGTTGCCGGTCGGCCGCTCCGAGTTTGCGTTGCAAGTCGCCGACTTGTTCCAGCGCCGTGTCGAGAATGCTGCGGTCCAGCGCCAGCCGCTTCTGAGCGTCCTTTAACTGCTGCTTGTCGGCGGGCGGAAACAGCCGCTCGAACACCGTGCGATGCGTGCCGATCGCCGGGATGTCGGCCCCCATCGCGTTCCGCGACAACGTGCGCGTCCCGACACCGTCCTCGAACGACAACGCCAGCGACGGCAGATACGTCTGCCCGATGTGCTTCGCCGCGACCTGGTCCAGCGAGATCGAGTTCGTGATCGTCCCCGGCGTGAGTTTGACATTCGTGCCGGTCAGCCAGTTGAGAGGATGCTCGTGCCCGCTGATCCGCCCCTGAATGTGCAGCAAGCTGGTCAGCACCGAAAACTGATCGCGCAAGTGCGCTAGCGGTTGATGCGACGGCGCGAGCGTGTAGTTCCGCCCTTCATCCTCTGGAAACCAGCGGTAGTGATTGATCGCTCCCGGAATGTAGAAACACGCCAACCGCGCCGGCTCCCGTTTCGATTCCGCCGCCGCCAGCGTCCGCACGCCCATGACGTTCAACCAGGGCAGAGCGATTGTCGCTCCAAGTCCGTGCAGCATCGTCCGCCGAGTAATCGCATTCGTTTTCGAATTCATGAGAAGTTCTTTCTGAAAACATTCGTTAGACAGGAAGATGGGAGACAGGAAAATGAACAACGGACATTCAACCAGACCGCCCTCAAATTCTGTTCATTTTCCTGTCCCAAATCTTCCTGTCTGATTCGTCCGACCGAATTTACTTCATCGTTCCCGAAACGCACGGGATCCTATCACATCCAGCAACAGGTCGCGCAAACGAAATCCGTCGGCTTCGCGAGCCGCCATGATGCGGCGGAGTTCGGCGAGGTCGTCGATGTCCGGAACGCGACCGGTTCCGTATAGCACAAAATTCTTCAGCAACCCGCGCACGAGGTCGGGTTGATAATTCTTGACCAGCAGCGAGCGGCATTCGGCGAAGCTGGCGAACGATTCGCCGCGCGGCAGCGTGCCGGACGCATCGACTGGTCGCGACCGGCCCGCGCCGCGCCACGCGATCTTGCCGTCGAGTTCGCTGCGCTCGTACTTCTCGAATTCAAGTTCGCGCCAGCGACCGCTGAGGTCGAAATTTTGGAACGCGAAGCCCAGCGAGTCGATCGTGCGGTGACAGACCGCGCACTTCGTGTCTTCTTGATGCTGCCGCAGCAGTTCGCGAAACGTCTTGCCGTGATTCTTGCCGTCGGACGGGATCAGTTCGGGAACCTCCAGCGGAGGCGGGGGCGGCGGCATGTCGAGGATGTGCCGCAACGTCCAGGCTCCGCGGTAGATTAGCCAGTTCTCCCCCATCCAACAGAGCATCGACTGAATGCCGGCCTGTGCGAGCAACCCGCCGCCGCGTGGATCGTCGGCTCGCAATGTCACCGGCCGCAACTGCCCGCCCTCGATCCCGTCGTAGCCGTAATGTCGCGCGAGGATGTCGTTCATCATCGTCCAATCGCTGGCCAGCAATTCGCGAGCGGGCCGGTTCTCGGCCAGCATCCGCGCGACATACGCGACCGTCTCCTCCTGCATCGACGCCTTGAGGTTCCGGCCGAACCGAAAATCCTGTTTCTGAATGTGATCCATCGCCACCGTGATCGGCTGACCGAGTTCCAACCACTGGGTGACGAAAGGTTGCAGAAACGCCTCGCTGCGCGGATCGTCGAGCAACCGATTCGCCTGCCTGGTCAGCACGTCCGGTTCGCGGAGCTTGTTTGCGGCGGCCAGTTCGCGGAGTTCACGGTCCGGCGGTGCGCCCCACAACAGGAAACTGAGCCTCGACGCCAGCGCGTGCGCGGCGCGGCGATCGGTCTCCGGACGCGGCGATCCCTCGGAATTCGCGTCTGGCTCCGTCCCCGACGCAGGGCCGGCAACATCCGAAGCCAGCACGTCTCCCGGACCGCTCAAGTATCGAAACGAGCCGCTCATCAAGACCGCTTGAAACGCGCCGCGCAGGGCGTCATCGAACGACAGCTCCTGTTCGCGCAGCGATCGGAACAGAGCGACGAACCGTTCGACTTCCGGCTCGTCAACTGGCCGTCGCCACGCCCGGTCCATGAACGGCAACAACAATCGCCGAGCCTCCGCCTCGCTGCCCTCGGCAACCGACCAGGCAACGTGATGATCGACATCAATCTCGATGCGGTGCAACACGACAAACGGAACCGGCTGCTCTTCGGGCGTGCGAGCCTTGTGGTCGTAGCTCGGTCGAAACAGGCCCGTGCCGCCAGGAATGTTTTCGTCGGGCTTGCTGCGGTCTTCGTTCTGGAAACCGGCGACCGAGTACGGCAGCTCGACACGGTTGATCAGTTCAATCGCCAATCCTTTCGCGTCGATGATCGCATCCTGAAGCGACACGTCGTAGGTCAGCGTGCGCGGCTCGTCCGGCGAGTTCGTGATTTCGGGAAACCCCAGGTCGCGCCCGCCCACCACGACCCACAGCCGCGGGTTCGGCACCCCCGGATGAAATTTCGCCGCCGACACCGACAGCGTCAGCCGCAACACGCCGAGCCGTCCGTGTTCCGGCGGACGCACGCGGATCGTGAAGCCTCCCTTTTCGCCCAGCCACTTGGGCTTGATCAGCAGGCCGGTCCCCGGACGAGCGAAGGTCTCGCTGTTGCTGATTGTCACGCCCGCTGCCTTCCAGCGATCAAACGCCTGTTTGGCGTCCTTCGCGCCCCGCAATTCCACCGCGATCACTTCCCCGTTCGCCGGCTCGGTGAACCGCAACGCCTCCACGGCTCGCCGAGTCACTTGCATGATCTGAGCCACCGCATCGGCCGAGTCCTGCAAGCCGTCGATTCCCGTGTCGAAACCATTCACCCGCCCGTCATCCGGCAACGCGAACGAAAAATCGACTCCCAGCCCCGTCACGTCGCGCAGCGCGGCCGACAACTCCCGACGATTCAGCCGCCGAGTCCCGCCCGGACGATTGGCTCGCTGTTGCGTGGCGATCCATTCCAGCACACGCCGCTGCTCCGCGCCGTCCGGCCGAGGTTCCTCCTTCGGAGGCATCGCGCCGGACAGCAACTGCTCGTGCACCAGCGTCCACAAATGACGGTCCTCGGCGCGAAACCCCTCGAGCCGGTCCAAACGCAGACCCGCCGCCGGTGACTCCCCGCCGTGACACGCCACGCAATGGCTCTGCAAGAATGATCGCACGTCCGCAACATCCGCGGCGTCCGCGGCAGAAGATATCCGCGGTCCCGGGCACAGCCACATCACGAACAGCCACAACACGAGCAGCCACACCGCGGACAAGAACTGGACGGCAGAGATCGACATCGCGCCAACACGCCCGCCTGCCGAAGTCCCGATTTCCGTCTGAGTCGTTCGCACCCTCACCCGCATGGCAACTCCCAGATCTTCAATTCCGCCTTGCTTCCCGAAACGATTCGCCCACCGTCCGGCGAAACCGCCACACACGTCACCGCCGCCGAGTGCCCGCTCAGCAAGTGTTCGTTCCGACCGCTCCGAACGTCCCACACACGCACCGTCCGGTCATCACTGGACGACACAACGCGCCGACCGTCTGTCGTCACGGCCAGCGCCGTGACGTCATCCTGGTGCCCGTGCAGCGCGACTTGCTCTTCGCCCGTGCGAGCATCCCAAATTCGCAGCGTGTCATCCCAGCTTCCCGACACGATCTTCCGACCATCGGGCGTGAACGCCACCGCCGAAAGCACTTCCTCATGCCCGGACAGCGTCAACGATTCCCGACCGGAAGACGACTCCCAAACTCGCAGCAGGTTCTCGCCGTCCCCCGACACGATCCACTGACCGTCTGGACTGAACGCCACGCACGTCACGTCGTACTCGTCCCCTTGAGCCGCGCGCCAGAGCGGCTCGCTGCCGGTCAGGTCCCACACCGCCAGCGTGTCATCGCCGCTGCCAGTCACGATGCGCCGACCATCCGGGCTTAGCGAAAGACTCGTGATGTTCTCCCGATGAGCTTTCACCGTGCGCCGTGGCTCGCCGCGAGTCGCGTCCCAAACCGACCACGATCCATCCCACTGCCCCGTGATCAACTCAGTTCCTCGCGGAGAAAACACCACCGCCGAGATTTCCGACCGCGACTTCGCCCGCCACACCGCCTGGCCCGTCGTCACATCCCAGACGCCAACCAGGCTCCCGCATCCCACACCCACGCGCCGCCCATCAGGACTGACGGCCACCGCAGTCACCCAGTCGTCGCCCACAGGAATCGTTCGCACAACGATCATTCAAACACCCACGGTTTCGCTCGCTCACCGACGCCATTGCCGCCAAAACGACTTCTGAAAGAACCATAAAACCGCCCGCAACGACGCAGCCGACGTCAACCTCGCTGATCCAAACCCGAAACGACGGATGCACGTCATCGTTCCCTCACGGCCTTTCTCGCCTCGCGCGTCAGGTCTCAAGCCAACAGTTCAGCAATTGGCCAAGTGGGGTTGATGTCTTTGAGGCCCGGATCGGCGATGCCGAACGACTTTCGCGGCGCGCCGGCGGCTTCCAGCAGCGTCAGGAAGAAGTTGGACGTCGTCTTGTGACCCTCCGCCCCGTACTTCGGAAAACCGAGGAATCGGCCGCGCGTCTTCAGACGCCCGCCGAGGTCGCCGATCACCAGCATCGGCCAGTCCCAGCAGCGGCTGTGATGAGCTTCCGCCGCGTCGCTCAAATAGACGATCACCGTGTTGTCGAGCATCGTGCCGTCCCCTTCCGGGACCGCTTTGAGTTTGTCGGCCAGACGCACGATCAGTTCCATGTGGAAGCGGCGGATAGTCGTCGTCAGTTGCGAGGCCGTGCGCGTGTCGATCCCCTTGCCGTGCCCGATGCTGTGCTTGTCGAGCGGAATGCCCAGCCCCTTCCACCGCACGCTGAAGTACGGATCGCCGCAGCCGCTGGCCAGCGTCACCACATTCGTCAGCCCGCAGATCAGCGCGGCGGCCCCGATGTCGAACATCGCGTCCAGCCGATCCGCCTCGACCTCGGACCTGAACTTGTCGCTGACCACCGGCCCGTGCTGCCTCAGCGTGCTGCTGATTTCGTTCAGCCGGCTCTGCCGCTGGCTGAGGCTTTCAAACGCATTCAAGTAATGATCGAGCTTCTCGCGCTCTTCGCCCGCCAGTTGCTTGGAGACGCGGCGCACATCGTCGGCCATGAAGTCCAAGAGCTGGCCCCGCTGGCGGAACGTCTCGCGGGCGTAACCCTCAGCGACGCTGCCGAACAGTTCGTCGTAAGCGAGGTCCGGCCGGCATCGCGTCGGAGCGGGCTGATCCGGACCGCTGGCGCTCGTGTTGTAGATCACGGTGTGTTCAGGCCGGTCCGAGATGCCCAGCCCGATCTGCGGAAAAATTCCCGGCACCGCGCGGGCCAACGCCAGGTCGATCGTCTCGCCAGCCGGGCCTGCCTTCGCCGAGTAACAGCCGAGCGCCCCGAAATTGTTCGAATGCCCGCCGCCGCAGATGCGACCGCTCATCCCTTGCAGAATCGTCAGCCGGTCCTGCAACGGCTTCAGCGGCGCGATCGCTTCGGGAAGCTCGTGCCCGGCCAGGGGGATGTCTTCGAGCGTGTCATTGTTCGTGTGCCCCTGCGGATGCTTCGCCCGCGGAATCGTCGTCGGCTGCACCTGCAACGGATTCAGCCCGTTCCCCTCCATCACGAACACAAACCGCCGCGGCTTCCCCGCCGCAACCGATCCCGCCGCCTGCGCCGTCAATCGCGACAACACCGGACCCAACAACGCGGCGCTGGCTCCCAGCGTGACTCCCTTGATCGCAGTTCGACGAGTGATGTGTGATGTCATGATTTCCGTCACTCCTAGAGTCAGCTCAGCCGTAACGCGGAGGATGTAGACAGGTCTGGTTACATTTCGCCTTTCTTTGGAACGGGGTTCGTTTAACCCGCAGCCGCAGGCGAGGCACAACAAACGCCAGCCATGCCTCGCCTGCGGCTGCGGGTTAAACGACCGAAGCCGATCTCAGACCCTTTTCAATGTGGCACGGTACTCAGTTTACGGATGTTCGAAGTCTGGTCAACGAAACACGCCGCGGGCGGGGGTGGCGGACTGGATCGGGCCGAGGCGGCTGTGGAATTCGTACCGGTCGCCGCGATAGAGCGTGCGTTCCCACCAGAGCGGCGAATCGTCGTCGAGATATGCTGCGACCGGTCGAGAATGTCCGGGATAGTTGCCTTTCGCTCCGCGAAAGTCCGGACTTTCGCGGAGCGAAAGGCGACATTCCAAACCGGCGGCAGCATAGCCGACCGAGACGACTTCCAGAGCCGGTGATTTGGCGGACGTTTGCAGATGCTTGGCTTCGCTGGGCGACAGCAGCACCGCGCGAATGACCTCGTTCGCGCCGGCGATCTTGAGACCGTGCGTTTCGGTCCAGGCGCGGTACAGCGAGCCTTCCGCCTGCGATTTCGTCAGCTTCGGGCAATGCCGCTGCACGACGTAACGATGTTCCAGGATCACAGGGACGCCGTCCGCGAGACGGATGCGGTCCAGTTCCCACAACTCGTCCGTCGGTTCGACACGCAAGGCCGGGAGCAACGACGCATCAACCTCCGCGGCGGTGATCCTGCCGAACGTGAGCAGTTCGGTGCTCGGCTTCTTGCCCGCCGAGCGAGCTTTCTCGGTGAAGCTGACCAGCGAGCGGACATCGTAGTCGATGACGTCGCGGCGGACGAACGTGCCGCGTCCCTTGCGAAACTCCAGGAAGCCTTCGGACACCAGGCTGGCGAGCGACTTGTTCGCCGTCGCTCGGCTGACTTGGAACTTTTCGGCGACTTCCCGCTCCGTAAGAAACTGGTCGCCCGAGCGATACTCCGCCGCCAGCGCCGCGCGCAGCCGCTGGTTGAGCTGCTGATAAACCGGACTGCGGACGAGTGACGTATCCATCGTTCGAATGCTCACTGAGAACGCGGCGTCTTGCGTGTGTGGCTAAGCCACTGTATCATCGGCGGCACGGGTTCGACAAGCGTCCTCCCACACCGCTCTGGAGATTCGGCATGTTCTCTGTGCTCCCGCTGACGCGCTTTGCCCGCCGCGTCGTGTTGTGCGGCGTTGTCGTCGCGACGCTCGGGCTGCTGGCGGGCCGTGCTCACGCCGCCTCCGGCGATCGCGTTCCGTTTCTGAAGCAGCATTGTTTCGACTGTCACAACCAAGAGACGAAGGAAGGGGGGCTCGATCTGACGTCGCTTCGCGCCGATCTGAGTGACGTCGCAATTCACGCACGGTGGGTGCGGGTTCACGACCGCGTCGCGCGTGGCGAGATGCCGCCCAGGGATTCCAATCAGCCTTCGGCGGCGGCGCGTGCGGCCTATCTGAACGCGCTCGGCAAGTCGCTGACTTCAGCATCGGCTGCACAGGCCAGCACGGTGCTGCGGCGGCTGAATCGCTTGGAATACGAAAACACGCTGCGCGACCTGCTCGGCATTCGCACCGAGTTGCAGAGCCTGTTGCCGGAGGACGGCAAGGCGCACGGCTTCGACAACGTGGGGGAAGCGCTCGACATGTCGAGCGTGCAATTGCAACGGTATCTGGAAGCCGCCGGCCGGGCACTGGACGACGCCATCCGCCGCGGTCCACAGCCGCAGCGCGCGACAAAGACTTACCGTTTTGACGATGGCAAGAACGGCGACAACGTCGGCAAGCACTGGCATCGCACCCACGAAGGTGCCGTCGTGTTCTTCAACGACGGCGGTTTCCCCAAAATTTCGCTCGACTCGTTCCGCGCGCCGCACGAAGGAACCTACCGCATCCAGCTTGATGCCTCGGCCTATCAAACCGACCGGCCGATCACGTTTGCGGTGTACGCGGGGCAGTTCGGCCGCAACGCGGAGTCGCGGCTGGTGGGACACTATCAAGCGCGGGCTGCCGGCGCGTCGCCGATCGAGCTGGAAACCGATCTGTACCGCGGCGAATCGCTGCGATTGGTGCGCGCGGACTGGGAGGCAACTTCGCCGAACTCCGGCGCGACGGTCCCGCTGGCTACAAGGGGCCGGGACTGGCCGTGAAGACCGTCGAAGTCGACGGTCCGATCTTGACCGAGTGGCCCGGGCGCGGGCATCGGTTGATGTTTGGCGACTTGCCGGTTGTCGATCGGGGACCCGCGGCACAACGAGGGAAAAAGTTCTACAAGCCGATGTACGCGGTCGTCTCCTCGCAGCCAACACAAGACGCGCAGCGCCTGTTGCGGCAATTTGCCACCAAGGCATTTCGTCGCCCGGTGACGGACGCGACGCTCGCGCCGTATGTGGCCCTGGCCAAGGCCGAGCTCGCCGATGGCGCATCCTTCGAGGACGCGCTGCGAACGGCCTACATCGCCGTGCTCTGTGCGCCCAACTTCCTCTACCTGCAGGAGCCGCCCGGAACGCTGGACGACGACGCGCTGGCTTCGCGGCTGTCGTATTTTCTGTGGAGTTCGCTGCCCGACGATGAACTGCTGGCCGCGGCGGCTCGCGGCGAGTTGAAACGGCCCGACGTGCTGCGCGCTCAAACCGACCGATTGCTGCGCGATCCGCGAGCGATGCGGTTCACCCGGAACTTCGTCGGGCAATGGCTCAACCTGCGCGACATCGAATTCACGATCCCCGACAAGCAGCTTTATCCCGAATTTGACCCGCTGCTGCTCGACGCGATGGTCCAGGAGACGGAACGGTTCTTCACGGAGATGCTGGCCGGCAACCGGCCCGTTCACGAGTTCATCGACTCGGACTGGACGATGCTCAACGAACGGCTGGCCCAGCACTATCAGGTGGACGGCGTGCAGGGCCTGGAGTTTCGCAAGGTCGCCCTGCGGCCTGAGCATCATCGCGGCGGCGTGCTGACTCACGCCAGCGTGCTGAAGGTGTCGGCCAACGGCACGACGACGTCGCCGGTGACTCGCGGCAGTTATGTTTTGGAACGACTGCTCAATCAACCGCCGCCACCTCCGCCGCCGGGGGTTCCCGGAGTCGAACCCGACATTCGCGGCGCATCCACGCTCCGCGAACAACTCGACAAGCACCGCGCGATCGAGACCTGCAACAACTGCCACAAGGTCATCGACCCGCCCGGCTTCGCTTTGGAAAATTACGACGTGATGGGTGGCTGGCGCGAGAACTACCGCGCGCTCAACAAGGACCTGCCGGCGCCGCCGCCCGCATTGACCGGCGGCAAGCGCGTCGCGTGGCGAGTCGGCCCGAAGGTCGATGCGTCGGGAACGACCGCCGACGGCGCCCAGTTCCAGAATCTTGCCGATTACAAACGGCTGCTGTTGAAGGACAAGAACCTGTTCGCCCGAGCCTTGGCCGAGAAGCTGTTGGTCTACGCCACCGGCCGCGGCCTCGGTTTCTCCGATCGGCCGGAATTGGATCGAATTGCCAAAGAGGCGGCACAGGATGGTTATGGGCTTCGTGCGATGATCCACACCGTGGTGCAGAGCGACATCTTTCAAAGGAAATAGTTATGCGGGACCAAGGGGACGAAAAGGAGCGCAAGGACGGGGGCGCGCCGGCGGGGTTTATTCCCAAGCACGGCGGGTATCAGATTCTGTTGTCCTATCAGAAGTCGCAGATAGTGTTCGATGCCACGGTCTACTTCTGCAAGCGGTTTTTGGACGTCCGTGACCGGACCTACGACCAGATGGTGCAGGCCGCCCGTTCGGGAAAGCAGAACATCGTCGAAGGCAGCCAGGCGTCCGGCACGTCGAAGGAAATGGAAATCAAACTGACCAACGTGGCTCGCGCGAGTTTGGAGGAGTTGCTGGAAGACTATCGCGATTTTCTCAGAACCAATGGCTATGAAGAATGGGATCTGAACCACCGCTACACACAGCGTCTGCGGGAACTGAACCGGACTCCCGGCGCGAATTACGAAACGTTTCGCAAGGCCATTGAAAATGAAGATCCGGCGATCTGTGCCAACGCCATTATCGGGTTGATCAAGCTGACCACCTTCTTGCTGGACCGGCAGCTTCAGGCTTTGGAGCAGGCGTTTCTGAAAGACGGCGGCTTGCGGGAAGCGATGACGAGAGCACGGTTGGCTCGGAGAAAAGGGACGGAAGGGACATCAGGGACCTAAGTCAAATCACAGGAGTAACTACATGTCACACGATCAACATCAACAACTTAGGTCCCATCGGTCCTTTCCGTCCTTTGCCACAAAGTGCCGCATCCCACGTCGCGTCTTCCTCCGGGGAGCCGGCGTTGCAATCGGACTTCCCTGGCTTGACGCCATGCTCCCCGCGCTGGCCACGAAGGCTCAAGCGGCGGCAGCCGCGACGCCGCCGAAGCGTTTCGTCGCCATGATGTACGGCCTCGGGTTTCACGCTCCGAATCTGTTTCCCCGGCAGGCGGGCGAGAATTACGAAACGACTCCGTATCTCCAATTGCTCGCCGAACATCGCCGCGACTTCACCTTGTTCTCGGGTCTGTCGCACGCCTTGCAAAGTGGCGCCAACGGACACTCGTCGAGTCTCACCTGGCTGACGGGCGCGAAGCATCCGGGACTGCCGGGTTTCAAGAACACGATCTCGTTCGATCAACTGCTGGTCGAGAAGCTGGCACCCGACACGCGGTTTCCGTCGCTGCTCTTGAACGTCGGCGGCAACGATTCGCTGTCGTGGACCGCCAGCGGCGTGAATCTGCCGGCGGAGAGTTCGCCCGCAAAATTGTTTCAGCAAATGTTCGTCACCGGTTCGCCCGCGGAAGTGAAGCAGCAGCTCCGCGAACTCCGGCGCGGCCGCAGCATTCTGGACACGATCAATGGCGAAGCCCAAAAGCTCAACCACCAACTGGGTGGCCGCGACCGCGAGAAGCTCGATCAGTATCTGTCGAGCATTCGCGATCTCGAATCGCAATTGCAGGCCAACGCAGCCTGGGCCGAGAAACCGAAGCCGGAGGTCGCCGTCAAGCCGCCGGTCGATGTGACGGACCGCAACGACATCATCGCGCGAACGCGGTTGATGCACGACCTGATCGTGCTGGCCCTGCAAACCGACTCCACGCGAGTGCTGACGTACGCCGCGGGCGGTTTCAACCCCGTGCCGAAGATCGACGGCGTGGACACCGGCTGGCACGACCTGTCCCACCACGGTCAAGACCCGGCGAAGATCGAGGAGTTGACGCTCATCGAGTCGGCCGAGTTCCGGGAGCTGAACCGGCTGTTCGGCCTGCTCAAGGGAATCAACGAGGGAAGCGGGACGCTGCTCGACCACACGACGCTGCTGATCGGCAGCAACCTGGGGAACGCCAGCAGCCACAGCGCTCGCGATCTGCCGATTCTGGTCGCCGGCGGCGGATTCCAGCACGGGCGGCACGTCATCGCCGGCGGCGCGGCCCTGGAAAACGCCAAGTTGACAAACTTGTTCGTGGAGATCGCGCGGCATCTCGGCGTTCCGCTCGAGCGTTTCGGCGGAAGCGACGGCACCCACGTGAAAGGCTGGAACACATGAATCGGAGAACTCGTGGAGCTCACCCGCTGGCACGACTCGTTGGCGCGACGGCATTCAGCGGGTTGATCAGTCTGGCTGTTTCCGGTCGCGCGGCGGAACTGCCGTTGCATGCCGACGACGCACACGTCATCCAGTCGATTGCCGCAACCGCCGGACTGGACGGCGAACCCGAACGGAATCCCAAGCAAGGCTGGCCGAATCTGAAAGGCGAGCTGTCCGTCCGACTGACCGCCCGCGAAGGCAAGCGGGTGCTGCTGATCGGTCACGATGCGGGCGGACGAGTCACGAAGCTGATCGGCAACGGACCGCTGTTGACAAACGAGTCGTTCCGTCTGCTGACAAAGCTCCCGGAGTTGCGATCCATCCGCATCGACCACAACACACCCGCTCCCCCCAGCGGCGGCGACATCGAGCAGTACGACGGCTCGGGCCTCGCGGCGCTGGCGGACTCAAAGCTCGACGAGATCAAGATCGGTCACGCCTTCGACGACGACGGCATGGCCGCGCTCGCCAAGGTGAACTCGCTGCGCAGCGTCACGATCGGACACAGCCGGGTCACCGACGCGGGTGTCGCCCGGCTGGCGAATCATCCGAACATCGAGGAGTTCAACATCAGCCCGCAGGCGCGGCCGAATCGCGTCACGGACAAGTCGCTTCCGGTGCTCGCCACGCTCCCGAAGTTGAAGCGTCTGGGATTACACGAAACGTTTCTGACTTACGACGGCGGCCTGAAACACCTGGCGCCGCTGAAGGGCCGGCTGGAAGCGGTCTCGTTCAAGGGCGCACTCGTCTTGCCCGCCGACGTCGAGAAGCTGAAAGCCGATCACCCCGGCTTGAAGGTCGAGACCTCCACGCCCGCGGAAATCCTCGCCGCCCCCAACAGCCGCGGCGTGCTCAAGTGGGCCAGCCCCGAGGCCCGGCAATACTTGAACTCAGGAACCGCGCCATGAAGCCGATCGCCGCGTTTGCCGTGGCCCTGCTGCTGACCGCGGATGCCGTCCGGGAGGAGCCGTTTCAACTCGAAGGGTTCCAGCAGCGCGTCTTGCCGTTTGTCCAGCGGCATTGCGCGTCGTGCCGGTAGACGACACCTCAAACTCGCCACAGAAACCCCGATGGCCAATTTGTTCGTCACCACCGCGCGGCTCGCCGGAATGAAGCTCGACAGGTTCGGCGACAGCATCGGCGCGTTGACGGAGCTTCTGACATGAAATCAACACGTCGTATCGATGGACTAAATGCGAGGATCTCCGTGAACTACGCCTCAATACCACGCAGAACGGCACTGAAACGAATCGCAGCTTCAATCGTCGCGGGAGCTACGTGCTCGCCGCTGACTGGAGCCTGGCGGCTCGCGGCCAAAGATGATTCCTCGACAAAGTCCAGCATGGGACTGGTCATCTACGACTGCGCGATCCGCCGCAAGTGGATGCAGCAGCGCGATGCGAAGTTCGACCTGTTCGAGCCGCTGACGTTCCTCAAGCATTGCCGCGAGATCGGCGCGGGCGGAATGCAGGCGTCGCTGGGAGTGCTCGACGCGGCGCGCGTCACGGCCCTGCGCGAATTCGCGGCGGAACACGAACTGTTCATCGACGGCATCGTCAATCCGCCGAAGGACGACGCGGACCGCGCGCGGTTCGAGGCCGAGATTCGCACGGCGGCCGAAGTCGGAGTGCAGGCCGTTCGCACGGTCGTCATGCCCGGGCGGCGGTACGAGCAGTTCAAGTCGCTGGCCGAAGTGCGCGAGGCCGAATCAAAAGCCGTGAAGATGCTGGAACTCGCCGCGCCGATCGTCACGAAGCATCGCGTGCGGCTGGCGGTCGAGAATCACAAGGATCAGCGGCTCGATGAACGTGTCGCGCTCTACAAGCATCTTGCTTGCGAATACATCGGCGCGACGGTCGATACCGGCAACAGTTTCGCGCTGCTCGACGATCCGTATGAGACCATCGACGTGCTGGCTCCGCATGCGTTCACGGTGCATCTGAAGGATCAGGCGTTGCGCGAATACGCCGACGGCTTTCTCCTGGGCGACATCCCGCTGGGACAAGGAGCGTTCGACCTGCCGCGGATGATCGCGTCGCTCCGCCGAGCCAAGCCGCGGATTCGCTTTGTGCTGGAACTCATCACGCGCGACGCGCTCAAGGTGACCTGCTTGACCGAAAAATACTGGGCGACGATGCCGCACATTCCCGGCAGCGACCTCGCGCGGACGCTGCGATTCGTGCGCGAACACCCGGCGAAAAGCCTGCAGGACGTCAGTTCGCTGCCGTTCGACAAGCAGGTCGAGCTTGAAGACGCCAACATCGCCGCCAGCCTGAAGTACGCGCGCGAGGAGTTGGGACTATGAACCGGTCGCGACCTGTTGCCGAATGCGGCGCTGCCCTGCCCGCGATGACTCGGCGGCAATTCGTGGCGGCTGCGGCGATTGCCCCCTGGCTCTCGACCGCCAGCGCCGCCGAACCCGCTCGGTCGGCCGGCAACATCGTGCGCGTCGGCGTGATCGGGACCGGTGTGCGCGGGAAGTACCTCATCGGCAACTTGCCGGAGTCCGCGGTCGTCACGGCGATTTGCGATTGCGCGACGCTGCGGATCGCGAGCACGCTCGAACCGAATGGGACGTTCGCACCGGTGCTGCAACGCTTCAAGGACCGCGACGCGGCGAAGTGCGCGACGCATCAGGATTACCGCCGGATGTTCGATCGCGAGAAACTCGACGCCGTCATCATCGCCACGCCGGACCATCATCACGCGCTGGCCGCGATGCTCGCGCTGCAAGCCGGACTGGATGTGTATCTCGAAAAGCCGCTGACGGCCTGCGTGCGTGAAGGCCGCCGGCTGGCCGATGCCGTCAAACGTTCCGGCCGAGTCCTGCAAGTCGGCAGCCAGCAACGCACGATGGAGATGAACCGCTTCGCCTGCGAGTTCATTCGCAACGGCGGGCTTGGCAAAGTCACGCGAGTTGAGTTGCCCAATTATCCCGGACCGCTCCCGATGCCATCGCTGGGCGAGGAACCCGGGTTCGGCGGAGTCGACTTCGACTTGTTCTGCGGCCCGGCGCCGCTGCGGCCTCATCACCGGCACTTGTGGATGAAGGAAGATTTCCAGGTCGGCGATCTACTGTGGCGCGGCTGGGATCTGTTTCGCGACTACTCCGGCCATTTGATGACGAACTGGGGAGCGCATTCGGTCGATATGGTGCAGCTCGCGCTGGGGCGGGATGACACAGGCCCGGTCGAAGTGCGCGCGATGGAGCCGCCGTCCGTGGCCGAGCTTTGGCCGCGCTGGAGGGACAAGACGCCAGCGC
>DAIOWH010000050.1:0-34528 GCA_036758585.1 Planctomycetia bacterium
TCCCTCGCTGGCGCGTCGGGCTACTGTCCCAGAATCGTGCAAGGCTATTTAGTCGTACAGCGGTTTCTCAATCGCGAGCGGAGGTGACGGGCCGCAACCGCGATCCCAGACCTAGCGTTGCGTTTCCTCAATGTCCTCGGCGTCAAGCCGCGACTGGTGTACAGGCCAGCCGGTGCTTTCGCGATGCCCGCCAGCCGGGTTTCAGTCAATCGCAAGTGCGATGCGGTCCGTGCGACTCAGAAGCCACTCATCTCATCGTCGCTGAGTGCAGACTGATGAACCGGCCATTCGACGGCCATGGATCGCTCGCCGCCGGCCGGAGAAACCAATTTCGCAAGGACCTCGCCATCGATGTTCTCGTTCAGGAACTTCGCAGAGCCGTCACACATCGCAACGCCAACAAACCCAGGATGGTTGCTGCTCAAGTACGTCCAGCCCTCATCAAGTGCGTCGCGGTTGTTGATCGACTCGGCCAGGTTCCACGGGTTGTTGGTCGATGCGGTGCTGTTGGCCTTAGACCAGTCGGCGCGTCTGACAAACCGCTCGCGGCCGTCGACCGTGACAGAGACGCTCTCGCCCGTTTCGCAGTTGCCGTCGGCCTTGCAGAAGTCGTCGCTGATGTGGAAGGCCGCGAACCGCGGATCGGGGTTTGCCCACGTCCCTTCGATCAGTCCGCGACCCGGTGCGCCGCGGTGGTCACGGCCAAAAAAGAGACGTTGGCCGTCGTCGTTGGGAAAGCCATCGACGTAGCCAGTCCGGTGATTCTCGCCAAGCAGAATCGTTGTGGACAGACCGTCGGAGATGGATGCGATGGTCCGTCTGACGTCCCACGGCGTGTTGCCCTGGAGGCTGCCGGGATAGAGCAGGCCGAGATTCCGCGCTGCCTTCATGTCGTCGGCCACGCGGCCTGTGGCCGCGAGCTTCAGCGGCGCAGGCGATGGTGCATTGTTCACCGGCCACTGCCAGAACAACGCCGGGCCACCGTTGACTGCGTAGCTCAGGTTGCCGCGGCCGGATTGCACGGAGTCGTCTTGGTGGCACACCAGAAGTGCGAGGTACGTTTGCCCCAGGCCATAGTGAGTCAGGGCCACCGAGCTCTTTTCCCATACCGGCGTTCCCGAACTTCGGTCTGGTTCATCGAACAGTGCCAGGGTCTCTGAGCCGTCGTTGCGCCGTTCAGCTTGTTTCCACAGGTCGGCTATGTCCTGGTGATCAATGAACGGCAGAATGTCCACCACCCAGTTTGAGAGCGGAAAGTCCCAGCGAATGTCGTTGATCGCCGGATCGTCTGGCCCGCCGGGGTAACTGGCACCGCCGGTCGTCGTGCCGGTGACGTCCGCTTCCGACGCCCACGTGCCACTGTGCGGGAAGCGGCCGTGGGCCGTAACAAGGCCATTCATCGCAACCCCGAGCTGTCGCACGTTGTTCATGCAGGTCGACCGGTGACAGCGGCTCTCTCGACTATCCAGCAGCACCGGAGCGACGACACCAAGGCACAACCCGACGAGCACGACTGTGACGAGCAGGTCCATCAAAGTGAAGCGACGGTCAGACATGGCTGGTCTCCTCAACCGTGGGGCGTACGAGAAGTGCCCAAGGTACGCCCCTAGTTTCGGAAGCCCGACGACGAGATTACTTCGTCACCCGATCGGGTGCAATGGGGTCCGTTCGATGTGGCTTTGCGGTCGGGCCGACCGCGCCCCGGCGACCGTGGCCACTTTCGGTGCAATGCGGTCCGTTCGATGTGGCGTCGCAGTCGAGGGCGACGGATACTGCGTCGCCATCGGAACCAATCTGCCGGACGTGCGAGGAGCCGATGCATGCCGCGTGTGCCGATCGACTCGATGAATGACCAACGCCTGGAGCCATATCGAAATCTCAAGTTCACGAGCCATGTGCGGCGGCAACGTCTGTTCGTCGCCGAGGGAGACAAGCTGGTCCGCCGGCTGCTGGTCAGCGCGGTTCGCGTCCATTCAGTGCTGGTGGGCGAGGACTTTCTCGCGGCCGGCGATCTGGAGATTCCGCTCGAGGCGACGACCTTCGTTGCGCCGGACGCGATGCTGCGCGAGATCGTTGGGTTCAAGTTCCATCGCGGCATTCTCGCTTGTGGTGTTCGTCCCGCGGGTCTGAGCTTGGCCAAGGTGATCGGCGCGGCAGACCAGTCGACAGCCGTCGTCGTGTGCGTTGACATCCAGGATCCCACGAACCTAGGCACGATCTTGCGCACCGCCGAGGCGTTCGGTGTGGCGGCCGTCGTGCTCGCAGACGGCTGTGCCGATCCGTTCTCGCGCCGTGTGCTGCGCGTTTCGATGGGTTCGCCGTTTCAGTTGCCGCTGGTTCACAGCACGAACCTCGCCGCCGACCTGGCCGTGCTGCGAGATCGATGGCGAATGACCGTTTTCGCCGCGGTCGCCGATCCCGCCGCCGAACCACTCGATCGCACCGAGCGCCCGGATCGATTCGCGATCGTGCTCGGCAACGAGTCGCGCGGCCTCAGCACGGAATGCGCCCAACTCTGCGATCGGCAGGTCACCATCCCGATGACCTCGCAGGCCGATTCACTGAACGTCGCCGTCGCGAATGGCATACTGCTGCACCACTTTCTCGGCGTCCGGCGCGGTTGACTTTGAAGTCGCAGCTTGCCCTGCCTGTTCGCGGCCCGCTACACTGCGGCCCTACGAGGTCGCGCCATGCACCACTTGGCACCGGAATCCTGACTCCCCAGACCTTCGAAGAGTTACTATGCGAGCGCCGGCCGAGCTGACCGGCCCGTGCCTGGGCCGCAGACAGAGTCGAGTCGCGGATACCAAACCGACGCTGGCTCGCCGTTAAACGCGCTCATGCCAAGCACCTGCTGCCCAACTGCGCTGTGGTGCTAATACTACAGCGCACCTTGGGTAGGGTGGGCACTGCCCACCGCCACATATGGGGTTGGTGGGCAAAGCCCACCCTACCTGTGACCGCGCAGCAATCAAGGTGCGCTGTAGTACTAATTGATTGTGCGACGAGAGTTCGGTATTCGTATGGGAGGCGCCGAGTCGCTCATTATCCCCGCCAGAACAGGAGGACTTTCCGTGAGACCCTTGTGTGTTCTGATTCTCGTGGCCATTGCGCCGGCCGACGAACCGAAGTCTACCCGCTGGGACTTTGAAGACGCCACAGCGGGAAATCTACCGACGGGCTGGACGGCCGCGAAGACCGGCGAAGGCCCAGGCAGCATGTGGAAAGTGGTCGAGGATGCGACCGCGCCAAAGGGCCGGAATGTTCTGGCGCAAACTTCCTCCGAGGGGCCGAACCCGCTGTTCAATCTCTGCGTCAGGGATGACTCGAAGTTCGCCGACCTTGACCTGTCGGTCTCTTTCAAGGCGGTCAAGGGCGAGAAGGACCAGGGTGGCGGGCCGGTGTGGCGGTACAAGGACGCGAACAACTATTACATCGCCCGCATGAATCCGCTCGAAGAGAACTTCCGTGTCTACAAAGTCGTGGGCGGAAAGCGCAGCCAACTGGGATCGGCCGACGTGGACGCTCCGGCCGGCAAGTGGCACACCATCCGAATTGTCCACAAGGTTAACCACATCCAGTGCTACTTGAACGGCAAGCTTCAGCTCGACGTGAAAGACGAGACGATTAAAGATGCAGGCAAGATTGGACTCTGGACCAAGGCCGACGCCGTAACCTCCTTTGACGACCTCTCGGTTTCGGCAGCGAAGTAGGAACAGTCGCGTACGGGCCGTGTCCATAGCGCGATCACACGGGAAATCGCCCCAGTCACCGACCGCGGAAAGGAGACAGCACCATGATTCGACCAATCGCCGCTGCATACATTTGGAGCGCGATCCTTGCCCAAGCTCATGCCGCCGACTCGTTACCAGCCACGCCCATGGCGCCACGTCAAGTCTTCGTGGTGAATACCCAAGATGCTTCCGTTTCGCTGGTGGACTTGGCAACGATGAAAGAGGCCAAGCGCTACCCGGTGGGATCACGACCGTATGGGATCGCCGTAGGCCGCGACGGCAAGACCGTGGCCGTCGGCGTCGAGGACGAAGAGTGCGTGAAGTTCTTTTCGCTGCCCGACTTCAAGCTGATACGCCAGGCGAAGATCGGCCAGATGTTCAACGACCACATTGTCCTGAGCCAGGACGGCAGGCACGTACTCGTCGCCAACTTCTACAGTGACGATGTGGTCGCGATCGACATGGAGTCAATGAAGGAGTCGTTTCGCATCAAGGGTTGCAGCGCCCCGCACGTCGTCAAGTACGGTCCGCTCAAGACGCACGCCTATGTCACCTGCAAGAAGATCACAGGCATCGCCGTCATCGACCCCGCCGACCGAAAGCTGGTCAAGTTTCATCAGATCAACGTGAACCCTCGGAGCCTGACGTTCTCGCCGGACGAAAAGCGAGTGTATTTCGGTTCGTTCTGGGTGAATGGCGTCTTCGAGATGGACCCGGAATCGGGCAAAGTCACACGACTGTTTGAACTTGATCCTCCGCCCGACAATGCGGCGTCCCAGGAAGTCACCTATCACGGCGTCGAGGCGATCGGCGAGAACATTCTCCTCGCCGCGAATGAAGGCCGATCCTACGTTGACTCGATCGACGTTCGCACGGGCAAGTTGATCGACCGGCTCACGGAAGTCGCGAAGCCCTGCTGCATCGAGCGCATACCGGACGGTTCAGGCAGTGCGATCCCCGTTTTGGTGAGCAACATTGGTGACGGTTCGCTGCAACTGGTCGAAGTCTCCAGCGACGGAAAGCTGCGGTCACGTGGAAAAGCGCAGGTCGGCAAGGCGCCGAAGCGCGTCAGCTTCGTGCCAACACCGGCGAGCGAGTGAGCATCCGTCATGAAATGGGTGACAAGAGCGGGAGCGAAGACCGATCGGGTTGCATGCCCCTGGTTGATTCAGAAATCTATCGACCCGGGGGCACAGTTCGCGCTGCAGTTCGATCGACTCGCGAAAGAGCGGCTCGGCAGTCTTGAAGTCGTTTCGAGCCGGTGGAAACCCGACGCGTAGCGGTACACCTTGGCGGCTTGAGTTCGGGCGAAGAGATCGTGGTCTTCACGCTTGCCGAGTCGCCAGCGATGCGAAACCGAAATACGCTCACGAGCGACGAATGCGGTCGCGATGTTCGCTGACATCCTTGGTGGCGTTGCGCGTGTCGACCACCAGACGCGAGTGCCGCACGATCCACGGCCAGTCGTATGCCGAGTGGGCCGTCAGGATGAGCACGCAGTCTTGATCGGCCAGCAGCTCGGGGGTGAGCGGGCGGCTGTCCATCTTGAGCGAGTGATGCCGCATCTTCGGAAGGTGCGGCACGTGCGGATCGTTGTAGCTCACCACGGCGCCGCGATCGAGCAGGTGTTCCATCACCACGAACGACGGACTCTCGCGCGGGTCGTCCACATCGGCCTTGTACGCGACGCCGAGCACCAGGATCTTGCTCCCCTTCATCGGCTTGCCGCGATCGTTCAGAAACTCCATGAGCCGACTCACCACGTAGGCGGGCATGCCCGTGTTGATCTCGCCGGCCAGTTCGATGAACCGGGTCGGGAACTCGTACTTGCGAGCGATCCACGTCAGATAGAACGGGTCGATCGGAATGCAGTGGCCGCCGAGGCCGGGGCCGGGATAAAACGGCTGGAACCCGAACGGCTTGGTGCTCGCCGCGCGGATCACCTCCCAGACGTCGATGCCCATGCGGTCGAAGAGCATCTTCAACTCGTTGACCAGCGCGATGTTCACGGCGCGGTAGGTGTTCTCGAGTATCTTGCACGCCTCGGCCGCCTGAGTGCTGGAGACACGAACGATCTCTTCGACGACCTGGCCGTATAGGTCAGCGGCGAGTTCACGGCTCTCTTCGTCGATGCCGCCCACGACCTTCGGGATGTTTTTCGCGCTGTACTTGGCGTTCCCCGGATCTTCGCGCTCTGGACTAAACGCCAGGTGAAAGTCGGCGCCCGCCTTCAGTCCCGACCGTTCGAGGATCGGTCGCACAACGTCGGCCGTGGTGCCTGGGTAGGTCGTGCTTTCCAGAATGACCAACTGCCCGCGCCGCAGGTTCGCGGCGATCGTCCGAGCCGTGCCTTCGACCGCGGCCAGATCGGGTTCGCGACACTCGGTGAGCGGCGTGGGCACGCAGATGATGATCGCGTCGACCTCCCGAAGTTTCGAGAAGTCCGACGTGGGCAGGAATCGTCCCGCGGCGAGCAGCTCGGCGACGCGAGCCGATGGGATATGGCCGATGTAGCTCTCGCCCGCCGCCAGCTTATGCACCTTCGCGTCATCGATGTCGAACCCGGTGACGCGAAAGCCGACCTGCGTGAATGCTTGGACCAGCGGAAGCCCGACATAGCCTAAACCGATCACACCGACTCGCGCGGACTTGTTGCGAATTGACTCGACGAGACTCATGGCGGACCTGGCTTCCTCAGTTGTTGTCAGTCAAGATGCTCACACAAGGACGGGAATCAAACCGAGTCCATGCGTGAAAGTCAACGCGCGGCCACGGACTATTTCGTCGTCGCGGGGAGTCGGCGGACGCCGCAGCTACGCGGCAACACGTCTCGTCTGATTGGTGAGGGCGTGGACGTAGTCGGCGATGGACGCGACCACATGGTTCTGCTGGTCGGCGCTGAGTTCCGCATACACCGGCAGCGCGATCGTCTCGGCCGCCGCGCGTTCGGACTCGGGGAAGTCGCCACGCTTGTAGCCCAAGCCGGCGAAGCAGTCCTGCAGGTGAAGCGGCACGGGGTAATAGATCTCGGTGCCGACGCCACGGTCGGCAAGATGCCTCCTGAGAGCATCACGATGCCCGGCTGGAACCCGAATCACGTACTGGTTGAATACGTGCCTGCCGCCGGAAGGTTCGCTGGGCGGCGTGACCCATGAACTCACGCCCTGCGACTCAAACAACGTCTGGTAGCGCCGTGCGTTCGACTGCCGCGCCGTGGTCCAGGCGTCGAGCCGTTGCAGCTTGACGCGCAACACCGCGGCCTGCAGCGCGTCGAGTCGGCCGTTGATGCCGACCGATTGGTGGTAGTACTTTGGCTCCATGCCGTGCACCCGCAACTTGCGGATTTTTTCGGCCAGCATGCGATTGTTGGTGGTGATCATGCCGCCGTCGCCGAAGCCGCCCAGGTTCTTGGTCGGAAAGAAGCTGAACGCGGCCATGGTGCCGAGCGTACCGGTCCGCCGTCCCTGATACTCGGCGCCGACCGCCTGGCAAGCGTCTTCGATCACCGGAATGCCGTGGCGCGAGGCCGCTTCGCTGATCAGTCCCATCTCCCCCGTGCGACCGTAGAGGTGGACCGGCACAATCGCCCGCGTGCGCGACGTGATCTTGGGTGCAATCGCCGCCGGATCGATGTTGAAGCTCTCTGGCTCGATGTCGACAAAGACCGGCCGAGCGCCGAGCCTGGTAATGACGCCGACCGTGGCAAAGAACGTGTACGGAGTCGTGATCACTTCGTCGCCGGAGCCGATGTCGAGCGCCATTAGGGCCAAGAGCAGAGCGTCGGTGCCGGACGAGCAGCCGATGGCATAGCGTGCCCCGCAGTACTCGGCCATCTCGTGTTCCAGGGCCTCGACTTCGGGGCCGAGGATGAACTGCTGCGACTCCACCACACGTGCGATCGCTTCGTTTACCGGCTCACGAATCGTTTCCAATTGAGCGCGAAGGTCGAGCAACGGCACGGTTGGATTCATGATCGACTCCCTTCGATGGAAATGCGACTCCGTTCGCGCGGCAACGTAGGCCGGCTCCAGGAATTTGTCAAGATTGACAGCAGCCCGTTGTGTTTGCAGGGTGTGCGACGCACTTTGCGTAGAGGGGTCGTTTAACGCCGAGCCGAAGGCGACGGCAAGACCTCCCCAACCGCCTGCCGTCGCCTTCGGCTCGGCGTTAAACGACTTGCGCGCAGGAATCGCAAAGTGCGTCGTGCACCCGTGTCTGCAGCAGTGTTGCACAGTGTGATTTCAGAGTTTCGGGGGAGGCAGTCTGGATCAATCCGAATCACGCCCGTGTTGCCAGCGGATCGCTGCGACGCGCTTGCGCGACCTCCCGCGTTGCATCTCACGGGAACGAGGGGTACGAATATCAACGCGCGGCCCTCGAAGCGGGCCGTTCCTGCAGGTGTGTGCGTTCGAGCAGCAACTCAGTACAGTGCCGCATTGAATAGGGTCTGAAATCGGCCTCGGTCGTTTAACCCGCAGCCGCAGGCGAGGCATGGCTGGCGCTTGTTGTGCCTCGCCTGCGGCTGCGGGTTAAACGAATTCGGACCCCTTTCAATGTGGAGCGGTACTCAGTGCTTCACGCGGAGAGGAGCTGATCATGGAAGGCGTCGAGTGGTTTGTCATCGCGGGCATGATACTACTGAACAGCGTCTTTGCCGCTTACGAAATCGCTTTGGCGTCGATAAGCCTCGCGCGATTGCAACTGCTGGTACGCGAAAACCGGCCCGGCGCGCGGGTCTCGCTGTACATGAAAGAGAACATGGAGGCCAGCCTCGCCGTGGTCCAACTGGGGATCACACTGGTTGGCGCCACGGCGGGGGCCACCGGCGGAGCGAGTGCCGTGGAGATGATCGCGCCGCACTTCGAGGCCCTCGGTCTTGCCCCGGGGCTGGCCGAGTTCCTGGCGATCGCCGTGGTTGTGCTGCCGCTCAGCGTCGCGACGATCGTCGTGGGCGAGTTGGTCCCCAAGGTGTTCGCGCTGCGGAACAAGGAATGGGTTTGTCTCAGCTTGTCGCCTGCGATGTGCTGGTTTGCACCAAATAGCCTTGCACGATGCTGGGACAGTAGCCCGACGCGCCAGCGAGGGACCGGGCCTGATTTCTTGTGATTTCGCCATGTGCTCCCTCGCTGGCGCGTCGGGCTACTGTCCCAGAATCGTGCAAGGCTATTTAGTGCGCAAGGTACGGCGAAACAAGTTGCTCGAAGCCCATGTAGGACCAGCCGCGCGCGGTTCCGGCTCATCGACTCCATGAAAAAACACCGCATGGTTCAAGAAGGTGTCAGGCACCGTTGCCGGAACGGCCCGAAGGGTGCTTCGCACATCGGTGCCTGACACCTTTTTGAACCATGCCAAAAACACCGCATCATCTTGCCGCCGCTGGCCGATAGACTCTGGTCGGGGACACCATTTCTCTCGGAGCTTTTCGATGCGCCGCTCGGTGTTGATGACAAGTCTTGTGCTGGCTTCGGGATTTTTCAACAACGACTGCTCAGCCGTCGAACCAGAGGGCGGCTGGCGGCCCGCGCGGAACGTGCCGAGCGCGGCTCCTGTCGATGATCCCCTGTGCGAGTGGTCGCCCCCTTCGCCGTTTACCGGACCGTTACAACCGGGACTGCCTACCTATTCCCTCGACAACGCATCGGTCTTCGTGATCGGCGAGGGCTTCCAGTTGAACGCCCAGCATCGGCTCGAAACGCGCGCGGCGGCACGCGTCGGGGCCAATTGGGGGCTGCCGGTCTTCCATGACGATCACGGACTCGGTGTGCAAATCGGCGGGTCAGCCGCATTGGCCGGCGGCGGGGAACAGTTCTTCGTCACCACGGGCGCGTTCTATCGTGGCGACGTACGGCTCGGTTCCACATGGAACGCAGGCGCTGTGGTCGATTGGATCGACGAGCGCAATGACGAGATCGACGTCTTCCAACTTCGTCCCAAGACGAGCATCACACTCGACCCGCAGACCGAAACGGGCGTCTGGGGCGCGTTCGGGCTGACGAAGGACAAGACCGATGACGCAGACACCGCCGAGACCGTGGACCAGGTGAATCTGTTCTATCGGCACTTGTGTTCGAACCAGTGGGACGTCACGGGTTGGGCGGGGCTGCGCAACCACCCCGATTCTGCGGCGGTCGGTGGTGATGCGACGGTGCCGCTCAACGACTGCTGGGCGATGACCACCGGCGGCCACTGGGGATTCGACGCCGACACGTGGCACGTGTATCTCGGTGCGGTACGGTTCCTGGGCGGCCGGGCCAACCAGCGGTACATAGGCCAGTTTCGGCATCAGCCGTATCTGCCGGTCGCCGACAACACCAGCATGACGGTCGCGATCGACGAATGAACCGGGGGTTGAGGCGTTGGGGCGTTGAGACGTTCACGACAGTGAGGCGATCATGTACTCCAGAGAATCGGTGCGAGCCATAGTTGGGGCGTTACTCGCGGTCGGTATCGCATCGGCCGCGAGTGCCGAGTCGCCGCCGAGTGAACCAGCCATACCGACTGAGCAATCCGCGTCGGCGCTCGATGACGTTGCGCCTCAGAGTATCGCCGTTCCGGACCCAGTCCCGGCAGTTCAGGTCCCTGCGAAGGCGGCGCCCAAACCGTTCAAGGACCCGTTCTACAACAACGACTTCAGCTACCTCGACGCACCCGACTACTTGTCATGCGATCCGTTCGACCGCCTCAAGCGAATCTGCCTGGCCCCGTGCCTGACGCTTGACGTGGGCGGCGAGTATCGGCTGCGATTCCACGACGAAGACAACATGCGGCTTTCCGGCGCGGACGATGAGTTCCTGCTGCAACGCACGCGGCTCTACACCGACTGGCGCTACGACGGCTGGATCGCGCGTACGCCGAGTTCATCGACGCCACGAGCGCCTACGAAGAGCTTGTGCCCCGAACGATCGACGAGAACCGGACCGACTTTATCAACCTCTTCGGCGAGGTCCGGCTCTGGGACGACGGATGCGGCGGTTCACTGAACGCCCGCGTCGGCCGGCAAGAACTGCTCTACGGCGCGCAGCGGCTCGTCTCGCCGCTCGACTGGAGCAACACGCGACGCACGTTCGACGGCGCCCAACTGTTCTGGAAAAGCGATTCGTGGGACGTCGACGCCTTCTGGACCAGGCCCGTCCCGTTCTCGCAGCATGTCGACAACGACCACAACTTCGACAACCCCGACCAGAGCCAGCAGTTCTACGGTCTGTACGCCACGTGGCACGAGGTCAAGGATCACACCTGGGACTTCTACTACCTGCATCTGCAGGAACAAGACGCGGTCGTCACCATCGGCGGCCCGGTCGCCACGGACTTCGACACGAACACGCTCGGCAGCCGCTACCAAGGTCGCTGCGCTGACTGGCTGTGGGAGATCGAGGGCGCGTATCAGTTCGGCGACTTCGGCGACGACGATCAATCGGCCGGCGCCTATACAATCGGCGTCGGCTACGATTTTCGCTGCTTGCCGTGGAAGCCTGTGCTCTGGGGCTACTTCGACTGGGCGTCCGGCGATCGAGACCCGGCCGACGGCGACCGCGGCACGTTTCATCAGCTCTTTCCCCTGGGTCACAAGTACATCGGATTTGCCGATTTGGTCGCGCGCCAGAACATCGAAGACTGGAACCTCTTGCTGACGGCCAAGCCGTGCGAGCGGGTGAGTCTGCTCGCGTGGTGGCACATCATGCACCTCGAAGAATCCAACGACGCGCTGTACAACGCAGCGGGCGCCAAGATCCGCAATGCGGCCGGCGCCGATTTCGGCGACGACGTGGGCCAGGAAATCGACCTGCTCGTCCAGGTACAACTGAACATGCACGCCGACATCCTGTTCGGCTACTCGCGGTTCTTTTCCGGCGACTTCGTCGAAGACACCGGCGTCGGCGACGATGCGGACTTCTTCTACACGCAGTTCAGCTTCAAGTTCTAGAGCTCAACCAAGCGAGCCTTGGAGTGCGGTGGCCTGACACCGCTTTGGATTGCTTGAGTTTTTCGCGAGGACCGATCGAAAGCGGTGTCAAGCCACCGCACTCCAGGACGGCGCTCGGCCACGATGAATCGTCGTCGATTCGAGATGGGCCGAACGGACCTCGCTTGTTTGAGGTCTAAATAGCCTTGCACGATTCTGGGACAGTAGCCCGACGCGCCAGCGAGGGAGCACATGGCGAAATCACAAGAAATCAGGCCCGGTCCCTCGCTGGCGCGTCGGGCTACTGTCCCTGCGGACTCCCAGGATCACGCAAGGCCATTTAGATCGGCCCGTTCACACCGTCGTCGGCCCACCATTCGGCTTCGCCGATCAAGTCGGGAAGGAAGCCCCCTTCAATCCCCCCGCAGACGGGGGAAAGCGGCACCAGGACCGGCCGCAGCAACCGCATCCCACTTCAGTTCCCCGCGGACGGGGCGAAGGCCCGGACTTTGACCCTCCCCCCGTTCGCGGGGGGGACTAAGGGGGGACTTCCTTGGGCTCCATCCTCACGATTCGGGCCGGCCGAATCGTGGCCCAATGTCTACCGCGCACGGGTCGGCATGTATAATCTGTCGCCCGCAGACCAAGCACCACCAAGGTGGCACGCATGAAGCTCACACCCAAACGAATGCTCAGCCGACTGGGAGCCGGGGAATCGATCGCGTCGGTCTCGGACGCCGCCGGAATTTCGCGCGGCGAGTTCGACGCGTGGTGGCAGCAGGAGATTCGCGCCAGGGCGCCTGAGCCAAACGGCTTCGTCCGCGCCGCGGTGCGAGGCAACGTCGAGATCGCACGCGACCGCTGGGGCATTCCACACATCCTCGCCGACCGCGACGACGACCTCTTCTTCGCCTTCGGCTTTGCGATGGCGCAGGACCGCCTGTTTCAGCTCGACTACCTGCGCCGCAAGGGGACAGGGCGGCTGGCGGAGGTTCTGGGCCCGTCGGCGTTGGAACTGGACGTGCTCGCGCGCACCGTCGGACTGCCGCGCATCGCGCGCGACGAATGGGCGTCGCTCGCGCCCGAAACGCGCCGCGTGGTCGACTGGTTCAGCAGCGGGATCAACGCGCAGATCGAAGCGTGCTACGGCAGACTGCCGATCGAATTCGACCTGCTCGACTACCGACCCGAACCGTGGTCGCCGATCGACTGTCTCGCGATCGAGGCGGAGTTTCGCTGGTACCTGACGGGCCGATTCCCTGTGATCGTGATGCCGGAGCTGGTGAAACGACGGCTCGGCCCCGGTGCGCTCTATCAGGCGTTCCTTACGCGCGAGTCCGACACAGCCAGCGTGCTTCGACTGGGGGAGTACGCGACCACCCGCGCGGGCGTCGAACCGCTCGGTCCTGCATGGGGCCGGCCGCTGCCGAATCGTCGCGCGGGCCACAGCGACTCGTCATCTGCCGACTCCACCGCGGCCGGCCAGCCGCGTGGCACGGACCCACGCACCTCCGGCGGCGGCGACCCTCATGCCGGAACCGGCAGCAACAACTGGGTCGTCGCCGGATCGCGCACCACGACCGGCAAGCCGCTGCTCGCCAGCGACCCACACATTGCCATCGAAGCCGTGTCGTGTTGGTACGAGGTTCACCTCTGCGGCGGCGGCTACAACGTCGCGGGCATGGCCTACGTCGGCATGCCCGCCGTGATGTTCGGCCGCACGGAGCGGGTCGCGTGGGGCTGCACCAACAACATCTGCTCGCAGCGCGATCTCTACCAAGAACGCACCGACGCCGCCCACCCCGACTCGTTTCTTTACGACGGCCGCTGGGAACCGAACCAGTCGATCGTCGAGCGGATCGAGGTCAAGGGCGCACCTGCGGTACACACGACCGTGCGGTTCAGCCGCAATGGACCGATCGTCGACGCCGTACTGCCGGCGCCGGCGCGAGCGACCGGTCCGGTCTCGCTGCGCTGGCTCGGTGCGCACGGCGGTGGCTTTCTCACCGCACTCTTGGGCGTCAACCGTGCGACTTCGCTGGCCGAGTTTCGTGCCGCGCTTCGACCGTGGATCGTGCCCACCTGGAACCTGGTCGTCGCCGACGCCGACGGCCAGATCGGCTACCAGATGACCGGCCGCATTCCGGTCCGTCGTGTTGCCGAGCGCGGCTACCGGCCGGGGTGGGACCCCCAGCACGCCTGGGACGGCCTGATCCCGTTCGACGCGATGCCGTCGGCGACACAGCCCCAGAGCGGTTGGATCACTTCGGCCAACCACCGACCCGCACCCGATGACTTTCCGTATCCGCTGTCGGGCACGTGGACCGACGATCTGCGCGGCCGGCGTGTCGCCGAACTGATCGAGGCCCGGCCGCAGTTGTCTGTCGAACATTTTGGCGAGATGCATCGCGACAGCCTATCGCTGCGGGCCACACGCAGCGTGCCGCTGTTGCTGGGCGCCATGGCCGCCCAGGCTGGGTCCGAGTCCGTCGCAACACCGATCGTCGCCGCCGCGCTGAGGGAACTGGCGAAATGGGATTTCCTCTATGAACCCGACCGAACCGGCGCGGCGATCTTCGAGGCGTTCTTCGCTCGGTGGTGCGACGTGGTGACCAGCGCACGATTCGACGGCGACGAGGCCGCACTCGTCGTGAACGGCATTGCCGGCGTCGCCGCAATGCTGCTGGCGGAAGACGCGGTCGGGTGGTTCGCAGGCACAACGCGCGAACGAGCAATCGTCGAGGCGTTCCGTCTTGCCGTGGATTACCTCACGACTCGGCTCGGTCCCGACTGTTCGCGCTGGACGTGGGGACCGTTGCACACCTTGCCGTTGCGGCACGTGCTTTCCGGGCGAGGCGACCTGGGCCAGTTGCTCGACCACGGCGGCAAGCCAACCTGCGGCGCCGGCACGACGGTGTGCAACACTTGGCCCAACCCCGATTTCACCGTGCGCAGCGGGGCCGGCTACCGGCTGATCGCCGACATGAGCACATCGCCGCCGGGTCTGTGGGCGATCGACGTCCAGAGTCAGTCCGGCCATCCCGGCAGCCCGCACTACAGCGACCAACTCGACGAGTGGATCGCCGGTCGCTATCACTACCTCCCACTCGACCGCCAAGCCGCCGCCGCGTCTGCGACCTCGCGGTTCAGGCTGGCGCCATGGCCGTAGGAGCCTGCTGCCCGGTGTGGGTCATTCAGTCGCGCTCGGCTTCGATCGGCACTGGGACGAGGCTGGCCGCGAGGCCGCCGCGGGCGACAAAGGCGCCCTGCCAGATGCGGCTCACGTGGAGCAGCGCGCCGGCACAGGCAAAGGCGACAAGTGCGAAGAGGAGGAAGCCGCCGCCGAAGCTGCCGGTCAGTTGCTTCACCGAGCCGAGCACGTTCGGCAGGATGAATCCTCCCACGCCGCCGGCCGCGCCGACGATGCCCGTGATCACGCCGATCTCCTTGCTAAACCGCTGCGGCACGAGTTGAAACACCGAGCCGTTGCCCATGCCCAAGAGGCCCATGCCCACGAACAACACCGCCGTCGCCACGCCCAACGAAGGAAGGCTCGCCACGCCGAGCATGATCGCGCCGACCGCCACGTACAGCACGGTCAACATCCGAATGCCGCCGAATCGGTCGGCCAGGTAGCCGCCCACCGGACGCAACATCGAGCCGGCGAAGACGCACAGCGTCGCGAAACTCCCGGCCGCCACGCGACTCAACTCATACTGCTCGCGGAAGAAGATGCTCAGGAAGCTGGCCAGGCCGACGAACCCACCGAACGTGACCGAGTAGAACAACGAGAACCACCACGTGTCGCGCTCGTGAAGCACCGACCAGTAGTCGGCCAGGCGTTTCGGAGCCGGTTGCTGTGGGCTGTCCTTGGCGAGCAGCGCGAACACCGCGAGCGTGGCGGCAACGGCGACGGCGGCCATGCCGAACACGGCGTGCCAGCCAAGCTGCTCGGCCAGCCGCGGCCCAAAGAACGTAGCCAGCGCGGTTCCGCTGTTGCCCGCGCCGGCGATGCCCATCGCGAGTCCTTGATAGCGCGCGGGATACCAACGGCTCGCCAGCGGCAACGCGACAGCGAAACTCGCGCCCGCGACGCCGAGCAGAAACCCAACCACCAGCAACTGAACAAAACTGTCGGCCCACAACCAGCCCAACACGAGCGGCAACAGCGTCAGCACCAGACCGGCGATGCCCGCCCTGCGCCCGCCGATGTGATCGCCCAGCGGCCCGAGCACCAGGCGCAGCACGGCGCCGCCCAAGATCGGCACCGCGACCATCAGACCCTTCTGCCAGTCGGCCAGGCCGAAATCAGCGGCGATCGAGTTGGCCAGTGCACCGATCAGCACCCAGGCCATGAAACTGATGTCGAAGTATAGAAACGCCGAAACCAGCGTCGGTGTGTGTCCGGCACGCAGGAACTCGCGGATTTGCATCGGGGCCTTTCTTCGTACGGGGCTGTCATTCGTCGTCGCGTCGCACCCGCACCGCGCACGCCTTGTACGACGGTTGCCGCGAGTACGGGTCGAACACCGAATCGGTCAGTTGGTTGGCCGTCTTGTAGTGCATCGGGACGAAGACCTGGCCGGGCTGCACGAGCGGCGTCACGAACGCGCGGGCGCGGATGCTGCCGCGCTGCGATTCGATCACGACTCGTCCGTGCGGCGCAACGCCCAGCGCGCGGGCGTCGGCCGGATTGATCTCCACATAGATCGACTCGGGGTACAGCTTGCGCAACACCGGCGACTTCGCCGTCCGCGTCTCGGTGTGCCACTGAGCCGCGCTGCCGCGACCGGTCAGCAACACAAGCGGGTAGTTCGCGTCCGGCGCCTCGGGCATCGGTCGCGGCGCCTCGAACAGAAACTTCGCCCGGCCGTCGGTGTGGTAGAAGCGGCCGTCCTCGAACAGCCGCCGTTCGGAGTGCGGAGTTCGGAGCGCGGAGTGCGGAATGACCGATGGCGGAGTTGCAGACTGGGTGTGCGAACCTTCCACCTCGGGCCACGGCCATTGAATCCCGCCACACTCGTCGATCATGCGGTAGTCGCGAATGCCCGTGACGTCGCACGGCTGGCCGCGGCTCAGTTCCTTGAGCAACTGGAACACAGCCTCGGGCGAGTCCCACGCCCGAAACAGCTCGTCGCAGCCCCAGTAGTGGGCGATCAGCTTGAAGATCGCGAAGTCCGACAACGCCTGGCCGGGCGCGCGAGCGACCTTTTTGATGAGGCCGATCCGCCGTTCGCTGTTGATGAATGTGCCTTCCTTCTCGCCCCAACCCGCCGCCGGCAAAACCAAGTCGGCGAGCCGGGCCGTCTCGGTCGTGTGGTACATGTCTTGAACGACCAGGAAGTCGAGGCGGCTCAGTACGTCGTGTAGTTGGTTCTGGTTGATCCACGAGTGGGCGGGGTTCGTGGCGATCACCCACAATCCTTTGACCTTGCCGCGCAGAATGCCCTCGATGATTTCCGGGTAGGCCCAACTGTTGCGCGCCGGGATGCGCTCCGCGTCGATACCCAGAACGCCGGCCACGTGCGATCGATGCCCGGCATCGCTGAAGTCGCGGCCGCCCAGCAGATTCGTTGTGTTCGAGAACAGACGCGAGCCCATCGCGTTGCACTGGCCGGTGATCGAGTTGGCTCCCGTGCCCGGTCGGCCGATGTTGCCGGTCATGAGCGCGAGATTGATGATGGCCTGGGCCGTTCGCACGCCCTGGTAGCTCTGGTTCACGCCCATCGTCCACCAGAACGAGACTCGCTTGCCGTCGCGGATGGTGCGGGCGAGTTGTTCGAGACGTTCGACGGCAACGCCGCTCGCCGCGGCCGCTCGCTCGGGCGGATAGCCTTGCACGAACGCGGCGAACTCGTCGAACCCGCTGGTGTGCGCGGCGATGAATGAGCGGTCGATCCAGCGCTCGCGAATCAGGATGTAGGCCAGCCCGTACAAGAGTTCGAGGTCGCTCTTGGGCCGGATCGCCAGGTGCTGTGTAGCCGCTTCGGCCGTCTCGGTGCGTCGCGGGTCGATGACGACGATCTCGGGCCGGTGCGGATTGCGCAACACCCGCTCCCACAGGATCGGGTGAGCGATACACAGATTCGACCCGACCAGCACGATGACGTCCGATTCCTCAAGGTCCTTGTACGTGTACGGCGGCGCGTCGAAGCCGAACGATTGTTTGTACGCGACGACCGACGTGGCCATGCACTGCCGCGTGTTTCCGTCGCCATGTACCACGCCCATACCGAACTTGGCGAGCGCCCCGAGCAGTGCCAACTCCTCGGTGGGCATCTGCCCGGTGCCCAGCCACGCGACGGAGTCCGGCCCGTGCCGCCGCTGCAGGTCCTTGAACACCGATACGAAGGTGCGCAGCGCCGTCTCCCAATCCACCGGCTGCAGTGCTCCGCGGTTGCGTCGCAACAGAGGCGTCGTCGCGCGATCCGCGGCCCGGAGCACCGTCAGCGCCTCCCAGCCCTTGGGACACGCCATACCCAGATTGACCGGATAGTCGCGGGCGGGAGTCAGACCGATCGCTTCACCCGACTTCAGGTGCACGTTCAGGCTGCAACCAGTCGAACAGTAACCGCAGACCATCGAGGTCGTCGCGTCGGGTCGCCGTGCGGCCGGCACTTGGCCCAGTCCGAACCCACCGGGTTGAAGCAGCAGTTCGCGAGTGAGCGGTCCGTTGTGCCGGTACAGCAGCGAGCCGATCATGTCCGCAGCCTCCCCGGCATGCGCGGCGGCACGACGGCCGTGAAAAACAGAAACCGCTCGAGCAACTCACCGGCCACGCATAGCGCAAACGCGACGACCGCGACGAGTGCGATGCCCACCGCGCTGAACCCGGCCGCGACGCTGACGCTGTCCATCCACAGCAAGGCCGGCAACAGGACGCCGCCGACGAGGCCGCAGCCGAACCGAGCCGCCGTGACTCGACTCAACTGACCGGTCATGAGCAGGGCCGACCGCTTGGACGGCGTGTTCTGCTTGTCCCGCGCGTGGCGCAGGAACGCCGCCTCGAACAGCAGCTTCCCGCCGGCCGCCGCGAGCAACCACTTGGCGAGCGTCCCGCCGTATTCGGCCATCACCTGCCGCGCCGTGAGCGGTCCCGAACCGGCGCAGGCCACAAGCGACGCCAGCAAGGCGCTGCCCAGACCGAGAGTGACCATCGTCAGGACAAACTTGAGGCTGGTCGACGAGCCGTTCCAGAAGGTGCGGTTCGTACACTGGTAGATCATGATCGAGCATGCCACGCCGAACAGGCCGAAGATCACGACGGCGAGTCCCACCGGCCGTTCAAGCGACGCGGACCGCGGCGCGTACCAGAGTATCGCCGCGTAGGCGGCCGCCATCGCGGCGAACCCGCCAAAGGCCACGATCTCACGACTCAGCCACGAGGTCCGCAAACCGATGACCGCCCGAAATGCACACAGCGGCCGGCCCAAATGGAAGACCGCCGCGCCCATCGCGAGCAGCCCGAACACCAGCGCGCTGATCGCGTTCACGTGCGTGATGTCGGCAAGCACGTCGGGCCGCGCCAGCGACTGCAGCACCAGCCCAACCAGGAACGCCCCGACCGAGAGCTGCGTGAGTACCAGCATGACCACGAGCGGCCAGTGTGCGTGCTCGGGGCGGACCGAATAGTAATCCGCCGGCAGCATGTTGCGCGGATACACGCGGCGAGTCTTGTAATGCGTGGTCGGCAGCGTGGCGCCCGGGTCGGGCGCGCCAGGCAGGAACTGACTCGTCTCGCAGTTCTCGATCACTTCCTGCTGACGCACCACGGTGATTCGAATCGCCTCGTTCGGACACGCCTGCACGCACGCCGGCGCCTCGCCCACCGCGAGCCGCCCCGCGCACATGTCGCACTTGCGCACGATGCCCAGCCGCCGGTTGTACTTGGGCACGTCATACGGACACGCGAGCATGCAGTACTGACAGCCGATGCACTGGTCGTCGAGGTGCCGCACGATGCCGGTCGCACCGTCCTTCTCGTACGCCTTCACCGGACAGACGTTCATGCACGCCGGGTCGAGACAGTGATGGCACGCCGCGGTAACGTGCTGGATGACGGGCAACTCGGCCGTGCCGCCGTGCAGCATCCCCACGTCGCGCCACGTCTCGTGATCATCGAGTCCGTTGAGCGTGTGGCACGCGGTCACGCACGACTTGCAGCCCGAGCAGGCGTCGAGGTCCACCTCAAAGGCATACTGCTCACCAGCTCGCGGCGGCGAAGCAGGCAGCAGCGCCGAGTACGATGAGTCCGCGGCCAGCGACATCGGTCCGCTGTGCCACCGCGAGAACTGCTCAACCGCCGTCAGTCGCTGCTGGTCTTCGAGGAACTGTCCAACCAGCGAAGATCCGTTTCGACGTGAGGTCAATGCGGCGCAACTCGCCGCGGAATCGTGGCTGGCTGCCTGATCTCCTCGATTGCTTATCGGGGCGAATTCCGGGTTGATCGTCGCGGCGGCGGATTCCTGTCGAATCATGCCCGGCACTCCCTCGGACCGCTCCGCACGGCCGAAACCGTTTTCCCGCCGCCGCAGTCGATGTATGCTATTGCCTGATGATCAAGATCGTTCGCCAACCTGACGGAAAACTCCCCGACCAGCCGATCGTCATGGAAGAAGTGACCGATCCGGATGAGCTGGCGAAGGCCCGCGCGCAGCGGGAACGGGCGGATCGAAACTCGGCCTGGCTGCAGGCGCATGCGCATGAGGTCTACTCGAACCCGATGAACCGCGGGAAGGTGATTGTGATAGCGGGTGAGGAACTCTTTGTGGCTGGCACGGCGCGCGAGGCAATGGCAATGGCCAAAGCGGCTCACCCTGACGATAGCGGAGTCTACATGCGGTACATTCCAAAGGAGAACGTGCCACGCATCTATGCTCATTTCTGGCGAATGGCTCATCTGCGATGACGGTGTCGTCCGACCAATCGTTCGAGGCGAAGTGCAAGGACGCAACGGTTCGTGGCTCCACGTCGATTTCCTGCTGGACATCGGTGCCGATCGAACAGTGCTGTTCGCCGAAGCCGTCGAAGCTCTGGGTGTGGACGCGGTCGAATCGTCAAGCGGACTGATCGGGGTCGGCGGCGCCGCTGCATCGGTCGAAGTGCCAACCGCAGTCCGATCACGACGGACCAAGGGAACAAGGTGGTATTCCGTGGCCGGTTTGCCGCGGCGACCGGGCCGCAGGTCCTCGAAGTGAGCCTGCTCGGTCGCGACATCACTGACCTGTTCGCCCTCATCATTGATCGACCTGGCAATGTTGTTTGCATGCTCTCGCAGCGGCATCGGTATCGCATTGAAACTGATTGAGCCTGGTCCGATCCCCTCATTCTGGTCGTCTTATCTTCGCGGCAGAAACTGCACGAGCGGCAACAGGGAATCGACGAGTCGCTCGCACGGCACGTCGTTCAGCAGTTCGGCGGCGATCCGCGGCTGACGGCCGGTCGATCCGTTCACGTACACGTGAGCCGAATCGACGATGTCGCCCGACGGCTGGCGGCTGCGGCAACCCTGCAGGCCGATCGACGCAACTTGGTGCATGCCGCATCCGGCCGGACAACCGGACCAGTGAATCGACAGCGGCTTCAGACGATGCACATCGTCGCCCAGTCGTTCTTCGAGCTTCTTCGCCACGTCGATTGCCCAGCCTTTGGTTTCGATCAGTGCCATGTGGCAGTAGTCGATGCCGGTACACGACACGAGCCCGCGCATGATCGGAGTCGGGTCGTAACGCAATTCCTTGAGCAACGGCTCCTCTGTGAGATCGCCCAGCTTTGCGTCGGGAACGCCGGTGATGATCACGTTCTGGCCAGTCGTCAGTCGGATCTCGCCGGCGCCGTAGCGTTCGGCCACGTCGGCAACGCCGCGCATCTGGTCGGTCGTGATGCGTCCGACCGGCACGAGCAGCCCGACGTAGTTCAACCCTGGCTGTTTCTGTCGGTAGATTCCGACATGGTCCGAATGTCCGATCTTCCGTTGGTCCTTGCCGGCCGAGCGCAGCGGACGACCCCAGCGCCGCTCCAGTTCGCGGCGGAGCCACGCCTCGCCGCGATCGTCCAGCAAAAACGCGAGCCGCGCGCGGTTGCGCGCCTCGCGCGATCCGTGGTCGCGGAAGATGAACGTGATCTGCGAACACATCTCGGCTGCCTCGTCAGGCAACACGAACACGTCGATGTTCGACGCCGGCCGGTAGCCGCCCGATCCTTGTTTGCCGCCGACCAGGACGTTGAAGCCGACAGCCTGCTGGCCATCGACGTCTCGGGTCGCGGGCACGAGGCCGACGTCCTGCGTCTCGGGATGGCAGCAATTCTCCAGGCAGCCGGTGATCGTAACGTTGAACTTGCGCGGCAGGTTGGTGAACTCGCGGTTACCCACGAGCATCTCGGTGAACTGGTTCGCCACCGGCGTCGCATCGAACAGTTCGTTCGGCGTGATGCCCGACGCCGGGCAGCCGCACACGCCCCGCACGTTGTCCATGCCCGTCTGCAGACTCGTCAGCCCAACCTCGCGAAGCTGCCGCCAGATTTCGGGCGCCTCGCCGATCGTGAACCACCGCATCTGCACCTGCTGCCGCGTCGTCAGGTCGCAGAAGCCGCGGCCGTGCCGGTCGGACAGGTCGGCGATCAATCGCCACTGTCGCGCGTTCATGTGTCCGCAGGTGCTGCGGATGCGCATCATGAAGTGGCCCGGCGTCGGCTTGCGCACGAACAGCCCGTGCCACTTCATCCGCTGCGCGTCGTCTTCGCTGATTTGAGTCCAATCGCCCGCCGCCGCGAGCCGTTCGATGTCTGGCAGTGCGTCGAGCCCGTCCTTCTCTCGCTTCATCAGTTCGATCTTGTTCAGCTTGCGCTCGGCCGCCGCTTCCGCGCCACCGCACGCGGCGATCAGCCCGCCGAGCAGCGTCTGGCAACTACCGCAGCCCGTGCCCGCCTTGCACGCCTCGCCGATCGCCCGCACCGATGTCGCGCCCGCGCGAATACACGCGACGATGCGGCCCTTCGGCACGCGATGACAATTGCAAATCTCTGCGTCGTCGCTCAGCGATGCGACCGCGTCGCCATCCGCCCCGTCGGCCGATGCTGACCCGGCGTGGCCATTGAGCAACTCCAGCGGTTGGTCCGGCACCGGCTCGCCGCGTTTGAACAGCCGCATCAGCGTCGCCACCGGAGCCGTTTCGCCCAGCACGATCGCCCCGGCCAACCGGCCGTCGCGTATCACCAGTTTGCGGTAAACGCCGCGCGGCGCGTCGCTGTGGACGAGCACTTGGGCATCGAGCGAACTAGCGGCAGGGCCGTTAGCTTCGCCCATCGAGGCAAGATCGACTCCCATCACCTTTAGCGTCGTCGCCAGTCGCGAACCTTCGTAGCACGCCTGCGGGTCCGATTCCGTAATCACATCGGCCAACACGGCGGCCTGCTCGTACAGCGGCTCGACCAGCCCATAAATCTTGCCGCGGTGTTCGACGCACTCGCCGAGCGCGAAGACGTCGGCGTCCGACGTGCGAAGCTGGTCGTCGACCACGATCGCGCGGTTCACCGCGAGGCCCGCCGCCTTGGCGATCTCGGCGTTCGGCCGAATGCCGCAACTGACAACGATCATGTCGGCGTCGATCGTCGAGCCGTCCTTGAACTCAAGCCCCTCCGCCCGGCCGTTGCCCAGCACGCGCGTGGTCAGCCGTTCGAGCAGGACTCGGATGCCCATCGCCTCCATCTTCTGCCGCAAGATCGCACCGCCCGCCGCGTCGAGTTGCTGCACCATGAGCTGCGGCGCGACCTCGACAATCATCACCTCGACGCCGTGCGACACGAGTCCGCGGGCGGCCTCGAGGCCCAACAGGCCGCCGCCGATCACGACAGCCCGCTTCGATTGGCCCGCCCAGCGAGCAATCGCGTCACAGTCGTCGATCGTGCGAAACACGAACACGCCTCGCTTGTCGGCGCCTTCCATCGGAGGCACAAATGGACGCGAGCCGGTTGCGATAATGAGTTTGTCGTAGGCGACTGCGTGAGTGCGGAGTGGATCGGGTCCGGTCTGCGTCGCGCAGCCTGCGACAGCCTTGGCCGCGCGATCGATGTGCGTCGCCCGCACCCCCGCGAGCAATCGAATGCCGTGCTTCTCGTACCACTCCAGCGGATTCAGCGTGATCTCGTCGGCGGATTTGAATCCACCCAGCACGCCGGACAGGTGAATGCGGTTGTAGTTGCCGCGCGGCTCGTCGCCGAACATCGTGATCGCGAACCGCTCGGGCGCGCGGGCGCTGATCTCCTCAACAACGCGAGCGCCCGCCATGCCATTGCCGACAACCACCAGTGACTCGCGATCACCGCCGACCAAAAGTCGTTCCTTTCTGTCGAAGGATGTACTGGTGAGACGGCGCGCAGCATCTCCGTAGCTGATGTCGCCGTGTGTAGCACCAAACTCGGGAGAGGATCGGGAGAGGAGTCTGATCCGAGTGTCTGCACTAACCGCTCTTCGAGGATTACAAATCCTGTGCCGCGGGCAGCTCTGGCGAAGAAGTGACGGGCCGACTTGAAGTAACTCTCGTGAGAGCAACGACGTTGTGTCGTGCGTCAGACTTCTCTGGTTTCGTCGCGAGCGCAAGGCTCGCGGCCAATGCCCAACCGCAAGGCAGTCTTGGCCAAGTCGCTGGGCAATGCATCAGCGGTCGGGGGAAAGAACCACTGAACCCCGTGTTGCAGCGCCCATCGGCTCACTTCGGTTCCTGCGTGGCACTCCAGTGGCGAGCCTTGATCTCGGCGATCGCTTGGCGTACGAACTGGCGCAACTGTCTCTGTTGACCGGCGACGAACTCGTCCAGGTTGGCTATGGAATGATGATGGACTGCCCCGGGGCCGGTGGTGCGCCAAGGCCGCAGTGTCTCCAGTTGAGGGATGACCTCTACTCCGGCAGTCCGCCCGAGTGCGCGGATGGCCTCATAACGCAACTTGCGGTTCGGGTCCCACTCGTCGTCCAGCGCGATTTTGACGAGATCGGATACTGCCAGTCCGTTGAGCCGCATGATCTGGATGTGCGTGTCCAGGTTGCGTTGCGGCATTTCCTCGGTTTCCGTCTCGCGCATCTGAATCAGAGCCGCGAGGACCTTGGCGTCTGACATTTGTTGGAGTGAGTCTGTTGGGTCGACTTCCCAGGCCGTGTTGAAGCGGTTTGGCAGCCTGTCCAGGTACTCGCGGTAGCGTTCGAGCAGGAACGTCCGTCCCTCTTCAATATCGTGTTGCACCAAAGCTCGGGCGACCTCGCAGCGCGAGCTGTTACGGATCGACTCGTCGTCCATGGCGCGTCGCAAAACGGGAACGGTGTCCGGTGCGGCGATGCGAGCAAGAGCATCGACGCTTTGCGATCGCGTCAAACTGAGTACGGCGAAGCTGGGCTTGTCGTAGATGGCCAGCAACAGGGGCACAGACTTAGCAAGTAGCCGTGAGCGCACCCTCTCAGGCTGCCCGTGCCCAGAGTGTAGTAATGAGCCTTCATCCAAGCTCTCCGACTTTTAGGGCGCAGAAAACGGGAGGCGCAGTAAACGCGCAAACGGGACAGGTCGACCTGTCCGACCTGTCCCGTTTTCTGCGCCACCTTTCACGTTTTCGATCCATCAAAGGCCGCCTAAGCTAGGACTTCCAAATCATACCAAGCCAGGGCGAGATACTGCTGTGCGTCGTCGCGAGGACAGCTACGGCCTCGGCGATGGAAGCGGTCTGTGATCCAATCGAAGACACGCCTTCGATTGGGTTCCTTTTGGGAAACCTGCACCACCAGCATCGCCGCGAATGCAGCTTCACCCCCAAAGGAAGTGTCGGTGCTTTGTTCGATGCCCACCGCAATTACCTTGTCGGCCCCAAGCTCGTACAACTGCTCAACGAGCGACATCGCTTGGTGCTTTTCGATCTCCGCAACCATCCGGAACCCGTTTTGGCTCAACCATGACCGGGCTTCGGACGTCTCACACGTCTTCAAAGCTCGCTCAATGTCGGAGTCCGTGTAGGGCGACTGTTCCAAAACTGGTTCGGCTGGCGTCATTCGAGCGGGTCGGTCGCTCCATAGTTCCAGTTCGCCCAGCTTGGGTAGGCTCCGAAGCGCCTCCAAGACCGACGTTCCCTCCAACTGCCTCCGGAGGGCATTCACGGACACGGTCACTCGCTCTACTGCCTCTTCGGCATAGGCGAGCCTGTGTACTGCCTGCACCAACTCCTGCCAGTTCGATTCCCAACAACGTGTTGTCAAGGAAGGATGAAACGAACGCCCAAAGACCAGCCACGCATGAGAAAAGAGTGACAATCGCATTTGCACTACCCCGGGTCCATAAGAGGGACCTGCCGCCAGGTGAACAGCCAGGACACTGTCCCAGTGGGCCGGCACCTCCGAAGGTGGTCGGTTCCAGGCGGGATGTGAGCCAGGCGGAAACGCTCTGGGATAGACGACCATCCCCTCCATCACCTTCCCCGCGTGGCCACTGATGGTGTGAAAGGGCATATTCACCACGGGCGAGCCATATCGAAAAACCGGGCCATGCACGATCACCCCATCGCGCTCGTGGTAAATGCACGTGCTCCCCAACAATTCCAACTCCCACCACGCTTCAGCACCTGGACGAGGTGCCAGCTTGCGACTCCATTGGACGACCTCATCTGCAGATGGCTGACGGCGGCAGACACTGAGCCACAGTTCTGGCAAGCGTAGCTCACGGTGACTCTTTCCAACGCAAGTCACGAGATGGGCGGCGGTGGTCCCCGCGTGTCCCTCGGTTACCGTCACACGCGCGGGGGCAGCGGGGGAGATGGCCACGGTGGGCTGCGTGTCATCATTATTGATGGTGCCTGTGCCGCGGCTGCGGCGGGAATCGAGCGTCGCGCCGGTGGGATTCTTGAGATCGACCAAGAACCGCTCGTTCGGCTCATACATCGTGTCGCCACGCACCGCGACCGTGATCGTCCGACGGGTCTCGCCCGCGGCGAAACGGACTGTGTCGCTCGCCGCTGTGTAATCGCCCGGCGCGGCGGCGGAGTTGTTCGCGGTCGCGTAGCCGACCGTGACCTCCTGAGGGCTGCGACTCGACAAGCTGATGGTGAACACGGCGCTGACGGTGCCGCTGTTTCCTTCGGCGACCGTGCCCGTCAGCACGGCGTCCACCGTCTGCGAGCCGCTCTTGCCGCCCACACGGATCAGCCTGACGCCAGTGGCACCGTCGGATTCCCAGAGTGCGAAGTCGTCTGCGGCAAACTGTATCTGGCCCAGTGCGTCGTCGTTCTCGATCGTGAGCCGAGCGCTGGCCGGAGTGCCGAGCTTGGCCGCACCGCTCCGTAGAGCCAGGAGCAGCCAGAGAAACTCGTTGTTCTCGATGACCAGTTCGTCGCGGATTGGCACGGTGAACGTCTGCGACGTGACCCCGTCGGCGAAGGTCAGCGTGCCGGCGGCGGTGTGGGTGTAGTCGGCGCTGTCACCGGCGGCTGGTCCGGCCTGTGCGATTTGGTCCAGCGGAACTCCGTCGCACGAGCATGGCGAGCGAGTGGCGTAGTTCACCGAAACGGTGCCCTTGGCGCCGTTAACGCGCTGGACGGTGACTCGGCGAGGTGTTGTGCCGCGGTCAGCACCGCGTTGGCCTGGGTCACGGCGTCGAGTCGCGCGACGTCCGCATCCGCTCGCGCCCGATCCCACACGGTCTCAGCCTGGCGTATGCCGCCTGCCACGCCTGTCAGCCGTCGCCATCGTCACCGTGAAGGCGTGGACGGCGGCATCCAGAACCTCGGCCGCTGCCGTTCGCGCCGCGTCGATATCCGCCAACGCCTGCGGGTCGGGCGCACTACAAGCGGGGTCGGCCGCACATGCGTCCCACAGTTCCGTCTCTTGCCGGGCCAAGTCAGCCAATGTGCTGTCGTAGGACGAACTCGCTGCGTCGATCGCGACTTTGGCGTCGGCCGCCGCCGCCCAGTAGGCGGCGTCGGCGACCGACAGGGCGTCAAGATACGCTGCCCGCGCCGTGACATCGGCCTGATCGTAGGCTTCCTGGGCTGCGATCTGAGTGTCGTGGCGTCGAGCGACGCACAGAGTATCTGGCTGCGATTGCTTCAAGATCAACCCACCCGCAACGCGCGGCAGGATACCCACGCCGATCGTGACCTCCAACAAGAAACTGTTCCCGATGTCGTGCCGACCGCGAGCCGCTTCCAGTGCGAGAGTGTGGCACCCTGCCGCAGATGGCTTCCACGCCCATCGCAGACTCTGGGCGCGCAACGTGCTTCGCACCCCCGCGCAGCCATCACTGATCGGTTGTCATCGAAGCAATCACATGCACCTCGTTCGATGCCGTGCCGACCGCGAGTCGCTTTTGATCGGGCGAGACGCCGAGGCTCGTGATCCACCCAACGCTGGTCGGGTGGTCGTGAACGAGGTTGCCGCTGGCCGCGTCGATGGCGCCGAGACCGTCCCGCGAGCCGGCGGCGAGCGTCTTGGCGTCGATCCACGCGAGCGCGAACACTGGCGACGTGTGCCGGATGATGCGCACCATGCGACCGATCGCGGGTTGCCAGATGCGCACGGTGCCGTCGCCGCCCGCCGACGCAAGTTCGATGGCGGCGGGCGGACGGGTGCTGGCGAGGGCCGCCGGCCTGAATGCCAGGCTCTGCACTGGCCCTAGATGATTCGTGAACGTGCGCAACAATTGCCACGAGCGAGTGTCCCACACGCGGATGGTCTGATCAGTGCTTCCGGTACACAACAGCGCCGCGTCGGGCGATACGGCGAGGCACAGCACCGGCCCGGAATGCCCGGCCAGATTGGCGACTTCCGTGCCCGCCGCCACGTCCCAGACACGGACCGTGCGGTCCGCGCTGCACGTGGCGATTCGGCCGGCGTCGACCCACGCCGCGCCATAGACCACGTCGTCGTGCCCTTCGAGCCGGCCAATCAGCTTGCGGCCGGGCCACGACCACAACTCGATGACGCCGAACTCGGCCGGGCTGCCGCCCGCCACGGCCAGCGCCCTGCCGTCTGGTGAGAACGCCAGATCGTGGACGTGTGCCAGTTCGGTGTTGAATGCCGATGTTCGTTCGCCCACCCAACTCTGAACTTCGACGCCGCGCTGCGAACCAATCAGCACGTTCTCGCCGTCGGGCGACGCTGCCAGCGCGGTGATTGAAGGCTGAAGGCTCGCCGCCTGGTCTGGTTTCGCGCCGGGTGCGACGCAAGCGACGAGCATCACAAGGACGGCCGCGGTCGCCACGCGAGCCCGGTGCCGAGACCCTGGAGTGCGACTCGTCGCCGCTTTTCCTGTGAATCGTAGGATGTAACTCATTCCGTCACGATGCCGGTCGCCCGGCCAACGAGAGCGGCACGCAGCCAAAGAAAGCGGCGACAAGTGCCGCACTCCAAAACCTGTTACGTCAGGCACTCGCGAATCACCTGGCCGCCGGGCGAAACTCGAACGGGGCGGCCGTCGGCCGTCTGGAACTCGCGGTCCGGATCGATGCCGAGGAGAGTGTAGATCGTGCGAGCCAGGTCGGTCGGCGACACAGGTCGGTCGGCGGCGTTCTCGCCGCGGGCGTCGCTCGAGCCGACGACCTGACCGCCGCGCACTGAGCCGCCGGCCAGCAGGACGCTGAACGCGCGCGGCCAATGATCGCGACCGGCGGCCGTGTTCAGCTTGGGCGTGCGGCCGAATTCGCCCATCACGATCACTAGGGTTTCGTCGAGCAGGCCGCTCGCGGCCAGTTCGTCGAGCAGTGTCGACAGCGCGGCGTCGAGCAGCGGGATCTTGCCCGCATAGCCGCCGACGTAACCCTCCTTCAGCTCGCGATAGATTTGTCCGTGCGTGTCCCAGCCGTTGTCGGTGACGGTCACGAACGGGCAGCCGGCCTCGATCAATCGTCGGGCGAGCAGGCAACTCTGGCCGATGCGGCTCATGCCGTAGCGCTGCCGCACGGCCGGGCGCTCCTCGCCCACGTTGAACGCTCGCTTGGCCGCGGGCGACGCGATCAGGCGATACGCCTGTTCAAACTGCGCGTCGCGAGTCTGGCGAAACGCACCCTCTTCGACCTGGGCGCTGAGCCGATCGAAGTCGGCCAGGAACTGGCGGCGTCGATCGAGTCGTGCGGCATCGAAGCCCGCCGGCGCGTCGAGGTCCTTGACTCGAAAGTCGGGCTTCGACGGATCGCCGCCCACGGCGAACGGCCGCATCGACCCGCTCAAGTAGCCGTTGGCCGCGTGCGCGTTGAAGCTCGGCACGGCGACGTAGGCGGGCAGCACACCCGCGTCGCCCCGGCATGCGGCCGCGACCGACCCGTAGCTCGGATACTCGATCACCGGCGACGGCTGGTAGCCGGTAAGCATGTAGTGACTGCCCAGATTGTGCTCGCCCAACGGCGAGGTCATCGACCGCACGAGGCAGACGCGATGCATCATTGTCGCCAGTCGGTGAAAATGCTCGCAGATTTGGATTCCCGGAACGTCGCTGGCCGCGGGCGAGAAGTCGCCGCGCACTTCGGCCGGCGCGTCGGGCTTCAAGTCGAACGTGTCGAGGTGGCTCGGCCCGCCATCGAGCCAGATCAGAATGCAGTTGCGCAGGCCGTCGTCGGCCGCGGCCGTTCGTCGCCGCAGTGCGTCGGCGACTCCCAGCCCGAACGCCGACAGGCTGCCGATGCGCAGAAACTCTCGTCGGTTCACACCGTCACAGCGTCGCATGGGCGTTCCTCCGAGCGTCAGTGATTACACCCGAACTCGGCCGAATTAAGCAATGCCCAACAGAAATCCTGCAGGGCAGCGACCCGGCCCGAACTGTCCGCCGCGGCCAGGCCATCGTGCCAGTGGTTCAGCTCGGCCTGCGTCGGCCGGCGCGACAGGGCGATTAGGTAGAATTCCGTCACTATCGCCGCGTTGTCGGCGCTCGTCGTTAGCAGTCGCGCGAGTCGTCCGGCGGGGTCGGCCAACTTGGCGTTCAGCCACGGTCCGTTGATGGTGTGCAGCGCGAGCGGCAGTGAACCGGACGACGCTGTGGCGGCGGAGCACTCGGCGTCGCGCGAGCAGCGGCCGAGCAGGTCGAGCGGCTCGGACGCGACGCGCGAGTCGCCGAGCGAAATCGCCGGCGTGCCGCCCGGCAGATCCCCGAGCCGTTCGGTGACGCCTGTCACTTTGACCACGGCGTCGATCAACACGTGCGCCGCGAGCGGGCGCACCAGTGCCTTGGAGCAGAACCGATCGTCGGCGCGGTTGCCCGACTGCGACACCGAGCTGCGCTGGTAGGCCTCGGAGGTGACGACCGTGCGGACCGTGTGCCGTACGTCGAACCGGTGCGACGCGAGGTCGGCAGCCAGCGCGTCGAGCAGTTCCGGGTGGGTCGCCGGGTTCGTGGCGCGTAGGTCATCGACGGGTTCCACCAGTCCGCGGCCCATCAGTTCACGCCAGATGCGATTCACGGCCACCCGCGCGAAGAACGGATTCACTGGGCTCGTCGCCCAATCGGCGAACTGGTCGCGCCACGTAGTCGCGTCGGGCGACTCGATGAACCGGTCGCCGGGAATGCGCGGCACGGCCGGCCGGCCGGTGCGAGGGTGGATCACGTCGCCCCGCGCGACGAGCTTGACTTCGCGCGAACGATCAACCCGCGCGAAAACGGCGGCCAAGCCGTGGTAGTCGTCTTGCGTCCAGCGATCGAGCGGATGATTGTGGCAATTCGCGCACTGCAACCGCACGCCGAGCATGACGCGGCTGACGTGCTCGGCCGCCTCGCGAGCGTCGCGTGGCACGCGGCTGAAGTTGGCCGGCCCGACCGCATATCCGTCGCCGGTCGCCAGCAGCATCGTGCGGGCCATGACGTCGAGCGGCGTGTTCTTTGCAACGCAGTCGCGAATGTACGAGTGAAACGCCGCGGCGCCCTCGGGCTGAAGCCGCCGCGACTCGATCCTCAACAGGTCGCCCCACTTGAGCGCCCACAGGTCGGCGAACTCGCTCCGATCGAGCAGCCCCTCGACCAGGCGCTGCCGCTTGTCCGCCGCGCGGTCGGCCACGAAGGCGTCGACCTCGGCGGGGTCGGGCAGCACGCCGATTAGGTCGAGGTAGACTCGCCGCACGAATATCCGGTCGTCCGTGCGTGGCGAGTGCGGCAGGCGCAGTGCGTCGAGCGTTCGGTTTACGTGCTCGTCGACGAAGTTCGCGAGCGGCCGGTTCGCCGGCGCATCGCCGCCCTCGTTGATCGGCACCATGACCGTGACCGCGGCGACCTCGCCAAGGAACCGGACCATCACTGAGGTTTGTCCGCGCCGCAGCACCGTGACAGCTCCGCTGGAGTCGACGCGAGTCGCGGCCGGATCGGTCGCAGTGAACACGGCCCAGCGCGTCACGTCCTCTGAGGTTTGCTGAATGCTGACGGCCGATCGCTGATCGCCCGTCGCGAAGTGTGCGAGCACCTTGATGCTGAACTGCCCGCCCAGATCGGGCAGCCATTGCGTGGTCGGTGCGACCTCGATCTTGAGTAGTCGTCGATCCCCGCCGCGCGGGGCGCCGGCCGCGATCCAATCGCGCACGATGCGAAACCCGTCGCCACCCGGCTTCAGCCGCAAGCCGCCTTCGTGATCGATGTCCAGCGCAGGCTTACGCAGCACCAGGCTCTTTTCCGGGCGAACCTGGTTCACGCGTCGCCCCTCGAACTCGCTGACCAGGCTGTCGTAGTCGGCCTGTGGGTCGTAGCCCAGCAGCGACAACTTGAACCCGCCGCGTCCGATCGCCGCGCCATGACACGAGCCGCTGTTGCAGCCGGCCTTGGTCAGGACGGGGATGACCTGGGTTTCGAAGTCGACGATCGGGTTCGGCTGTTGGCTGGGAGTTGGAAGCTCAATGCCTGGTGCAGCCGTAGCGATGCCAACAGTCGCGATGATTACACAACGAGCGGCATGCTCAAACATGGTAGTTGCACCTGCATTGGTTCTGGCTGAATTCAGAAACGGTCAGGGTAGTACCCGCTCTCGGCATGAATTGTTCTGGGGTCATGTCCAGTCACGATCATTCCTCGCTTTCTTCAGAGATCGCTTGCATGCGTAGGCGAACGATCTGCGACGCGCCCGGTTGGGCCATCCATTCGATGACCGCGTCGAAGACGTCTTCGATCTCGGGAGTTCCCGAGAAGCCTCGTAACTTGATTTCGCCGCCGCAGCGGGGGCACTTCGCGTAGAAATCAAACGGCGAAACCACAACCTTCTGTCCACAGTGTTCGATCTCGCGTTTGACGGGAAACGAGCGTATCGCCTCAATCACCTCCGCGGGCAGCTCAGTGTGGGTTTGGGTTTTCATGTTACTCCAACTCTCGCAGGGCCCGTTTGAACTCTGCACGCGTCATCGTAGCACCAGCACGAATCTCGCAATGGGCTTCACGCAGCCGTTCCGGCAACGGTTCCTCGCCACGTACGGAAACCAGTCGAAGCCCCTTCGCCTCGATTTCCGCTGGTGAACGAATTATAACCCGGCTCCCGGTTCGAAAGCTGTCCAGGATCTCGATCTCGGTCAGGGGCGGACTGATTCTGTCGAGGTCGAAAACCGAGATGCCTTGCTCACCCTTCCTGAGTGCGAACGCCGGTTTTGCAGGCTCGGCTACGCGTGCGAACATGTCGTCGGCACTTTCAGGCCAGATCGGCCGCGATCGCGGCGGCCCCTAGTCACCGGCCGCCAGTTTCTTGATCGCCGCCTTGGCCGGGTCGGAGCCGTAGCCGAGGTGGGCGATGCGGATGGCGAACTGCTTCAGGTCGTCTTTGCGCTGCTTGTCGTCGCCGGCCCACTTGAGCATGGCGTCGTTGATTTCCTTCACCGTGGCCTCGTCGTTGGTCGACTGGATCATGCGGCGCATTAGGCCGATGATCTCGGGGTCCATCGGAGTGCGGCCGGGCAGGTCGGCACCGGCCTTCTTGCGCGGTTCGTCTTTCCTCGGTTCGTCCCTACGCGGAACGTCTTTTCTAGGCTCGTCCTTACGCGGCTCGTCCTTCCGGGCGGCCGGAACAGGCTCGACGCGTGGGCTTGGCTTCTTGATCGGTTCGGGGGCGGGCGAGCCTTCGAGCTTGGCGATCTTCGTGCGGGCGTCGTTCAGGGCGTCGGCCAGTTCGGCCACGCGCTTTTCAAGTTCCGCGACTCGGGCAAGCGCGCGGGCGTGGTGTTCCTGATCGAGGCTCTTGAGGCGTGCTACTTCGTCTTCGAGACGCTTGACGGCCTCGGCTGCGTCGGCGGCTGGCCGTGCCACGTCGGTCGGGCGCGCGGGCGTCGGCCGGGCCGTGTCGCGACGCATGTTGGCGCGGTCCGCGCCCAGTTCGGCCAGCGTCGGCGGCGTCTTGCCGACTAGCTTGGCCATCTCGGCCAAGATCGGCGGCGCGTCGGTCTCGTTCGGTTGTGTGATCGCAAAGTTGGCGACGACCTGCTGCTCTTTGACGATCAGGATCGTCAGCGCGACCTTGCGATTCAGTCCGTAGCTGCCCGGCCCTTCGATGCCGTCGAGCGAGATGTTGATCGGCGACTGCAGGTTAAGCGACTGGCGAGCGCGGCCGAGGAACTCCTCGGTCTGAGTACGGTCTGCCGCCAGCCAGACGAAGTGGGTGTCGAGGCCGTCGCCCGCTACCTTCGAGGCATACAGATCGAGCGGCCGCAGCAGTTGCATGGCGGGGCGCGTCAGTTCGTGAACGAACACGAGCAGCGCGGGGCCGCCCTTCGACTCGCCGGCCAGTTCTACTTCCTTGCCCGCCTGTGGGCCAAAGACCTGCAGCACCTTGAACGGCGGCGCCTTCTCGCCCGGTTGAGGACCCGAAAAGACCTTGTCTTGTTGCGGCGTCGCCGCGGCCAGTAGGAGCAGAGCGGCGAACACGACTAAATGGCTTTGCGTGATCCTGGGAGTCCGCAGGGACAGTAGCCCGACGC